>SXON01000218.1 GCA_005778355.1 Pseudomonadota bacterium | reverse complement strand
CTGGTTGTTGCCGGAGGATTGGCCCGGTCCTTTGCGTGCGGATCAACGCCGTTTTAGCGCAGCGCGCCAAAGCTTTATGGAGGTGTTGGCCTCAAGCGACGGTCTTTTGACCAAGCCGGGCTATGGCAGCTTTGTCGAAGGGGCGCGAGGCGGTGGCCGGGTCGTCGTTGCGCTTGGACAAGGCGCGCATCACCATGAAACCCGCGAGGCCAACCGGTGAGACCGCAGCCTCACAGCCGCCCGCGATGATCACGTCGGCGTCGTCGTTCTGGATGGCCCGCCACGCCTCGCCGATCGCGTGGTTGCCGGTGGCGCAGGCGGTGGTGACGCAGAGCGCCGGGCCCTGAGCGCCGTACCGAATCGCGATCTGGCCCCCCGCGAGGTTGGTCAACGCCCGCGGGATGAAGAACGGAGACAGACCCTTCCAACCCTGCTGGTCGAAAAGCCGACTGCCGTTGACGATCTCCTGGAGCCCGCCGATGCCCGTGCCCACGTACACACCGAGGCGCTCATCGCCCTCGCCATCGTCGCCCGCCACCGGGTCCAACCCCGCGTCGGCCAGGGCCTCGCCCGCCGCGAACATCGCGTACTGGGCGAAGAGGTCGAGGCGACGGGCGAGCTTGCGGTCGATGCGTTTCTCCGCGTCGAAGCCCTTGACCTCGGCGGCGATCCGCACAGGCATGCCCGAGGGGTCGAACTTCGCGACCGTCGCGACGCCCGACTGCCCAGCGACCATCGACGCCCACGTAGACGGGACGTCGTTTCCGCACGGCGTCACCGCCCCCAGGCCGGTGACGACCACCCGACGATTCACGATGGTTTACTTGGCCTTGTTGTGGATGTAGTCGATGGCGTCTTGCACCGTCGAGATCTTCTCGGCGTCGTCGTCGGGGATCTCGATGCTGAAGTCCTTCTCGATCGCCATGACGAGCTCGACGATGTCGAGGCTGTCGACACCGAGATCGTCGATGAACGAGGCGCTAGGCACCACCTCGGCCGGATTGACCCCGAGCGACTCGGCGATGAGGTTGCGCACGCGGTTGATGGTTTCTTCGTTAGCCATTGGGCCGTCCTCGGAACGGGGCCCCGACTATCGCCGCTGCTTCTGACTCGCCAGTATCTAGCCTCTCCTGCGCGCGTGCTCTCACGGTAGCGACGAGGCCAGCGCTGGCGCAATTCCGTGCATAGCGAACCGCGCTCGCGACGGCACGCGCGTCGGCTCGACCGTGCCCGACAACCGCCACGCCATTGACGCCGAGGAGGATCGCGCCGCCGACGGAGTCGTAGGTGGTGCGCTGGCGGAAGCGCCGGAATGCGCCTTGCATGAGCCAGCGGCCCAGGAGGCCATCGTAGCGGCGGCGCAGCTCCTCGCGGAGGATCGCGCCCACCACCTCCACGGTGCCCTCGACGGTCTTGAGCATCACGTTGCCGACGAATCCGTCGCACACGAGCACGTCGCACTCGCCGCGGAGGGCGCCGAGCGGCTCCACGTTGCCCACGAAGGCCAGACCCAGCGCCTCGATCTCCGGGAAAGCCGCGCGCACCTGGGTGTTTCCCTTGCCGCGCTCCTCGCCGTTGGCGAGGAGGCCCACCCGAGGGTGCTCTATACCGAGGATCGCCCGCGCGTAGCTCTCGCCAAGCACCGCGAACTGCGCGAAGTGCATGGGCTTGCAGTCGACGTTTGCCCCGAGATCGAGGAGGACGAGTTGGCCCCCGTCACGGCGAGGGACCACGGTCGCCAGCGGGGCACGGTCGATGCCGGGGAGCGGGCCAAGAACGTGCAGGGCCGAGGCCATTGCCGCGCCTGAGTGCCCGCAGGTGACCGCCGCCTGGGCCACCCCCTCGTTCACCAGCTCGAAGATGCGCCGGATGCTCGCGTCGGTCTTCTTGCGCAGCGGTGCCGACGCAGGCTCGTCCATGCCGACGATGCCGGGCGCATGCACCACCTCCACGCCCTTGGGGACGCGTCCCTTGAGCTTCTCGGCATCGCCCACCAGGAGCACCGGTACGCCCTGGTCGCGCGCCAGCGCGGCACCCTCGATGATGGCCTCGGGCGCCTTGTCGCCGCCGAACGCGTCGAGCGCGACCGGGCGCGGGTCGGCCAAGGACTACTCGTCGGAGGACGAGGCGGTGTCGTTGTCGGCGAAGATCTTCTTGCCGCGGTAGCTGCCGCAGGTGTCGCACACGCGGTGACGAAGCTTGGGCGCACCGCAGTCGGGGCAAGACTCGATGGCGGCGGTGAGCGTGATCGCGTCGTGGGCGCGGCGCTGGTCGCGCTGGCTGCGGGAGACGCGCTTCTTGGGAACGGGCATGGGCTAGTCCTTGACGTTGAGTTTGGAGAGTACTGCGAGGCGGGGATCGACGGGCGGCGCCGTGACGGGGCCAGCCAGGGACCGGAACCGGTCGCGACAGGAAGAATCGCTATCAGGGTCGACGTCGGCGCAGACCAGCCGCGCTGGACGCTCCACGGTGAACCACTCCCGCACGACCTGTGCGAGATCCAGGTTCTCACCGTCGAACTCGCCCACGTCTTCAACCTCGAAGTCGAGGCTGACGGGCGGGCGCGGCAGGCCCTCGTCGTCGCTGGTGCGCTCCGGCAGGGCCGAGAGCGGCGAGTAGAGGCAGCTGAGCTCGCCCCCGAGGCTGACCACCAGCGGGGCACCGCAGCGGTCGCAGGCCACCTCGCCCACCGCGTGCATCTCGCCGACCACCGCGGCATGCTTCCCGTGCCGGGTGATTGCAAAAGTCCCAGCGAACGCCTTGACTTCACCGCCAAGGCCTTCGCCCGCAGCTTTGCGAGCCCAGGCCGAGTGGTCCAAAGCGACGTCGAGGCCGCGGTGAGGGATGTCTGCGAGGGCGACGATCACGTCGATCTCCGATTGCCAGAGAGCGGGAGCCGCGGCGGTTAGCCCGGGAGGAGGGGCCTGTCAACCGCTTGCGCAGCGGACTACTCCGGGTACTGCAAAAGCCGGAACTCGTGCTCGGCGAGGTAGCGGTTGACCTCGGTGAAGTAGCGCTCTTCGTCGAGCTTGGACTGGGTGTTCTTCTTCACCGCCGCGTCCCAGGCGACGAGGTCGCCCGCCGACCAGGCGTCGCGCATGGCAGCGTAGGCGGCCGCCCGGTCGACCCAGGCCTTCACGAGGAGCGCGTGGGCCTCGTCGAGCCGAGGCGCCTCGGGGTCGATGGCGCCGACCGCCTTGGCGAGGGCATCGGCTTGCGGCGCCAGCTCGCGGGCGAGCTCCTCCGCCTGCTTCGAACCGTCGGTGGTTTGTTTCTTGACCATCGACGCGCTGGTGAGGAAACGCTGCGCCATCGCCGCGTTATCGCGCAGGGGGGCCTGCATCGCGGCCACGTAGGCGCTGGCATCGTCGGCCTCGGGGCTCGCGCCGCAGGCGAGGCAGAGAATCCCGATGATCGCAAGGGTGTAGCGCACGCCGCGCCTTCTAACCTCACCGGCGCGATACACGGCGGCCGGCCGCATGAAGCTCCTCGAGTCGTTCCGGATCCGCGCCCGGTCTGCCCTGCGCGCTCGCTTCCCCTCCCCTCCCGGACTGGTGCCCCGGCCCCCGAGGGTCGACCTGCGTCTGGACGACTTCGACGGCCCGGAGAACGTACCGCCTTCAACGCTCGATATCGACGGTTGGCAGGAGCAGGTAGTCGCCTTCGTGCAGTGGGCCGGCCCGATGCCGGCGCGCATCATTGCCCACGCGAGCCATCGCGACCTCGCCGACCTCGTACGCTTCTGTCACCGGCTGGAGATGGTCACCACCGTGCGCACCGGCCCCGCGGGGCTCGACAACCGCCGCGCCGAGGAGTTGCTCGACCGGGGCATGGCTATCTGCGAGCTGGTGGTCGACGCGCTCGACGCCGAGGCCGAGGAAGCCGCCCGAGCGCTCGTCCACGCGAGGCACAGCCGCGCCGGGCAACTCTCGGTGCACCTCCACGTGCGGGGACACGGGCAGCCCAGCGAGGAGCTCCGCACCCGGGCCCGGGCCCTCGGAATCGACCGCGTGTTGGGCTCCCCTCCGTGGGTGGGCCCTGACGGGCTCCCTGGAGAGCGCCGATCCAGTGGGCACTGTCCCGTCGCGAGCCGACGTGTGCTCCTCCTCCCCGATGGCGCCGTCGTGGCCTGCCCGTTCAAGGGCGGCGCGGCGACGACTTTCCCCCCGGATCTGGCCGACCACCGGGCCGCTGTGCGAGCCTGCGACCGCGCCTGTGCCCACCCTGAGACAGCCTGAAGAGAAACGGGTAGACGCCCGGCGCCATGTCGACCGTCCGCACCCGCTTCGCCCTCACGCCCGGCCTTTGCGGCCGGCCTCCGGGCCCGGCTCCGGCGCCCTCGCGCGCTTGCCGCGCGCGTCGCTGCGAGTCTCCCTCACGCCGGCCTTGTCGTCCGGCTCCGGGAGCGGGCGCGCGCGTCTCGCGCCTTGACGGAGCGCCGCTCCACAGGAGCGTACGCCCCGCTTGCGTCGCCTTCGGCGACCCCGACCGGGCGCCTGCGCGGCGAAGCGGGTAGGCGCCGCCTGATGTCGACCGTTCGCACCCGCTTCGCCCCCAGCCCCACCGGCTACCTGCACATCGGAGGCGCGCGCACCGCGCTTTTCTCCTGGATGTACGCCAGGAAACACGGTGGCACCTTTGTGCTTCGCATCGAAGACACCGACGAGGATCGCAACCAGGAAGCAGCAGTGGAGGCGATCTACGAGAGCCTGCGCTGGCTCGGCCTGCAGTGGGACGAGGGCCCCGGCGTGGGCGGCCCCCACGGACCCTACCGCCAGTCGCAGCGTTTCGACCGCTACGCTCGCGTGGCCGCCGAGCTGCTCGGTCGCGGCACGGCCTACCGCTGCACCTGCACGATTGAGCGCCTCGACGCGCTCCGCGCCGAGCAAGACGCGCGCAAGGAGAAGCCCCACTACGACGGTCGCTGCCGCGACATGAAGCTCAGCGCGGACTGCGGACCCCATGTCGTTCGCCTGCGCGTGCCCCACGGTGAAGACGTGGTGGTGGACGACCTGGTGAAGGGGCCGGTGCGCTACGCCTCGGACGAGCTGGACGATTTCATCCTCGTGCGCACCGATGGCGTCCCGACCTACAACTTCGTGGTGGTCTGCGACGACGTCGACATGCAGATCAGCCACGTCTTGCGCGGCGACGAGCATCTCAACAACACGCCGAAGCAGCTCCTCGTGTACCAGGCGATGGGCGCCACGCCCCCCCGGTTCGGTCACCTCCCGCTGATCTTCGATGAGCAAGGCCGCAAGATGTCCAAGCGCCACGGCGACGTGGCCGTGGGCGACTACAAGAAGAAGGGCATCCTCCCCGAGGGGCTGGTGAACTATCTGTCGCGACTCGGCTGGTCGCACGGCGACATGGAGCTCTTCACGGTGAGCGAGATGATGGCGGTGTTCTCCATCGAGGGCATCGGCAGCTCCCCGTCGAAGTGGGACTACACCAAGTTGCTCTCGGTGAACGCCCACTGGCTCAAGACCTTGCCGTCGGCGCGCATCGCCGAGGAGCTGCGGCCCTTCCTCGCCGAGCGCGACATCGTCCCCAACGAGCGGCTCCACGCCGCCGTCGTCGCCTTGCGGGAGCGCGCGCAGACGCTGGCCCAGCTCGCCGACGCGATGGCCTTCCTATTCGTCGACGACGATCGCGTGACCCGCGACGAAGCCGCCATCAGGGAGCTTCTCGCCCCGAGCACCGCGCTGGTCCGTGCCTGCGCCGACGCGCTCGCCGCCGTGCCCGAGTGGACCGAGCCGGCGCTCGAGGCCGCCGGCAAGGCCTTCTGCGAGGCCCAGGGCCTCAAGCTGGGCAAGCTGGCGCAGCCCCTTCGCGTTGCCCTCTCCGGCCAGAAAGTGGGCCCGGGACTCTGGCAAAGTCTCCACGTGCTCGGTCGCGAGGCCGCCATGCGGCGCATGAACGCGTGCTGGGGCGCTTGACGGCCGACCAGCGGGCGACTAAAAGGCGTCCCGCCCGCTGAGGCGTAGTGTAACTGGCAACACGTCAGGTTCTGGCCCTGAAGACTCTAGGTTCGATCCCTAGCGCCTCAACCACATAGACCCACGAATGGTCCCATCGTCTAGAGGCCTAGGACAGTGCCCTCTCACGGCATAGACAGGGGTTCGAATCCCCTTGGGACTACCACTCGAAGGCCCTTTCAAACCTCGGTTTGGAAGGGCCTTTCTCGTTGGGGGGAGTGCGGCCCCTAACGGCACGGCGGAACCCGGCCTCCACCGGCTGTTGACGCCCCCCGTCCCCGCGGCTACCCTGCTATCAGGTGATAGCATGTCGCAACTGATCGTCCGCAACCTCGAGCCCGAGGTCGTATCGGCCCTCCAACGCCGGGCCGCTGAGCACGGGCGCTCTGCCGAGGCGGAGCACCGCGAGATCCTCCGCCGAGCGTTGCTCATCGATCCCAAGGCGGACGCGTTCAAAGCGTGGCTTCTCGCGATGCCCAACCTGGGTGAGGACGCTGACTTCGAGCGTTCGGTCGACCTTCCTCGCGATGTCGACCTGTGAGGTACCTGCTCGACACCAACGTGATCTCGGAGACCCGCAAGGGCGCGCTCGCAAACCCCGGCGTCATCGGGTGGCTCGCACAGACGCCATCATCGGCGTTGTGGACCAGCGTGCTGGTTTTCGGTGAACTTCGCCGGGGAGTTGAGTCCCTGCGTAGACGCGACCCACGGGCCGCAGAGGTGCTGGACCGTTGGCTCGGGGACCACCGCGCGACTCAGGGAGAACGGGTGCTCGTCGTGGACGAGGCTGTGTCCGAGCGCTGGGGGCGTCTCGGCGTGCCCGACCCACTCCCGACGGTGGACGGTCTGCTCGCGGCAACTGCGCTCGTCCACGACATGACCCTCGTCACGCGGAACACGAGGGATGTGACGCGGACCGGTGTGACGCTTCTCAACCCCTTCGCAGGCTCCGGGGGAACGACATGAACGAAGCACGGGACGACAAGGCGGGTTTACCGCCCGTATCTCCCCCTCACCATCTCCTTCGCCACCTCCCCGTTCTCTCTCAACCAGTTCCGAAATCGTCGCGTTAGGGCTACCACTCGAAGGCCCTTCCAAGCGCGAGCTCGGAAGGGCCTTCCTCGTTGCACGCCCGCGACCCATGGTGGCTCCGCTGCGTCCCGCAAACGGTTTCTCGATGACGAGGGCCTGCAGTCGGAGAACGTGGTGCAGATCGTTACCCAGGAGGCGGTCGCAGCGGGCGCGGCGAACACTCCCGCTCAAAACGCCGGGTCGACGATGAACGCCGGGTCGACGATGAAAAGCGGGTCGATGATGCAGCTCCCGCAGGAGGACGGCAGCGTGCCCGAGAGCGTGGCCCCGTCGGCTGCGGTGCCGCTCAGCGATCCGCCGGCGGCGGACAGCACGTCGTTCCACGGGACGTACTTGACGCCGTCGAGCTCGACGACCCCTTTCGACACCTCACCCGAGTTGTTGATCGGCACCCGCCCGCTTCCCTCGGTGGCGCTGAGCCGGGCGTCACTGGTGCTCATGGTGCCGCGGTCGCCGCCGACGCCGAGGGCTTCCTTCAGCTCGTCGAGGCGCACGTAGGCCACGCCGCGATGCACGCGCGCCGTGGTCGCCACCGAGCGGCCGTTGACGGTGATGCTGGCGGTTTCCTGCGTGGTGCCGCGATCCCCGGCGAGGGCCAGGGCGGACAGGGCGACGAGGGCAAAGCTGGACATCGAGTGAACTCCGTGGGTTGCGGACGATCAACGAGCCCGACTGGCGAATCCCCTCACCTGCCAGCCGTACGCCAGCGCGGTAGCCACCGCCAGGCAGGCGGCGGCGATCAAGGGGACCGGCGATCGCGGGGTCCCCCCGGGAATGACAACCACACCCCCATCGCCCACGACAACCCAAGCTTCCTTCGCGGCACGGGGCCGCGACGAGGCCTCGATCTCGGCGGCAGCTACCGCGCCGGCCACGGTGCGCCCCTCGCCGAGCGCGGCGTAGAAGTCGTCGACGAAAGCCGCCGCCTCGGAGTCGCGCACCGGCCAGCGCGTGCCCACCACAGCGCTCGCGCCGGCCGCGAGGAAGGCACGAGCAAGCCCGAGCACGCCTTCACCGCTCACCACCCGACCGTCGGCGCTGCTGCATGCCGAGAGAACCACGATGGTACCAGCGAGATCGAGCTGCATGACGTCGCCCGGGCGGAGCGGCTCGCCCGCGGGCAGTCGCAGCTCGCTCAGCTCGGGCCGCGCAGTATCCACCACCGCGTGCATCGCGAAGTGGAGCACGCTGGGGTGCCGGGAAAGAGCCTCCCGCATCGTGGCCAGGGTGGCGACCCGCCCCGAGAGCACCGTGCCCCCCAGGCGCGCGACCACGCCCTCGGCCTCGTCGACGGCCCGCGGCAGGGCGGGGTCGGCCACCGCCAGCACCAGCGGCGGGCGCGAGTCGCGTCCCTCCACGATGCGCAACCACGCGCGGGCGCTGGGCACGACGCTGACTTCCCGCGGTCCGGACGCGCCGCCCCCGAGGCGAACGGGCGCGTTGTGCAGCGGCCCGTCGGCCACCACGAATACCCGAACGATGGTCGACCCGAGCGCCGCCGCCACCGGGTCGAGAAACAGGCTCGCCGGGCTCGCGATGATCTCGGAACCGTCGCGCCTCGCCACCAGGCCGGTCCACAGCTGCACGGCCGCCTCGGTGCGTCCGAGCGGGGGCAGGGTCAGCACGCGCGCGTCGAGACGGTCGATCACCAACGCGTAGTTGGGCGGCTGCGCGCCCGGGGCCAGCGTCTGTCCCGGCGAGAGCTGGTAGATCACCATCGCCTCGCCCGGGCCGAGAGCCGCCTGGACCTCGCCGATGCTGGCACCCGGCTGGGCGTCACGGCCGAGCCGGGCGGAGGCCGACTGCGGCAGCCACCGGCCAAGGCTCCCGGTGGCCCCCGCCTCCGCGCGGCGGTCGAGGCCAGGGTGCGCCTCGGTCGCGGGCGTCGCCCTTTCTCGCTCGATCCAGGCCGCCAGCTCCCGAGCGCGAATCGACTCCGTGGTGACCATGGCCTCCTCGATCCGGCCTGCCTTCACCTGGAGCGCCGCGAGCAGGTCGTAGGCGAGGCGACCGTTGGCCCCGACGCCGGCGCGCGCCGCCTCGCTCTGCTGCGCCGCGCGCGTGGCCTCGATCGCCTCGATGGCGCCGCGAAGCTCGGCCTCGGCCCCGGGGGCGCCCAGCTGGAGGAGCAGCGCCCCGAGCACGATGCGCGCGAGGATCGCCGCGTCGTCGGCCCCCGCGGCCTGAGCCTCGTCCACGGCGGCGCGCGCCTCGGCAAGGGCCTCCCGAGGCGACGTGTGCAAGAGCGCGGTCGCGAGGCCCGAGCGCCCGTAGACCGCCGACTCGGGAGCGCCCACTTCCTTGTAGGTCGCGACGCAACCGCGCCAGGCCTCGACGGCCTCGGCCGAGGATGGACCGAGCGCGCGAGCCAGCGTGCACAGCGCGCCGGCGCGAGCGTAGGGGTTCTTGGCCCGCCCGGCAGCCGCGAGGGCAAGGCGCGCTTCTCGCTCCGCGGCACCGGTCGGGGCGAGGTCGGGCATGGAAAGCCAGTCCTGGGCGACGTTGTTCCGCGCCGTCGCCTCGACGTAGGCGTCGCCCTCCCCGGCCGCGAGGCTGACCATCCGCGCCCGGTAGGCGCGGGCGTCGTCACCACGCGCGGTCAGCTCGGCGACTCCGGCGAGCACGTGGAGCACCAGGAGCCGCAACTGGTAGGGGCCATCCGGAAAGGCGTGGAGCTCAGCCTCCCGCGCGAGCGTCCAGGCCCGCTCGAAGTCGCCGCCGGTGCGCCACAGGTGACGACTCAACTGGGCGCGAGCGGTGGCCACCACGATCGCATCGCCGCCAGCCTCGGCGTCGGCGAGGGCCTGATCGAGCAAGGCCGCCACATCGCTCGCGCTTGTCCCCCGGTGCCAGAGGAAGTTGGCCAGCCCGAAGCGGGCCTGGGCGCGTCCGCTCCCCGCCGCGTTCGCCGTCCCCTCGCCGCGATAGCCAGTGGACGAGAAACCAAGAATCGCCTCGTGATAGCTTGTCTCTGCACCGGGATCGCCCTGATCCGACAGGAGATGGCCGAGCACCACCATTGCCCATGGGTCGGCCTCGGACGCGCCCGCGGCCAGGTCGTCTCGCGCCGCCTGCCAGTCAGCGCCCTTGCGCGCGGCCATGTAGGTGCACCGCCACGCGAGGTAGCGGTCGGGCTCAGTCGCGCGCGCGTCGCGACAGGCGGCGATGGGGTCGGTCGCCAGCGAGAGCGCGAACGCGGCGAGGAACAACTACTGGACGACCACGCGGAAGGTGGACGAGCGCGCGTGGCCTCCCTCGGGCAGGAGGCTCTCAACCTGCCAGAACAGCTCCTCGCCCGCCTTGACACCGCGAAGTTCCTCGACCGGGACGAGGTGCGACGCCGACTCGATGGGCCCCGAGGTGTAGAGCACCGCGAGGCGACGGTCGGTGACGGTGAGGATGTACCAGGTGTTCGCGGGCCCGGCGGTCCACTCGAGCTTGAGCTGGTCGCGGGGGAGCGAGGTGCCCTCCGCCACGACCGCCGTGGAGGCGCCCGGCTCGGCGACCGCCCGCATCGGGTCGTCCACCGGCTCGGTCCGGAGCGTCAAGAGCGCCACAGCGGCGAGCGGGAGCCCAATGGCCGCCGCCACCCACCATCGGCGGGGGCCCATGACGAGCTTGCCGGGCGCGGCGCTCGCCACTGGGCCGTGCAGCTCGCGCGCGAGTCGCCAGTCCTCGCTGCACGCTCCGCAGACGCGCAGGTGATCGACGATCTTCGACACCTCCGCAGCGGGAAGTTCCCCGCTCGCCCCGGCAAACAAACGACCCGGCTCGGGGCAGCCGGGGGCGACGGTACGCGGCGCGCGAGCCCAGCGCTCCCGAACGCGCTCGTCGGCGCTCATGGTGACACGCCCTTCCCGGCCAGGCACGCCCGAAGATCGTCCAGGCCGCGGTACACCCAGTTCTCGGCGTTCTTCGGCGTCGTGCCCAGGAGGCGCGACACCTCGGGCACCGTGTGCCCCTCGAGGTACAAGCCGACCGCCGCGCGGCGGTTGTCCAAGAGCCCGGCGAGACAGTCGCGAATCGCCCTCGCCACCGCCCGGTCGTCGGCCTGCCGTCCGGGGTCGGCACTCGGGTTCTCCGCCTTCACCTCGGGCAGTTCCTCGGTGGCCACCGTCCGCATCGCGCGGCGGCGCCGGATCTCGTCGATCGTCGCGCAGTAGGCGAGTCGGTTGAGGTACGCGGAGTTCACCTCCTCCACGCGGCCATCGAGGAGGCGCATCATCGCCATCTGGACGATGTCGTCCGCGTCGCCGGCCAGCCAGGGGGGGCAAACTCGGCGCACCGCCGCGAGCAACCGCCCGCGAACCTCGGCGTGGTTGGACACGCGTGAGAGGCGCGGCGCGGGCGGGGAAGACATCACCCGCCCGTAAAAGCTAGGCGCCACCGCTGTCAAGAGGCGTTCCCCGCGTGGAATCGGCGCGTCGATGTGGCGTGGTGTCGCACTACTCGCTCCATGTGGGGGTCGTCGTGGGGACGGGCGCGGGGCCCGTCACCCCCCCAACGAACACCCGTCGCCGTTCCCCTCACCACTCCACGGCGCCCCGATCGGGGTCGTCGTCGCGAGGCAAACCCCAGTAGTCCGTCGTGGTAGCCTCGCTGTTCGTTGCCCCGATCACCGAGGACCCTTCGAGCGGTCGAGGGGGACCAAAGGCGAAGTCGAGTTCAGGATCCTCTTCGTCGTTCTTGATCTCGTAGCCATCGGGCCAGGGGTCGGCGCCGTTGTCCCACGCGGTGTTCTTGCTGCCGTCGGCCCCCAACCCTGGCGTCACTTCGCCACGCTCCAGGTCGACTTCGAGCACGCTGGTGGTGTTGCCCACGAAGATGCTGTTGTCGGCCACGAGGTAGAGGTTGTACTCGCCGGAGAGATCGAGGTCGTACACCCGGGTATTGTGAGAAAACGTCGTGTTGAAGGCGCGGACGTCCATGTAGAGGCCGGAGCAGGCCTCGCGCGTCTGGCACCCCGTCGACACCACGTGAATCGCGGGGTCGCCCTGGGTGAGCCAGCTGTCGACGAGGCTGATGCCGCCGTAGGTCTCGTGAACCGCCAGCTCGATGGGCGAGTTGACCAGGCCGCACCGGGTGCAGGCGAAGTTGTCGATCCCGGTGATCGACGCGTTCTCGGCGGTGACGTCGTACCAGTTGCCCCCGCCGCCGGTGATCGCCACCCCGGTGACCGTGAGGCGGTCGAGCGTAGACACCTCGTAGGACGCGGCCGGGTCGTGCACGATCGTCAGGCCTCGTCCCTGGCCTTTGAGGCCGGCGAGGCGGTCCTCCTCCTCCACGCCGGCCATGGTGAACTCGCCGGGCCCAAGGCAGATGTTCACGTCGCCGTTCTGCACGGCCTCGTCGATGCTGGCGTAGACATCGGGCACGTCGATGGGCGAGCAGCCCTCGATGGGAATGCCGTCGAGCCCATCGCAATCGGCGTCGACGTTGTCGCCCGGGTGGTCCTCGGCACCCGGGTAGGCGTTGGCGTTGTCGTCGAGGCAATCGTCGGGGGTGTACACGCCGTCGCCGTCGGCGTCCTGGGGGCCGGTGTCGACCGGCTCGCTCGAGTCCTCCACCTTCGGTTCGGTGCCGTCGCATGCCAACAGGATCGTGATCCACATGCCCGCCCCGTATCAACCCAGCGGTTAGCCGCGCCGCACATGCAAGAAAGTCCCGCGCCGATGGTGTACCGCGGCCTCACTCTGGACAAGTTCCAGTCCGACGCGATCCGCTCCCTCGAAGCCGGGAACTCGGTGCTCGTCTGCGCGCCCACCGGCACGGGCAAGACGGTCATCGCCGACTGGACCGTGGAGCGCGCCCTTGGCCGGGGCAAGGAAGTGGTCTACACCGCGCCGATCAAGGCCCTGTCGAACCAGAAGTTCCGCGACTATGGCCGACTCTTCGGCGAGGAGAAGGTGGGCCTCGTCACCGGCGACCTCGTGATCCGTCGCGACGCCCCGTGCCGGGTGATGACCACGGAGATCCTGCGGAACATGCTCCTCGGCGGGGAAACGCTGCCCGAGCTCGACGCGGTGGTGATCGACGAGATCCACTTCCTCGACGATCCCGAGCGCGGCACCGCCTGGGAGGAGTTGCTCATCTACCTGCCCGCCCGCGTGCAGATCGTCGGGCTCTCCGCCACGCTGCGCAACGCCCGCCAGTTCGCGGCCTGGCTGGGGCACGTGCGCGAACGTTGGGTGGAGGTGATCGAGGAGCACCAGCGGGCTGTCCCCCTGCAGTTCTGGGTGGCCGACGTGGGCGTGGGTCTCCGCGCGCCCGGCGACTTCGCCAAGGCGATGCAGAAGGTGGAGAAGCACGCCCGGCCCGCCCGCGCCGCGAAGGGGGGGCGTTTCGGTCGACACGGCCCGCCCCGGGCGCCGCCCACCACCCATCACGACGTCTTCGACCTCCTGGTGGAGCGCGATTTCCTCCCGTACCTCTACTTCTGTTTCTCGCGGAAAAACGTCGAGAACTTCGCACGTTCGCTCGGTCAGCGTTTGCGGAAATCCCTGCTCGACAAGCACGGCGCCGCCGAGATCGGCGCCCGGCTCGACGAGTTCGCCAAGAGCGACGCGGGCAATGCCCTCGAGCCGGAGCTGCGGGCCCTCTATGAGAGGGGCGTGGCCTTCCACCACGCGGGCCTCAACGTGCAGCTCAAGGCGCTGGTCGAGGAGCTCTACGAGGCGCGGCTGATCAAGGTGCTCTACTGCACCAGCACCTTCGCTCTCGGCATCAACATGCCCGCACGCACCGCCGTTTTCGACGGCCTGCGCAAGTACGACGGGCGCTCCTTGCGCCCCCTCACCACCCGTGAGTTCATGCAGAAGGCGGGTCGCGCCGGGCGACGCGGCATGGACGAGGTCGGCCACGTCGTCATCCGCACCGACATGGAGGAGTGGACCTACAACGAGCGCTCGCTCCAGACCTACCTGCGTGGCGAACCCGAGCCCGTGCGCTCAAGCTTTGCGCTTTCTTTCAACTCCATCGTCAACTTGTTGCAGCGCGCTGGTCGCGAGCACATCCGCGAGGTCGTCGACCGCAGTTTCCTCGCTTTTACGCTCCAGGGCGAGGTGAAGCGGTTGGAGCGCGACGCCAACGTGCTGGCCGCGCAGACCGACCGTCGCAGCCAGAAAGACGCGGAGAAGATGGCGAAGCGCGCGGAACGCGCCTCCGGGCGTGTGTGGGACGACGTGGAGGCCCGCATCGGCTTCCTCACCCGCATCGGCTACCTCGCCGAAGACGCGAGCCTCAACGCGGGGGGGCGCGTGCTCCGCCACGTGCAGATCGAGGAGATCCTCGTCACCGAGATGATTCTCGACGGCCTCCTCGAGAACCTCAACGCGGGGCGACTCTTCGGGCTCCTGTGCGCGGTCAACAAGGAGTTCGGTCGCGACGTGCGGGTGCGCCTCCAGATCAAGGGCGACGACCTCGACCTCATCCGCGCCGTGGAGAAGATTCGCCGCAGCGAAGTGGTTCGCGAGAGCGAGTTCATCACGCGCTCCGAGGTTTGCTGGTGCCCGGAGATGATCCCCTTCGGGCGGATGTGGGCCGAGGGGAAGACCCTCGCGGAGCTCATGGCCTACCTCGAGTCGGCCGCCGACATCTCGGGCGACCTGGTGGGCGCCTTCCGCCGCGCCAAGGATCTCGCGGGACAGCTGCTCGACGTGTGGAACGAGGAGCCCGAGCGCGTGGCGATGATCCGGAAGCTCCTGAAGGATGTGAGTCGCGACGAGGTCCTCGTCGTCGACTAACTACTCGCAGCCGGGAAGCTCGGCCTCCGCGTACTCACCGCCCCCCTCGCGCGTGTCGTCAACCACGGGCACCACGGGGAAAGGCGCCCGGGCGTCGATATCGGCGCGACGGTAGCGATCGCTCCAGCCGTACTCCACGAGGTCGGTGGTGGAGAGGCCCTCGAGGTCAATCTCGCCGTACTCGAGCCTTACACGCGCCGCATCGGGCCACATGAAGGCCTCCGCCAGCCACTCGGCGCGATCATGCGCCACGTCGCCGGGCCAGGCCACCCCGGGCACCTCGGCGCGCGCCTCGTCGGAGCGTGCCGTCGCGACGGCCACCTGCTCCACGAACCGGGCGTAGTCCACGTAGCCTTCGGCGCTCTCGTTCTCCGGTGTGCCGGTTTGAAGGTGGTACTCGTGGCACCATCGGCACTTCCCCGGCTGCCCGGCGGGGCCCTCCGTGGCGGCGGGGACGAGCGCGCCAAGGGCGTCGTAGATCGCGTAGCGGAATTGCCCGTTCGGCAGGAGCGACACCGTTTCGAACTCGGTCGCGACGAAGCTACCCTCGGCGATGTCGCCCTCGCCTTCCCCCGCTAGAAATAGGACTTCATCGACCGACGCCGGGTTGGGGGCGTAGCTGAGGAGCCGGTCACCAGTGAGCAATAGCGACGTCGTGACAGCGTAGTGTTCTGCTTCGAGCACCTCTGGTCGCGACAGACAGGCACCGGTAATCGCGTAGTAGCGCCAGGGCTCGTAGAGTGTCCGCAGCAGGAATCGTCCCAGGTCGACGGCGCCAAACTCCGCCCTTTCCGCGCTCTCGGCCAGCTCCAAGCGAACCGTTTCGAGGGCACCGTCGGCGAGACCCAGTCGCGACAGGTCGAGGTCGAACACCACCTCGTCGCGACCGGCGCGCACCTCCTCCAACGCGCCCGCCGCAGGCATGGCGCCGAGATCGGAGAGCGCCCACCAGAGACCTTCCTCGGCAAGCGGCCAGGTCTCTTCCGGGTAGCCCTGGAGCCACCGCAGTCGGAGCGTAGACTCGCGCTGGGGGTCGTCCCCCTCGATCAGCGCGCCCACGCAGGCGAGAAGCCAGATCACCCCTCGACAACCCCTGCGACCTTCGCCCACCAGGCGGCCGTGTCAACCTTCTCCCCGGTCGTGACGACCACGCGCTCGTCGTCGACGATCACCGACTCGGAGCCGAGCACGACGCGCGGCCCGGGGACGACGACGCGGCCGCCGTCGATCACCCAAGCGCGCACCACCCGAGGCGCGTCGTCGAGAACCACGTCTTCCACGGTGCCGAGCTCCACGCCCTTCCTGGCAAAGACCTTCCGCCCCGCCCAGCTGCTGAACCAGGCGCGGTTGGCTGAGTCGCCGCCTCGGTTGCCTTCGCGCTCGACCACGGCCTCGTCGCGAACCAGCACGTAGTCGCGACCGAGGAGCACCACGTTGCCCGCAGCCACGCCTCGGGCGCCACCCCAGAAGCCGGGCGCGCGCAGGCGGAAGCCCAGCACCGCGAGCGACTCGAGCTCAAACAGGAAATCATCGAGCTTGCCGGCGTAGCCCCCTTCGACAAGGGTGACGACGGGAAGACCACGCGCCGCCTGGAAAACCCTCATCGACGCTCGCGCCAGAGGGCCGCGTAGTCCATCCGGTTCTTACGACGATAGTGCTCCGCAGACCAACCCGCCGGGTCGCGAATGAGGAGCCAGAGCCGGGCAAGGCGCGCGCACATCGAGGCCCAGGATAGCTCGGCGCGGATGCCTTCACCCCTGGTCGATGCCGGCCTCTTGCCCTGGGCCGACATCCCGTACGATGAAACACTCGCGCGCAAGCTCGCCTTCGTGAAGGGGGCCTTCGATCGTCGGGGGCTCCGGGCCGAGGTGAGCTCGGTCGAGCCCTCCCCCCGCACGACCGGCGCCCGCGCCCGAGTGAAGTTCCAGGTCGAAGGTGGACAGCTCGGCTTCTACCGGTTGGGAACCCACGACTTCGTCCGCCCGTCGCTCGATGAGCTGGCCCGCCCGGAGATCGTCGCGGCCGCCTCGGCGATCCGTCCCACCGCCGGCGAGGTGGAACTGCGCAGCGACGGGGAGCGCGTCGTCGTCGATGCCACCGCGCCCGTGCGAGGCCTGCCCGACGTGGCGATCAAGGGTCGCCCGGTGGCGGGGAACCCGAACCTACTCATCGACGGCCTCCGCGCCTCGCCGGGGACCTTCTTCCAGGTGAACCTGGAAGTGAACCGGGCGCTGGTGGCGCTGGTTGACCAGTGGCTGCGTGACGAGCGCGCCGAGGCGCTGCTCGATCTCTACGGGGGAATCGGGAACCTCTCACGGGCGGCACGCGCGCGCGGCACGCCGGTGACGCTCGTGGAATCAAATCCAGCCAGCGTGGCCGACGCCAAGCACAACCTCCCGGGCGCCTCTGTGCAGCGAGGCGACGCTGGTCGGTTCCAGTCTGGCTCGGTGGTGTTCGACGTCGCGCTGCTCGACCCGCCTCGCCAGGGGGCACCCGGCGTGCTGACCCGGATCGCCACCACGCGTCCCCGGGCGATCGTGTACGTGTCCTGCGACCCGGTGACGTTGGCCCGCGACGTGGCCGAGCTAGGCGACGCCTACGAGATCGCGCAGCTGGTCCCCTTCGACATGTTCCCCGGGACCGATCACGTCGAGTCCGCCTGCCTCTTGCGACGCGTCACCCGGACGGGCCGCCCGGTCCAAAGTAGCCGCGCTACTCGAACCAGCCGTAGGTGAATGCGTAGCACATCTCGGCGTTGCTCTCCTCGCCGAAACGCACCTTCTCCGGCGGATCGTTGTACTGGTAGGGGCTGTCGGCGGAGTTGTCCCAGGTGCAGGTGAGCGAGACGTCGTCGCCCGCGTTGATCACGACCTCCTCCTTGAAGAAGGCGCTCACCTGGTTGTGGAAGTCCCAGGGCGTGGCGTCGACCATGCAGTCTGGGCCCGCGCTCATCTCAAACGCGCGGCCGAGCAAGTGCATGTGCGGGAACACGCCTTGCACGTGGAAAGTGCCGTAGTCGGCCTGCCAGGTGAAGTCCATGCCCGCCTCGTAGGCAGGCTCGTCGGCGGGGATGGTGAAGCGCTCGGTGCCGAGGGGGTAGACGATCGCGGCGTGCTCGGGCTCTTCAGCCTGCGTGGTGAAGCCGTAGCCGCTCAGGTCGGACTCGCCCGCCCGGGTGCCGTCGCCGTAGTAGTGCATGTTCAGGACCAGGCGCGCGTTGTCGTCGAGTCGCATTGCCGTGCCTTCCGGCAGGACCATGGGCCCGCCGCCCGGCGCCCAGCCCACCCAGAAGTCCCAGCCGCTCTCGCCGAGCCCGCCGCACTCGAAGCCCGACGGATCGTCGCTCACCTCCACGTCGTCGTCGACCTGGTAGAGCACCAGGTGGTGAACGATCTTGGGGTTGCCGATGATCGGCTCGACCCCGGTCACCCACACCGGCTCCTCGTTGCCGAGCTCCAGCAGGAAGCACCGGTAGTCGTTGCCGTCCTCGACAAAGTCCGGGGTGTAGGCCACCTGTTGCCAGAGCTCGATGTCGTAGGGGGCGATGGTCGGGATGGCGTCATCGCCGGTGGCGTAGCCAACGTCCTCGCCAAGGGGCGCCCCACCCTCGGCCCAGGCGCCGATGGTGGTGATCTCCTCGGCGGTGAGCGTCATGCGCTCGCTACCCTCGTAGTCGCGACACGCGGGGTCGGGTGCGGGAGGCGGCATCTCGCCGTTCTTCACGCGCTCGGCGATGGTGGCGGCGATGGCCTGGACGAACGCCGGGTCTTCGAAGCTGGTGGCGATACCGTCGGCGTTGTGGCAACGAAGGCAAGCCCGGTCGACGATGGGACGGATATCCGCGTTGTAGGTGGGGACATCAGCGTCGGTCGCGCTGTCGGCAGGCACGGGGTCAGCAACGGGACAGCCAAGCATCCAGGTGAGCAGCATCACGGACTCCACGGGGGCCGGCGACCATAGCACCACGTTAGGCCGCGCCGCATGATTCGCTCCCTGCTTGGATTCCCGGTGCGCGCCGTCAAGAAACTGCTCGGTCGCGACAAGAAGGAGTGCGCCACCAAGACGGCCACCGCGCCACCGCCCCCCGCTGCACGGCCGGCGCCTCGTCCGCGCCCCGCCGCGCCGCCGGGGGACGACGACCGCGGCCACTCCCACGGGCACTCGCACGGCCACTCGCATGGCGGCGGACACGACCACGGGCACGATCATGGCGGTGGCGGCGGCGCCCCCGCGGCGGCCCCTGTGGGCGAACACATCCGCGTGACCTTCGAGGACACCCCCAACCCCAACGCGCGCAAGTTCACGTGCTCGCAGACCGTCGTCGAGAAGGGGTCGATCTCCTTCAACGAGGAGGGCGAGGCGCTGGCTCACCCGCTCGGGCGGCACGTGTGGAAGGTGGGCGGCGTGAAGGGTATCTTCGCGGTGAAGGACTTCGTGACCGTCACCAAGGATGGCACTGGCGACTGGAACACGATGACACCCCAGCTCGTGACGGCGATCCGGGCCGGCCTGGTCGAGCGCGACGGGTAGCTTGGGAGCGGCCTGGGCGGGGCCTCGAACCGGCGCGAGGGGGACCCGTCAACTCAGGTGTTTGCACCAGCCGAGTTCTCTAAGCTGGCCTGCGGCCAGGGGGTCCTGCCGCCACTGGCGTGCCCATCGGCTTCGCTGCGCTCCGCGATGGGCACGCCAGCGGCGTCACCCCTGTTCGCCTCCGGAGTTCGGCTGGTGCAAACACGATCTGCCACCCTGCTCCGGGGCGGCCCCGCCCAGGCCTCGATCTCCACCCACCGACCGGGGACGGCTCCGTTCTGCGGGGCCGCGACCCGAGAGCCGACACCCGACACCCGAGTCCGAACCCACCTCCCGAACTCGGTGAGGCCGAACCTCGCGAAAACCCGCCCACAGCCTAACCCCTACAGCCTACAGGCTCTCACTTCGGCTTGACCGCGAGATCCACCTCGTAGTCGAGGATGCCGACCGTTCCGCCCACGTCCTCGCTGCCCGAGTACTTGGCACTGATGCTGCCGTCGCTCTGTAGGGTGCCGGTCCAGGTGACCGAGCGGCCGTCGGCTACCATGGATCCCGACACGGTGGAGCCCGACACGGTGCCCGTCCAAGACACGGGCATGTTGCCGGAAGCATCCGGGTTGTTCTTGAGCGTGCAGGTGCCATTGAGGTAGTGGCGGCCACCGCTGGCGGAGCCGGTGAGGGTGCCGTCGCAGGTGTCGGTCTCGCCATAGCTCGCGGCGCGGACCGTGCCCTTGAAGCTGCCGGTCAGGTCGCCGTCGGGCAGGCCGCTGCCGCCCATCGAGGAGGAACCGGAGCCGGAGCCCGTCACGAGCGAGATGTAGTAGTTCCAGTCCCAGCCCGAGCCCGGGTCGGTGTGGCAGCCCGAGCCGCCGCCGCCGGACGAGGAGCAGCCGGGCACCTCGAAGTGGCCGATGATGTGGCTGCGGTCCTTGGGGATGCCGTAGCGGTCGCAGATGTCGCGCACCAGCGCGGCGCTCTGGCGGTACATCGAGTCGGTGTACCACTTGCCCGGGTCTTCCACGTAGCCCTCGTGCTCGATGCCGATGCTGCGCTCGTTGGTGTCCCAGTGGCCAGCGTGCCACGCGATGTCTTCCTCGCCCACCGACTGGGTGATCTGCCCGTCGGAGCTACGGACGGTGTAGTGGGCGGAAACCTGCGCGCTCGCGTTCTGGAACCAGGAGATGGCGCCGGCGTAGCTGCCCTGGACCGTGTGGATCACCACCGTGTCGACGGAGCTGCGGTTGTCGTTGGTGTAGTTCGACGACGAGGCCGGCACGAACGCGGCGATGAGCGAGCTGCCCGTGATCGGCTGGCGACGCCACGCCATGTCGACCGGCGCCACCTCGATGAGCTCGCCGTCGTCCGTCGTCACGGCGAGGCCGTACTGCAAGACGTCGTACACCTGCGCGGCAAAACCCTCGGCCACCAGTGGGTCGAGCGCGCCCGAGTAGGCGGCCACCACCGGGTACCACTCCTCGTAGGTGTCGATCACCCCGCCGGTGCGGGCCTCCTCGTCGGCGGCGCGAGCGGCGAGGATCTCGGCGCCCGCGTTGAGGTTGGCCTCGATGCTCTCCACCAGCTCTTCCTCGGTGGCCCCGGTGAGCGCGGCGGCGGCGGCGAGCGACGGGTAGCTACCGTCCACCCGAAGGTCCATGATGCCCACGCCGTTCTCGTTGTTGACGGCGCCCTCGCGCTGGTCGAAGCGGGTGAGCGACCATGCCGTCGCCGCGAGGAGATCCCGGGGCACCCCAGTGCGAGCCGAGGCCGAGTCGAGCGCTTCGTTGAGGTGACCCGTCTCGGGAGCGGGGAGGCAGGCGGCGAGGAGAGCGGAGAGCAGCATGGGGACACCTGTTGACGCCCGGGGACATCGCAAACGCCGTGCCAACGGATGAACGCAGATTTTCTCGGAATGCACGGCGCGATGGGGCGGGACATGGACGCCCCACCGGGGGCAGACGCGCCCCAGCCGCGCGCCGTCGCGACGGGTTAGTCCCGAGACCCCCCGATGCTGCCCCTCCTATTGGCCATCGCCCCCGCACTGGCCGCTCCCGACGAGGAGGTGGCAGCCGCGTTGGCCGAGCTCGGCGCCCGTGCCGAAGCCGTGGGTCACGTTTTCTTGCTCGAGTCGTCGCTGGCGATGACGCCCACCACCGAGCCCCTCCGGGCCCAGATCGCCGATCTGGTCGCCACCCTGCCCGACGGCGACAGCGTGGAGATCATCGCCTACCACGCGCGCCCGCACGTGGCGCTCAAGCGCACCACCATCACCGACGCCAACCGGACCAAGCTCTACGAACAGGTGAAGGCGCTCGACCTCACCTCGGCGGCCGACCGCGACCTGGGGGCTGGCCTCGACGAGCTGGCACGGGAACTGGTCTCAAAGAATGCGCCGCAGTTCCAGCACGCCTTCGTCGTGTCTTCCTTCTGCCACGCGCCCACCGTCACCAGTCCCTGGGCCTCCGGCGGCCGCGGCTGCTCGCCAATCCGAAACCAGGCCAACATCGGCGACGCGCTGGAGCCCCTCTTGTCGGAGGGCCGCCTCGATGTACGGCTATTCCCTGTTTCCGCCCCCCAATCCGCCGTCGACCCGGCTGGGGTCGATGCCGCCGTGCGGGAGCTCGGAGGGCAGGTCGTCACCGGCGACGCGGCCGCCGCGATCGACAACTACCGCGGTCGCCTTGCCGTCGAGCGGGTGGCGCTCATGGTGGCAGACGACGCGAAGCATGCCCACTTCGAGGCCAGGCTGCTCAACACGCCCACCACCGAGAGCCCCGTGGCCCGGCTGGAGCTCCGGGTCGTGTCGCGACTGCTCGGCCTCTCCCTCAGCAATGTGACCGTGGGCGGTACGGACGCGGCCGTGGCGAAGGACCTGTCTCTCGCACCCACGGCGGTCATCGAGGTGCCGCTTCGGGTGCCGGGGGGACCGCTCTCCCTCTTCCCGCGCACCGACCGCGTCGATGTCGCCGTCCAAGTGTCCGCCGACGGGCAGCTCTTGCCCGTGGCGGCACTCAAGCCCTTCGGTATCGACGGGCGCCGCGCGGGCCTCGCCACCACCGTCACCGTGCCCGTGGAGCGTCGTTACGGGCTGAGCGTCATCCAGGGGCTCGCGCTCCTCACCCTGATCTTCGTGGGCTCGGGCCTGGCCGCCGTGTACGTGCGCGGGCGCCTCATGCCGCTGCGCCTCGGAGGCAGTTTTTCCTACCGGCCACACAGTGGTGCACGGGTGCCGCTCGACGCCTCCCTCGGAGAGCGCGCCCAGGTGGGCTTTTCCGAGGGGCCGGAAGGGAGCATTCGCGCGAGCGGAAGCGACACGCCGTTCGTACTTTTCCGCGTTCGCCGTCCGCTCTGGAAGCTGCACGCCGAGGTGGAGGTCCGCGTCGATGGCGTCGAGATGAACGGCCGACCCCTGGCCAGAGGGGTTCACCCGGTCGTGCCCGGCGCGGTGAGCCTCCTGTATCGCGACCGCAGACTCAACTGGGAGTGACCCGTCTATGGGTCGCGACGTTGCACTTCGTTTGCGGTCCTGGTAGAAGGGAGTTGCCGCGGTTGCGGCGCACAACTGGGGCTGGATGCCCGCTGACATTTGCCAGCAGCTGCACCCGCAGTTGTTCCTATCAGACTGCCACGGAGGACAGAAATGACCGGCGAAGAACTGTTCAACTTGCTCAAGAAGATGGCCGAGCGCGGCGACCCGCCCCGCAAGCGTGAGAAGGCGCTCAAGAAGATCGCGGAGAAGGAGGGCCTTTCCTCCGACGCGCTTCGCGCCAAGGCACGCCGCTGGGCGAAGGCGAACGAGGGCACCTACCCCCTGATGCGCAAGCCCGCGACCAAGAACCGTTCCGAGGAACGCGAGCGCCAGCGCGCCGAGCGCAAGAAGTGGCGTGAGCAGCGCCTCAAGGACGGCGAGGCGGCCGTTGCGCGCAACGCCGACTGGACCGAGATCGCCAAGATCTTCGGCATCAAGACCGCCGAGGGCGCGGCCCAATGGTGGCGTCGCAACCACGACGGCCTCAAGGGTGGCGCGGCCAAGAAGGGCAAGAAGCGCGGAAAGAAGTAGGCTGATCGTGCGTCTGGTCTAGGTCCACCCGGGCCTAGACCGACCCGCGAGCCGACTCGCCCAGGTAGACGGTCCTGGGCAGAGGGCGACTGTTGTAGGTGGAAGCCATCGCGAGCCCGTAGGCGCCCGCGAGCCCCACGAGCAACACGTCGCCCTCCCTGCATTCTGGGAGCGCTCGCGACGCGGCGATCACATCGCCCGTCTCGCAGATCGGCCCCACCACGTCGGCCACCATGCTCGGCGGGGCATCGGGCCGAGACAGGTTGACCACCGGGTGCCAGGCGCCGTACAGCGCGGGACGCAGGAGTGCGTTCATCCCGGCGTCGATCCCCACGAAGATGCGGTCGCCCTTTCGCTTGATCTGCGTCACCCGTGCGAGCAACGCACCCGCCTCGGCGACGACGAATCGGCCCGGCTCGATCCAGATCTGCAGACCAGGGGCCGCGCGGCGCAAGGGAGCCAGCGCCTCGCCCACCGCGCTCGGATCGAGCGCCCGCTCCCCGGGCCGATAGGGCACGCCCAGACCCCCACCCACGTCGATTCGGCGTAGATCGGGACACGTTTCTGCGACCGAAAGCAGGGCCGTGGCGACCTCCGCCCACGCGCCGGGCTCGGTAATGCCGCTGCCCACGTGGGCATGGAGCCCCACCACCCGGGCGCCGGCGACCGCCGCCGCGGCGAGAACTCCGGGCAGTTCCGATGGCAAAACGCCGAACTTCGAGGTCGCGCCGGCCGTGCGCACGTGGCGGTGATGTCCCCTCCCCGCACCAGGGTCGATCCGGAGGTGGATGTCGCGACCGGCAAAGAGTTCCGGCCACGCCTCGAGCGGGTGCAGCCCATCGACGGTGGTGACCGCGCCGAGTTGTCGCGCCTGAGCATACTCTTCACGCGCGGCGAAATTCGGTGTGAACAGAATTTGGTCGCCGGATACTACCGTGGCCGCCAGCCTCAGCTCGCCGCCCGACACACACTCGATACCACCCCCCTCGCTCGCGACCACGCGCAGTACGGCCTCGGAAGGATTTGCTTTCATCGCATAGAATACGCGATCCGCGCTAACTGCGACAAGACGTCGCATCTGGCGACGCACCACCTCCAGATCGGTGACGTAGGTCGGCGTGCCGTCGGTCGCGAGGCGGAGAAGCTCGTCGCGGCGGGCCGTCCACCAGGGCGGCCAGGCCGCCTCTGGCTCCCGCCAGGCCGGGCCGAGGTCGGGATCGTCGCCCAGCTCGAGGCAGCGGCGATGGAGCGCCACCACCAGCCGGGCCGCCTGGTCCTCGTCGACCACGAAGGTGAGGTTGAGGTCGCTCGCGGCCTGCGACACGAGGTGGATGCGGTGCTCGGCGAAGGCCTCCAACGCGGGTCCGAGCTCGTGGAGGATCGCCCGGATCCGGTGCCCCACCAGCGACACCGCCGCACACGGACCGATCACGCGCACCTCGCACAGCTGCCGCAGCTCGGCCACCGCGGCGTCGAGCACGGTGGGGTCGAGCGCGTTGGCGAGCGCGTCGAGCGAGACGGTGACGTTGCTCTCGCTGGTGGCCACGAGGTCGATCGACAGGCCGTGGCGTTCGAGCACCGTGAAGGCGCGAGCGAGGAAGCCCACCTCCTGCCACATCCCGACCGTCTCCATCGACAGGAGCAGAATCCCGTTGCGGCTGGCGACGGCGCGCACCCGTGCGCTCGAGGCCTCGGTTGCGATGATGACGGTGCCCGTGACCTCGGGCTCAGGGGTCGACTTGATCCACAACGGGATCCCGGCGTCGCGCGCGGGGGCGATGGAGCGCGGGTGCAAGACCTTCGCGCCGGTGGCGGCGAGCTCCTGCGCCTCGTCGTAATCGAGGCGTCGCAGGAGGCGGGCGTGGGATACCAGCCGGGGATCGGCGGTGTACATCCCGGGCACGTCGGTCCAGATCTCTAGGCGCGAGGCGCCGATCTTGGCGGCGAGGTAGGCCGCCGAGGTGTCGGAACCGCCGCGGCCGAGCAGCACCGTGTCGCCGCGGGCGTCGCGAGCGATGAAGCCCTGAGTGACCACCGGCCCGCCACCCAGCTGAGCGTCCAACGCCGGGTCGCGACCATAGTCGCAAGTCGCCGACAAGTAGTGGCGCGAATCGTTTGCCCCTTGCGACGCGAGCAGGAGCCCCCTCGCATCGACCCAGCTCGCGCCGAGGCCCTCGGCCGCCAGCCAGGCGGCGCCGAGCCGCGTGAGCATCAGCTCGCCCGTGGCCATCACGCGCGCGCGCATCCGCGGCGTGAATTCGCCGAGGAGCGCCACACCGCTCGCCACGCGCTCCACGTCGCCGAGCTCGTTCTCCACGATGTCCACGGGCAAGCCAAGGGCCTCGGCGAGCGCCCCGTGCTTCGACCGCAGCTCCGCCAGGACAGGCCCGTGGCGGCCGGCCACGGCGTCCGGCAAGAGCCGCTCCAAGAGGTTCGACACCCCGCTGATGGCGCTGCACACCACCACCGGCACGCGCCCCTCGGCGAGGTGGCCGCGCACCACGGCGGCGATGGTGCCCCACCGGGGGCGGGAAGACACGCTCGTCCCCCCGAACTTGCAGACGACGCGCTCGATCGACATGGCGCCGCGCGTATAATCAACCGATGCTCGCCCCGTTCCTGGCCTCCGTCTTCGCCTGTACCGGCGGCGAGGAGCTTTCCCCCGACGACATCGCCCTCGAGCCCCTCGAAGAGGTGACCCTCGACTCGCCGACCGACGACGATGACCCGACCCCCGAGCGCGCCGTGACCGAGAGCGGCGCCGACGAGGACTGGGACTGGGCCCACCTCCGCGGCTGGGTGAAGGCCGACGGCGCCGACGTTTTCGCCGCGATCACCGATCCCGACGTGGGCGTGGACCGTCGCGAGATGGCGGAGTGGACCAGCGCCAAGGTCGAGGACGACGAGGTGGACGTGGCCTACGTGGTGAACAACGTCGTGACCGACCCGGTGACGGTGGACTTCGACGTCACCTGGCGGCACGTGTGGGCCGAGGACGACGAGAGCAGCACCGCCGGGAGCGTGTCGGTGTGGGCGAAGTCGGCCGGGACCGAGTTCATTCCCTTGCTGGAGGGGAGCGCCGTGACCGTCGACGAGGGGAGCGCGGTCGACGTGGTCCTGGTCTACCACCTCGACACCTTCGACAGCACACCGGAGGACGCGGTCCGCTACCTCGAGGACTTCTACGCGAGCATCGTGGCCGTGGCGCACGGCGACGCGTTGCCGACCTACGAGTAGCGGCGATAGCCGCCCCGGGTGCCGACCCCGCCCCGCGACCCCCCCGACGATGAAGCCCGCCTCGACGAGGTGGTGAGCCGCGTGGGCGACGCCCTCGACGAGCTGCGCGTGGTCGACAGCGCCGAGCGCGACGCGCTCCTGGCCAGCATCCGCGAGGCGCTGGCCTCGCTCGGCCCGGTGTCGATCGACGGCTTCGAGGTGCGTGCCGTCTCGGCCGCCGACGCGCCCTCCGGGCCGCCCCCGGTCCAGCTGGTCGAGGGCGGTCGCGACAGCGACGAGCCCACCCCGGGACCCCGCCCCGAACTGCGCGTTGCGCCGCAGCCGGACGAGCCCGAGGCGCCCATGCCCACCGAGCTGCCCCCGCCACTGGCACGCCCCATCTCGGTGGTGCGCCTGGGTGCGCGCACCCCGCGTGCGGTGGAGTCGGGCCTGATCACGGTGCACCCCGGCGAGGGGCAGAGCCTGCTCGAGGCACGGCGGCCCCGGTCCTATCGTGTCGGATGTCGCGACGGGAGGTTGCACATCCACGCCGATGGTGAGGCCCTGTGCCTCCTCGGCCCCGGCCAGACGGTCGACGTCGAGGGCTCCGTGCTCCGCGTGCAGTCTGCGACCGGCGAGGGCCCGAGCACCGGCTGGTACACCCGCCTGGGCGACTGATGGAGCCGGTCGGCGCCGGAGGCATCGAGCTGGTCCTGCCCCCGCTCACCCAGCTCAACACGCCCTACCCGTCGATCAGCTACCTCGCGCGCAGCTTGCGTTCGCACGGCATCGCGTCGCGACAGCGCGATCTCGGGATCGAGCTGGCCCTCCGGGTGTACTCGCGCGTGGGTCTGCACGCGATCTTCGACGCGATCGAGGCGGCTGGCCCGACCACCGACGAGGGCGAGCGGTTTCTAGCGCAGCGCGCCGCCCACGAGGGCGCCATCGACGCGCTGATCGCGTTCCTCCAGGGTCGCGACCGCGCGATGGCGCGTCGGATCCTGCAGCCCGGCTGGCTCCACCCCGGACCACGACTCGCCGGGGCCGACCTCTCGGCGTTTGGCGACGGCGCCATCGACGATGCCGCGCGTCACGTTGCGACGCTCTATCTCGCCGACCTCGCCGACCTCGTGGCCAGCGAGGTGGACGAGGGCTTCGCGCTTCACCGTTACCATCACCGCCTCGCCGCCTCGGCGTCGAGCTTCGAACCCCTCTTGTCCCGACTGGCGCAAACCACGCTCCTCGACGGGTGGCTCGACGAACTCGCCAACTCGCTCACGGCGCCGGTGGTGGCGCTCAGCGTGCCCTTCCCCGGCAACCTCTACGGCGCCCTGCGCATCGGCCGGCGCCTCCGCGCGCGCGGCGCGCGCGTGGTGATGGGGGGTGGCTACGTGAACACCGAGCTGCGCGAGGTGAACGATCCGCGGCTCTGGGACTTCGTCGACGCCCTTTGCTACGACGGCGGGGAGCTCCCGCTTCGGCGCCTGCTCGAGCTCTGGCAGGGGGGGGCCGACCAGCGACAACGGACGCGCACTCGGGACGGCCTCGTCGATTACCCGGGCGATGAACCCCCGGCCTTCGCCGCCGACTACGGCGACTTGCATCTCGACAGCTACCTGCAAGTGGTCGACAGCACCAACCCGGCGCACCGCCTCTGGGGCGACGGGCGTTGGAACAAGATCACCTTGGCTCATGGCTGCTACTGGAAGAAGTGCAGCTTCTGCGACACGAAGCTCGACTACATCTCGCGCTTCGTCCCTGCCCCGGCCGCGAGCCTCGTGGATGCCGTGGAGGATCTCGTTCGTACCACCGGGCAGCGCGGTTTCCACTTCGTCGACGAGGCCGCCCCGCCCGCCGCCATGCGCCGCTTTGCCGAGACACTGACAAACCGCGATCTGGCCATCGCCTGGTGGGGAAACATCCGCTTCGAGGCAGCCTACACGCCGGAGCTGTGCAAGACGCTCGCAGGGGCAGGGTTGGTGGCCGTCACCGGGGGGCTCGAGGTGGCGAGCGACCGCCTGCTCGCCCGCATGCAGAAGGGCGTGACCATCGAACAAGTGGCCCGCGCCGCCGCGAACTTCACCGAGGCAGGCGTGCTCGTCCACGCCTACCTGATGTACGGCTTCCCCACCCAGACCCTCCAGGAGACCGTCGACAGCGCGGAGATCGTGCGGCAGCTCTTCGCCGAGGGCGTGCTCCACTCGGCCTTCTGGCACCGCTTCGTACTCACGCGCCACGCGGACGTGTTTGCCGAGCCCGAGCGCTACCGCGTGGTGCCCCACCCAGCGCAGGACGCCTTCGCCCAGAACGACGTCGCTCACGACGACCCGCAGGGCGCCAACCACGACGCCTTCGACGAGCCCTTGCCGCGCATGCTCGCGGCGTGGATGGCAGGCGACCAACTCGACCGTCCCGTCCACACCTGGTTTTCGTTCGCCGCGCCCCCCACGACCGAGCCGCCCGACCGCGTGGCGAACGCGATCTCCACGTGATCGCCGCGCTCCTGGCCCTGGCGCTCGCGGAAGAACCCGCGCCGAGACCCAACCCGATGTGGGTGGCGATGCCGGCCATGGGTTTCGACACCGATGACGGCCTCGGCTTCGGGGCCAGACTCGAACTCGACTGGTACAAGCCCGGCTACGAGCCCTACCAGGCGGCGCTGGTGGTCCACGGCTACGCGAGCACCAACGGCTACCACCACCATCGCCTGCGGTTCGACACCCCCGGTCTCGGCAAGGAAGGAAAGACGCGCCTTTTCGGGCACTTCGCCTACCGCCAGTGGCTCAACGACGGCTACTGGGGCATCGGCAACGGCACCACCGTGGAGCGCGCCACCGTCGGCACCGACGACGAGATCCTGCGCAAACGTTACCGCTACACGCTGGTGCAGCCCTTCGCCCGGCTCACGATGCGGGAGAGCCTCGGCGGCCCATGGGCCTGGTTCGCCTTCCTGAGCGGCCGCTACTCCAAGGTCGATACCTACGAGGGCTCCCTCCTCCAGGAAGAGCAGCCGCTCGGGATGGCGGGCGGCCCGGCCGTGCAAGTCGGCGCGGGCTTCCTGTACGACACCCGCGAGCCCGAGCTCACCCCAGACACCGGCGTGCTCGTGGAGCTGGCGGCACGGGCCATGCCCCCCTGGCCCGGCTTCCAGGGGCAGTGGGTCGCGGGCTTCGTGTCGCTGCGCGGGTTCACCACCCTCGGCCCCGGCGTGGTCTTTGGCTCGCGACTCATGGGCGAGTACATGTGGGGTGACATCCCCTTCTACGACTACATCACCTGGGGCGGGCTCGTGCCCACCATCGGCATGGGCGGGAGCGAGACGATCCGCGGCGTGAACTTCGGACGATGGCGGGCCCCCGGCAAGGCCCTTCTGAACAACGAGCTGCGCATCGAGGCTGGGACGCACACCTTCCTACACCGCGAGATCCGTTGGCAGGCGGTGCCCTTCGTCGACCTCGGGACGGTTTTCGGCGCGGGCGCGGGCGCCGACTTTCCTTTTCACCCGGGGGTGGGCTTCGGCATGCACCCCATCGTCGAGAAGACCTTCGCCGGGCGCTTCGACTTTGCCGTGGGCATGGAGATGGTCGAGGAAGACGACGGCAGCGTCACGTACGAGCCGAACCTCGGCGGCTACGTGGTCTTCGAGCACGTGTTCTAGCCGCGATACGTGGCGGCCATGTCCACCGATCTCGACGCCGCCCTCGCCCGCTTCGGCGACACCGACGTCACCGTCCGCATGCTCTGGGGCCTGATGGGCGCCATTCCCGGCGCCCCCGACATGGTGCCCTACACTTCACTCGCCGAGGCCCGCCTCTGCGTGGCGCCCGACCTCGACGACGAGGGCTTCGCCCACGCCGAGCGCTGGTGCAACAGCCCCGAGGCCCGCCGCATGCTGTCGATTGCCGACGCGCTCGACACCGGCGACGTCGGCATCTCCGTGGTGAGCGGGCTGCGCACCGCGCTCGGCCTGTTTTTCGGCCAGGGCGCCAAGGCCCTCGACACCGACCCGCAGCAGGGCGCCGACGCCGCGCTCAAGGCCCTCGGACTCGGCGCCATCGTGCACGCGGTGCCCGGAGCGACGCTGTCCGAGCGGGTCGCGAACGTCCGCGCGATGCCTGCGGGCTCGGCGATGCTGCACTACTACGTGGCGGCAGAGCTCGCGCTGCCCTTCGGCGACGACCTCGCGCAGGGCGCCACCCGTCTCGTCACCAACCTGCTCGAGAAGCACGGTGGCACGGTGGTGAAGAAGCTCGAGGGCTTCATCGGCGGCGGCAGCGGCAAGAACGCCAACGAGGCGGTGGCCGCGCTCCTCGGTCCTTTCGACGAGGTGGCCGTGCAAACCCGCGACAAGGTGGGCACCATCGCCGAGAAAGCCGCGTCCTTCCTGCCGCCGGCGATTGCCGCTGCGGGCACCGTGGCCGGGGCGGTGGCCACTGGGGCGGATACCTTGCCGGTGTGGCGCCTGCTCGGCGCGCGCCTGGTTGCCGAGACCGCCCTCCGCCACGGATGGAAACAAGCATGAGTGAGCTCGCCCCCGTCGTCGATTCATTTTCCGCGAGCGACCTGAGCGTGCGCGTGCCCTCGGGCCTTTTCTCGGTGCTGCCCTTCGCGCCGGCCTGGACACACCCCGGCACCCTGGCCGAACAGGCAGGGAGCCCGCGCGCGGCCACGCTCGCGGCCGAGGCGGCGACCGCAGCCGGGCCTCAGCGCGCACTGCAGATCTTCGACCTCCTCGACAAGGCCGACACCGGCATCGCGATCTTCAGTGGCCTCCGCGGCGCGGTGAAAGCCTACAAGGGTGAAGACGGCGCCTGGGAGGTCGACCCTCAGCAGGCCACCGACGCCGCCGTGAAGGCCCTCGGCGTGGCCTGGGCGGCCTACGCCCTCTTCGACGGCCAGGTGTCGCGACTGTCTGAGTTCAAATCGGGACGGGCGCTGCTCGCCTGGTACGTCAGCGCCGACCTTGTCCTGCCCTTCGCCGACAACGCCGCCGAGGGCGGCGTGGCGATGTTCACCGGCATCATCGACAAGTACACGCCCGCTGCGAACGAGAAGCTGGCGGCGCTGGCCGGCCCCGAGGCCGCGAAGGCAGCAGGCGCCCTCGCCGCCATGAAAGACACCATCGGTGGCCTCGCCGCGCAGGCCACGGTGGTGGCCGGTCCGATGTCGGAATGGGCCAAGAACAAGCTCCCCGGCGTGATCGGCACCGCCGACACCGTCACTGGGGCCATCGCGACCGCGCTCGACACGCTGGCCGTCTACCGCTACCTCGGCACCGCGCTGGTGGCCGAGGTGTGCGTGGCCGAAGGCAAGTCACGCGCCGAGATGGAAGTCCGCGCCGCCGCGGAGGCCGCCGAGGTCGCGCGCCTCGCGGCGGAGGCCGAGACTCTTCGCAAGGCGGAGGAGGCGAAAAAGGCAGAGGAGGCGCGCAAGGCCGAGGAAGCATCGCGTCACCGGGCGAGCGCACAACGCGAGGACTACACGCTCGAGGCCGCCCAGCCGGCCGCTTCCTTGTCCAGCGCCCCCATCAAGACCACGAGGAACGCCGAGGTCGAGGCCCGTGCCGACGCCCCCGTCGCCAAGTCAGGGTGTTTCGGCTGCGGTGGCCTCTTGCTCCTCGGGCTGGCCGCCGCCGCGAGCGGCGCCGCCTACGCGCTCACGCTCTAGGGCCTTCCGATACAGCGGTACTGCAGCCCCGCCGCGCGCACCTCGACGGGGTTGTAGATGTTGCGGCCGTCGAACAGCACCGGCTCGCGCATGAGCTCCTTGAGCTTCCCGAAGTCGGGGCTGCGGAACTCGTTCCACTCCGTCACCAGGATGAGCGCGTCGGCCCCGGCGGCGGCCTCCATCGGGCGGGTGGCGAACTCCACCTTGTCGCCCAGGGCTCGACGTGCCTCGTGCATGGACTCCGGGTCGTAAGCCACGACCTCGGCGCCGTTCTCGCGCAGCCGCTCGATGATGTTGAGCGAGGGCGCTTAGCGCATGTCGTCGGTTTCGGGCTTGAACGAGAGGCCCCAGAGCGCGATTCGCTTGCCGGCCACGTTGCCGCCGAAGAAGTCGAGCACCTTGTCGGCCATCACGAACTTCTGGCGTTCGTTCACCTCTTCCACCGCGCGCACCACGCTCATCTCCATGCCGGCCTGCTTGCCGGTGTCGATGAGCGCGCGCACGTCCTTCGGGAAACACGAGCCGCCGTAGCCGGCCCCGGGGAAGAAGAAGCGGGGGCCGATGCGCGAGTCGGAACCCGCACCGCGGCGAACGGCATCGACGTCGGCGCCCACGCGCTCACACAGCTGGGCGAGCTCGTTGATGAAGCTGATCTTCGTGGCCAGGAAGGCGTTCGCCGCGTACTTCGTGACCTCGGCCGAGCGGTTGTCCATGAACAGGATCGGCTTGCCGGTGCGCAGGAGTGGCGCGTAGAGCGACTCCATCAACGCCTGCGCCTCGGGGTTGCTCACCCCGCAGACGATGCGGTCGGGCCGCAAGAAGTCGTCGATCGCCGCGCCTTCCTTGAGGAACTCGGGGTTCGACACCACGTCGACCTTGTGGGTCATGCGCTCGGTGACGTAGGCCCGAACGCGGTCGGCGGTGCCCACCGGCACCGTGCTCTTGATGATGAAGGTGACCGGGCCGTCGGCATGTGAAGCCACCTGCCCCGCGACAGCGAAGACGCCGCTGAGGTCGGCGCTGCCGTCGGCGGCGGAGGGCGTGCCCACGGCCAGGAAGACGATGCGCGAGTGTGCCAGCCCGGCCGCGAGGTCGCGGGTGAAGTGCAGGCGCCCCTCGCGCACGTTGCGCTCCAGGAGCTGGTCGAGCCCGGGCTCGTAGATCGGCACGCGGCCGGCCAGGAGCGCAGAGATCTTCTGCTCGTCGGAATCCACGCAGGTGACGTTGTGGCCGAGGTCGGCCATGCACACGCCCACCACAAGACCAACATATCCAGTGCCGACGACGCTGATGTTCACAGGAGGCTCCCGATCGGGGCCGCCTTCTACCCCCGGAGCACCGCGTCCGCTACCGTCTCCCGGTCGTCGCCGGGGCGCGCCGGGGGACGAGGACGCGACCACAATCGAGCGAGTCCAGCGGCGATCGCACCCGGCTCGGCGGCGACTTTCTCGTCGCCACGAGCGCGCAGATGAGCCTCCAGGAAGGGCGCCTCGGGGAAGGCGCCACGGTCGAGGTAGACGATCGGCGTGCCGGCCACGGTGGCCTCGGCGAGCACGCCGTAGCCGGGCTTGGTGAAGAGCGCGTCGGCCCCCGCCACGAGCGCCGGAAAAGGCACGTCGTCGATGAAGAGCACATCAGGTCGCGACAGACGAGGCATCGGGGGCGCGAGCACCCACGTGACGCCCGGGAGCTCGGGGAGCACCGCGTCGAGCGCGTTCATGCCGAAACCGCCGAAGCAAGCGAGCACCGAACGGCTCGCGACACGAACCGGCGTCGCCGAGCGGGCGATCAGCCCACCAGGGACGACCTCGGCGAAGCCCACGAGCCCCGGCCCGGGGGCGAGCGCCACGGCACGGCGGGGAGCCTGCCACTGGCCAAATCGCGCCGCCCAGTCGCCCAGCTCCCGGTAGTGGGCGTAGATCCAGGCCCAGTCGAAGTTGCCCATGGCGACCACCGGCACCCCGAACTCGCTCGCGACCCGCAGCGCGAAGGGTGAGATGTCGACCACGAGGCGCTCGAGGCCAGCGAGTGGCGCGGGGTCGAGGCGAAAGGCGTCGAGCCGTTGGCAGGTGGCCGCGAGGTCCTCGCTTCGCGAGTCGTGCTGCACGAGGCCCACGTCGGCCGCCAAGGGCACCACGTCGAGGTCGTCGCCGAGCACCGTGGTGGGCGCCATGGAGAAGAGCGTCACCCGGTGGCCGCGAGCCTGCAGGGTACGCGCGAGCACCGCGTCGCGGGTGGCGTGCCCGTAGCCGTGGGCGCTGGCGACGATTCCGATCCGCACGGGCCCTGATATGCTCGCCGGGATGCGCCGCCTCCTCGCCCTCCCGCTGATCCTGGGCCTCACCGGCTGTCCCCCGCCGCCCTTCCCCGAGGATCGCCTGCCGGTGTACGAGGAGCGCCCCGTAGAAGCGAGCTTCGACCAGAGCTTCGACAAGGTGTGGGACGAATCGCTCGTCGTCTTCGGCGACCAGTACCCGCTCGACCGCATCGAGAAGAGCGAGGGCAAGTTCACCACCGAGTGGGTGGTGGGGGTGAGCGACTACATCTTCAACCAGTTCGGCGGCACGCGGATCCCCGAGAAGATCCGCTACCGGATGACCATCGAGATCGGCGAGGCCAAGGGGCGCACCCGCGTGGTGGTGCGCAACCGGGAGCAGGTGGAGAAAGACATCATCTCCGCCAACCTCACCTTCACCGGCAGCATCTACGAGTGGCTCGACGTGCCCTCGTCGTGTCGTAAGGAACGCGACGCGTTGGAGTCGCTGTCGCGCCGCTTGGAGCGCGGCGACCGCCGTCGCGCGCAACTCGACCTGTCCCAGTAAGGCGAGCCACGGTAGAAGGGCCGGCCCCCGGACCGACCCGTGATCCTCGCGCTCCTCGTCGCCTGCTCTCCTCCGCCGCCCATGTTCATCGACAAGGCCGGCATCGACGACGCGAGGGTGGATGGCAACGTGGTGGCGGTGTGCGTCGGTCTCACCATGAAAGACGAGGCCGTCCGCACCTACGCCGCAGAAAAGCTGGTCACGTGGAAGCGCGCGCAAGACTGCGTGTGCGATCACCTCGAGCGCGACGGCAGCTGGGACCTCGCGGTACTGCGCGGGCTCGACGAGGCCGAAGACGACGAGCGGGTGGGGTGCGTGGCCACCTTGCTCGACAAGGCCTCGCTGCCCGACCGGCCGGGCCTGGCGCGCGCGCTCGCCCCGTTCCGCGCGCCCGCCGTGAAGGCGAGACTGAAGGCCGCCGCGAAGTCGGACGCCGACGTGGCCGTTCGCGCCGAGGCCATCGCCGTGCTGCGCCCCGACAAGGACGAGGAAGCACGCGCCCTCCTCGTGGCCGCCCTCGCCGACCCCGACGCGCAGATCCGCGCCGCCGCCGCCACCGCGCTCGCCGGCCTGGTCGACACCGCGCCGCAGCTCGCCGCCGCCATGGCCGACACCGACCCCGGCGTCCGTTCCGCCGCCCTCGCTTCGCTCCGCACCGTGAAAGGCTTCGCCTTCGCCGACGTGGCCTGCAAGGCCCTCGCCGAAGACAGCGATCCCGCCGTGCGCGCCGCCGCCGCCCTCTCGATGAAAGGCAGCAAGGACGAGGCCCTCGGCACTTGCCTCCGCGAACACATGATGAAGCCGGAAGACAGCGGCGAGGTGCGCGCCGCGATGCTCACCGCGCTACGGGCCACCCCCGGCAAGACGGCCGCCGACACGCTCTGCGAGGCCATCCCCTTCTGGACCAAGAGCTACGTGGGCGACGGTCCCGTGGAGAAGATGGGCAACGCCGACATCGTGGGCGCCCACAACGACCGCGACTTCGAGCGCAGCTACGAGTGCACCGAGAAGGCCCTGAAGGCGGGGGGCTACAGCTGCTGGCAGCGGGGCTACCTCGCGGAGTACTTCCGCGAGTTCGGCGGCAAGGTGGGCGTGCCCCGGTGCGGCGGCGGCACCACGGTGTCCAACGAGATCACTTTCTAGGAGCGAGTCATGGGAAGCCTGGTGGAAACGGTGAAAGACCCGGCCAAGCGCAAGCTGGTTGTCGACGCGGGCGTGCGCCTGATCGAGGCCGAGGTGGCCGACAAGGGCGGCCTCTCCGGCATCGCCATCAAGGGCGCCTTCAAGCTCGTGAGCGGCGTGAAGCCGGGCTTCGTCGGCGGCACGCTCAACCACCTGCTCGACGACTTCTCCGCCAAGGTCGACCCCTTCTGGGCCGACTGCCAGGCGAAGCGCGAGGAACCACGTGGGTACTTCGTGCGCCGTGGCAACGAGATCGCCAACGCCTTGCTCTCGATCACCGATGATCGCGCCAAGAACGCGCGCGGACCGGTGAAGTCGACCTACGACAAGCTCCGTCCCGAGGCCGTGAAGCACGTGACGACCGCCATGCCGCGGCTGGCCGACATGGTGAAGACCCACGCGAGCTAGCGGGCGGCTCGGAAGCGCCTCTAGAAAACCCGCCTGCACTACAAACTGGGTGGAGTCCCAAAAAATAGTGCGTCGTTTTGTCGCGCGAGGTGGGGGTTTAGTCGTAAAGTCAAAAGAGGCGAAAAACTCCCATGTGGCCTCAGAGACACCCCCGGACCCGGCGAGGGTCCGTCATGCTCGTAGCGATGATCATCGTCCTGGTGATCTGCATTGTCGGCGCGATCTCCCTCGATCTCGCGGGCAGCGACGAGCGCCTGTCCGCGAACCACCGCGAGCGCGTCGGCCTCTTCGCCACCGCCGACGCGGGGGTCCAACACGCCCGCGCCATCCTGATGCACCAGTCGCCCGACCCGCTCCCGGACGAGGGCGAGCACTTCATCGACGAGGGTGCGGGCCTTGCCTGGTACGAGGGGCACGCCCTGCCGATGCCGCTCGGCAGCTACGAGGTTGACGCCGTCTACGCCAAGTGTGGCGCGCCGCCCCCGGGCTACAGCCTCGAGGCCGGCAACCGCAGCTTCCGCAGCGACTACTGGGTGATGGAGTCGCGCGCGACCCTGGAGGGCGCGCGCCTGAGCAGCGCCGAGGCTCGCGTCACCCACGGCTACCGCAAGGTGGTCAGCCAGACCTGCATCACAAGGTGAGGTGTCGAATGCCCGTCGTCGCCGGCCTATTTCTCGCCGTCCCCAGCGCCCTCGCAGGCGACAACCCCGTCTCAGAGTACGAGCTGACGAGCCAGCAGGTGCCCCCCGGCATCGTCTTTCTCGTCGACCTCTCCCGCGACATGAACGAGCCCTGCTTCGAGGGCAGCGAGACGGCCTGCATCGACGACGTGGCCAGCATCATCCAGCAGGTGGCCCTCCACTACGACGACCTCCGGATCGGCGTCATGGGCACGTCTAACGACGACAAGAACGACACGTACCAGAAGCTGCTTCCCGTGGGCACCGACTACGGCGACATCGTGTCGGCCCTCGAGCGGCTCACGCCCTTCGACACCGACACCCGGAACTTCGCGGAGTCCTTGTCGCGACTGTCTCGAGACTACCTGCGCCGCAGCACGCCGGAGGACTGGACCGATGAGGACGGCGACGGCTACCGCGGCGACTGGTCCGAGTCACCCTTCGACCAGAGCTGCACCACGGTCCACGCCATCCTCCTCGCGGCCGGCCGACCCGACGGCGATGACGACGTGCGATGGTGGTACGCCTCTCGTCTCCCCACCACCAACGTTCGTTGCGAGGTGGACGGTGAGGACGAGTGCCGCCTCGATGACGTGGCCATGCACGTGTACACGCGCGACCACAGCAGCTTCGCCGGGATCCAGAACCTCGCGGTGTCGGTCGTGGGCCTTGGACTCGACCTCGATGACCAGGACGACGCGACGGCCGACGAGCTCTTCGCGAACGTCGCCGCCGTGCAGGACGGCGATGCGGTGTACACCCTCGCGCAGAGCCACGACGAGGCCGTGGCCGGCGTGCTCGACGTGCTCGGCGAGGTCGTGAGCGGCAGCTACGTCCGGTCGACGCCGCTGGTGGCCGAGTCCGGCGCCACGCTGGTGACCACCTACTTCGAGGTGGAGGGCGACACGCCCCTCGCCCGGGGACACGTCCGCGCCTTCGACGTGGACGTCGATCCCATCAGCAGCGCCTACGGCTCGATCGTCTACAACACCGGCGCGCCCTACGACGACTGGGACGGGGCCCGGTGGGATGCCGGCTGGCTTCTCTACGAGCGTGAGGCCAGCGGCGGCGAGGCCAACGAGGACGACCGCGACGGACTCGGCACGAGGGACATTTACTTCTACGATGCGGCCTTGACCGATGCCATGCCCAGCGACGCCGAGGAGCACCGGATGAGCTTCGACGCGGAGTTCGTGAGCGCCGCGTCGCGACTCGGCCTCCTGGGGCGCTACCTCGACGACACGGCTCTCTCGAGCGGACGTGCCGCCGACGAGGCCTACAACCTCGACCAGAGCAGCGACGGGCGCGTGGACGCGACGGACCTCCAGACGCTCGTCGACTTCACTCGGGGCGTGGAGTCCGCTCGATTCCGTTACCTCGACACCGAGCGGGGCCCGTGGAAGCTCGGCGACGCGCCCTACTCCCTGCCGGTGGCCGTCACCCGCGACATGAGTCACTCGGCTTCCACCAGCCACCGCGACTTCGAGGCTTTCCTCGAGGCCGCCGGGGTCCCCGACGTCGTGCTCGCCACGGCAAACGACGGCATGTTGCACGCCTTCCGGCTGGACGACGACGCCGCGAGCACCTCGTTGGATGAGTCCGGCCGTGAACTATGGGCGTGGATCCCTTCGAGTTTGCTCAAGCTCGACCGGAGCACGAACTGGCAGGGGGCCCTGGTCGATGCCCTCTGGTACGGTCGCACGTGGATGCTGGACGCCACGCCGGTGGTGCAGGACGTGTGGATCGACGCCGACAACGACGGCGAGCGCGACTGCATCGACCTCGACAGCTGCGAGTGGCGCCGCGTGGTCGTGGTGCAACAAGGCTTCGGCGGCCCCGCGACGCTCGCGCTCGACATCACGCGCACCGACGCACCGGCCTTCCTATGGGAAACCTCAGACGAGGTCGACCCCGACGCCGGCGGCTACACCACCAGTCGCCCCGCGATCTTCAGCGTCCGCGACGACGACGCGCGGGCGGACCACTGGGTGGCGATGTGGGCCGGCGGGCGCCCCGCGAACTTCGACGACGGGCAAACGGACTACCGCTCGTCGAGCGAGGCCCGCCTCTACCTCCACGCGCTGGGTGACGACGCCTTCAGCGGTGGGGTGAACGAGGTTGGCTTCTCGACGGGGGGCAGCGGACCGGCCGCCGCCCACCCGGACTACGCTCGTCGTTCCGAGCTCGACCTCGACGGCGACGGGGAGCTCGAGCAGAGCTACATCTCCGCGCCCCCCGCGGTGGTCGACCTCGACGGCGACGGCGCGGCCGACGTGGCCTACTTCCCCCTGACCCTGGCCTACAACCCGGACTCGAGCAGCACGGCCGTGACGAGCGCCCGCCAGTCCTTCATCTACAAGGCACTCTTCAACCCTGACAAACCGGGCGAACCCGAGTGGTGCGCGTTCTACGATCCGCGAGTCGGCGCTGCGAACGTGGACAACCCCTACGCCACCGCGGCCTACGGGCGCCGCCCCGAGGTGTACTACTCGCTCACCACCGCCTGGCTCGGCGACGGGGGACTGGGCGTGTACTTCGGGACCGGCTCTCCCATGCTCTCCGACGACAGCAGCGAGGCAGGCGCCTTCTTCTTCCTGCGCGACCCTGACCCCTCGGGCTGCGCGCCCGCCCAGGCCCTCAGCTGCGGCGAGCAGGTGGGCGGCTTCTACAGCTTGGCCCCTGGCGAGCGGCTCACCAACGATCCCCTCGCCCACGCCGGCGTCGTGTACTTCACCACCTACACGCCCAGCGCCGACGAGTGTAGCGTCGGCACCGGACGCCTCTACGGGCTCGACTTCCGTGACTGTTCGCCGGGCATCGACACCGATGGCGATGGGCTCGCCTCCGGCGCCGACCACGACCACGTGGAAACCAGCGGCTACCTGAGCAACGTGGCCGCCGGCGCCCATGGAACGCTGTTCTACAGCGCAGGCGCCGACGCGCCGGTCCAGAGCATCGAGGCGGTGAACGACCCCTTCCACGGCACGGCGCTCGTGGCGTGGATGGAGGTTTACTAGGCATCTCGAAGCGCGCGGAGCGAGCGCGTCCGTCCGGGGGCGCGAGCCTCTCTACTTCTTGGTCCCGCCCGCCGACGACGACGTCTTCGCCGCTTCCTCAGCCTGAAGCTGGCTCAGCGTCGGCATCCCCGGCTCCATGGGGCCGAAGCCGGTGGCGTAGGCCGCCGTTTCCGCCTTGACCTCGGCCTCCTGCAGGTACGCGGCGCGACGCTGGAAACGATCCTCGGGCACCGAGGGCCACTGCTTGCGGTCCGTCAGGCTGTCGGTGGTGCCAATGAGGTCGTTGTCGGCCGCCTTCTTCCGGATCTTCTCGCGGGCCTTGCCGGTGTAGTCGCCGCGGTAGCGGAGGTCGACCAGCGTGTCGCGGATGGCGGGGGTCATCTCGTCGAGATCGGCCGCGCCGTACTTCTTGGCGACGTCGGGTTTCTTGGAAATGCGACCCACGCCGGCCGACATCTCCCCGTAGGTCGTCGAAAACAGCGATTCCTGCTGCGCGGGACTGATCTCCGCGAGCGAGGACTTGTGCTTCTTGAGCCACGACCGGGCCTCGTCGCCCTTGAGTCCTGCCGATTTCGCGTACGCCGCCGCCGCCGACTTCGAAAGGCCGACCGCCGTGAGCGCGTCGTTGATCTGCGCGGCGGTGTGCTGGCCGAGGTCGTAGCCGCGGCCGATGGTCACGCCCGATGGACCTGGGGGCACGTGGGCGGTGCGCGAGTGGAAGCGCCCGCCCTCCATGCCCTCGGCGTCGAAAGTGAGCTGGCCGGCGTCGACCTGGAAAGCGTCGGTGCGCTTGCCACCGTACTTGTCACTGTAGGGGAGCCCAGCCCCCTTGGACTTCACCGCTTCCTGCGCCGCAGCGTTGCCGCGCGAGGCATTCGCCGATCCCGACGGCGCTGCCGACGGGGTGGACGTCTTGGCCGACGCGGCCGGGACCGCCTTCTTGGACGAGGAACTGCCCACCGGGGCCTACATGGACTTGGTGCACGAGACTACCATGACTGCCCGTCGACCGACGGAGCGCAGTAGCGGCACCCGCGACCACGACCCGGGAAACAACGCGACGAAGGCCCGTAGAATCTCTCGATTCTGACGGGCCTTCGCAACATGGTCGGGATGGACGAACGCCTATAGAACTGCCGCGGTCGATCCGGAGGTGTGCTCGGACGAGTACAATCTGGCCTTGAAGTATGTGAGTGGGCCGGTGGAGCCGCCGGGTCCGGCGCCGTGCCCTCCGCGGCCCGGTGCGTCCCGTTGTGGCCTTGACGTGGCGGACCCAGCCCGCCGCCGCCCCGGCCGCCAGCAGCCGCTTCTCTCACCCCTCCGGCGGGCCGATCCCCGCCCACAGCAGGTCGATGAACCTCTCGACGTACCGATCCGGATCCTCTGCGCCGGCCGGGACACCGCACACGCGCGCGGCGAAGGCGGACCCCTGGAGGCTCACCAGGATCGTCGAGGCCAAGGTCTCGACGTCGCACCGAGCCAGCCGTTCCTGGGTCTGGGCACGCTCCAGCCACGCCACGAGCGCGCGGAACGCCCTGACCGGCCCGTCCGCATGACCACGGCACGCAGTCCCGGGGTGGACCCCGGCGGCCTGCAGGACACCGAGCCCAGCCTGGAGGTCGCGGAAATACTCGGACATCCCCTGTGCGTGCTCCACAAGCTGGTCGCGCACGGATCGGTCGTCAGGGCCGGCTTCGAGGGCATCGATCCACGGGACCTGCTCCGGCGGCCCGAGCGCGGCGATCAACAGCCCCTCCTTCGACCCAAAGCGGTTGAAGAGCGTCGTGTGGCTCACGCCCAGCTCGCGAGCGATCTCGGCCGCGGAGACGCCAGCGCCCCGCTCCAGGAAGCACCGTCGCGCGACCACGAGGATCTCCAGATCCGTGACTTCCTTCGGCCTTCCTACGGCGGCTCTCACGGCGGGTCTTGACTCCATGCGGTTCAGGGTTTATTTCTTTCCCGCAAGAAAGTATACAACGGCTCTCGCCGCTTCCACTCCCTAACTTTCCGGGCCCCCGCATGAACCCGCAGATGCCGCCCTCCGTCGCCGTCCACGCCGTGGGCGTGGTCGAGACGTGGACCCCCAGCCCGCGGACGCGGGCGAGCCGCGTGGAACGTCCAGCTGGACTCGAGTTCCTCGCCAGTCAGTCCGTGCGTCTCGACCTCGGGGGTGACCTCGTTCGCCCCATGTCCATCGCCAGTGGGCCCGCGCGCCCCTACCTCGACTTCGCCGTGCAGCGCTCTGAGAGCGCCTTCAAGGCCGCGTTCTTCGGGCTCAGCCCGGGCGACGTCGTGAGGGTGGCCACCCCGCGCGGCCCCTTCCTGCTCGACCGCGCCCGGCCGGCGATCATGGTGGCCTCCGGCATCGGCATCACGCCGTTCCGGTCGATGCTCCACGCGCTCACGGACGAGCACGCGACGCTCGCAGGCGCGCTCGTCCACGCGACGCGAGGCCCGATGGACGTGCCGTTCCGGGAGGAGATCGACGCGCTGACGGTCGGGGCGGGGCTGCGCCTCGTCCGTCGCAGCGGGCCGGTGCCCGACGACCTCCTCCGCGAGCTCGCCGAGGAGTTCGCCGCGCCCGTCTGGTACGTCGCCGGCCCCGTCGAGGACCTCCGCGACGTCGCGGAGCGGCTCCTCGCGATGGGCGTCGATCGGGCCGACCTTCGCCTCGAAGCGTTCCGGTACCCGGGAAGCCTCGCGGCTCCTGGAGCGCCCGGCGGCTTCCCGGACTGGGAACAGCTCTACCGCAGCACGCCCGGCGAGCGGATGGCCAGGTACGTCCCGGGGCTCGACCCCGACGTCGCCGCAGCGATCGACGCGCACGCTCTTCGCGGACGGGCCTTGGATGTCGGCACCGGCCCGGGCACCCAGGCGATCGCGCTGGCGGAGCGCGGATTCGAGGTGACGGGCGCCGACATCTCGGCGGCGGCGGTGGAGACCGCGCAACGTCGCGGAGGGGCCAGCGGAGCCCGGTTCGTGGTGGACGACGTGCTGGCGAGCAAGCTGGGCGGGGAGTTCGACGTCGTCCTCGACCGCGGCTGTTTCCACGTCCTCCCGGCCAGCCGGCGCGGCGACTACGCCAACGCGATCGCGGCGCGGCTGCCTCCGGGGGGCACCTTGCTCCTCAAGTGCTTCGCCGACGACCAGCCCGGCGAGGGAGGCCCCGCCCGCTTCTCGTCCGACGAAATCCGCTCGGTGTTCGCTGACCGATTTGACGTGGTCTCGGTCTCCCGCACCGTCTACCAGGGCACACTCGATCCTCCCCCTCGCGCGCTGTTCTGCGTGCTTCACCGGCGTCCCAATGGAGGAACGTCATGATCTACCGCTCCATCGTCGGCACGGGCGTGGCGGCTCGGCGGCCGGGTTCCTGGGAGTTCACCGCCGCGCACGTTTCCAGCGCTTCGGTCGGTAGCGACGTCGACCCCATCATCGGGATCGACCACTTCCAGATCCGGGCGCCGCAATTCGCTCCCCATCCTCACGCGGGGTTCTCCGCCGTCACCTACCTGTTCGAGGACGGCGAGGGGGAGTTCATCAACCGCGACAGCCTCGGGGACCGCGTCGTCGTCCGCCCCGGCGCGGTCATCTGGACCGTGACCGGCCGGGGCGTGCTGCACGAGGAGTATCCGGCGGTGCGAGGGGAACTCTCCCACGGGCTCCAGATCTTCGTGAACCTGCCGGCCGCGGAGAAGCTCCAGGCCCCGCACCTGATGTTCGTCGATGGTCCCGATGTCCCGGTTCGCGAGCTCGCCGGCGTGCGCGTGCGCGTGGTGGCGGGCGCGTGGGGCGATGTGGCGGCGAAGCTCACGGCACCGGGCGGGGTGACCCTGCTCGACGCGAAGCTGGAGCCCGGCGCGGCGCTCGACGCGGAGTTCCCCGTCGACCAGCGTGTCCTCGCCTACGTCATCAAGGGGGAGGTGGCGGCCGGCGTCGATGAGCGCCGCCTCGGCGCAATGGGCGCGGCCTGCTTCTCCGAGGGCGACGGTGCGGTGCGGATCCGGGCGGTCAACGCGGGCGCGCAGGTCGTCTTTCTCGGCGGTCGGCCGCTCCGCGAGCCGGTCGTCGCCCACGGTCCGTTCGTGATGAACACCGAGCGCCAGATCGCCGAGGCGTTCGCTCGGTTCCGCGCTGGCGGCATGGGCACCCTCGCGCCCGCGGCTAGCACCTGACCCTTCGATTCACGTTCCACCACCTGATCTCGGAGTTCTGACCATGGCCGTCGACAAATCCATCACCTGGCGTCACGCGGAGGCCGCGAGCCTCGACCTCAAGGGGACCACTGCGGCCGTGGTGGGCGGCACGGGCGGGCTCGGCCGGGCGATCGCACGGACGCTCGCCGGACGGGGAGCACGCGTGATCGTGGTCGGCCAGACCTTCCGCGACGACGGGGTGACCGGCATCGAGTTCATGCGCGCCGACCTGGGCTCGATGAAGGAGGCCAGCCGCGTTGGACAGGCGCTCCCGGCGGAGGACCTGGACCTCGTCGTCTTCACCACGGGGATCTTCGCCGCGCCCACCCGCGAGGAGACCGACGAGGGCATCGAACGAGACATGGCCGTCAGCTACCTCAGCCGCCTGGTCCTCCTGCGCGAGATCGCACCTCGCCTTCGGGACCACCGGCCGGGCGTGAAGCCCCGCGTGTTCGTGATGGGCTACCCGGGCGGGGGTCAGGCCGGCACGTTGGACGACCTCAATGCCGACAAGTCCTACAGCGCGATGACGGTGCACATGAACACCGTCGCGGGCAACGAGATGCTCGTCCTCGACGCGGTGAAGCGGTACCCGCACGTCAGCATCTACGGCCTGAATCCCGGACTCGTGAAGACCAACATCCGGGACAACTTCCTCGGCAAGGACTCGATGAAGTCCCGGTTCGCGGAGTGGATGATCGGGCTGTTCTCGCCCACCCCGGACGAGTACGGCGAGAGGATCTCGCCCCTCCTGGTCTCCCCGGACATCGAGGAGCACCGCGGGGCGATGTTCGATCAGAAGGGCCGGGCGCTGGTGCCCTCGCCCAAGCTCGTCGAGCCCCACGTCCGCGCCTTCCTGTCCGCGTCTGAGGCGCTGGTCGCGAGAACGGGGGTACGGGTCGCCGGGGCATAGCTCCGCGCAGCTTGGCGAGGTGCCGGCGGTGACGCCCATCCGTCGGGGCTCCGGGCTCGCCGCGCCCGTTCAGCGGCGCTACACTTCCACCATGTCACTGCCACTTCACGTCGTCACCACCGAGGCGATGGCGCTCGATCCCGCCGACCGCCTCCGCCTCGCGGCCGAGTTGATCGACAGCGTCGAGGGTCCCGAGGATCCCGAGTGGAGCGCCGCGTGGTCTGCCGAGATCCAGCGGCGCAGCGCCGACGCGGATGCCCGTGCCGCCCGCGGTGAGCCACGCGGGGTGCCGTGGGAGGATGTCCGAGCGCGCGTCCTCGCGCGCCTCGGCCGCGCGTGAGCCTGCGGCGAGTCGTCCTTCCCGAGGCCGTCGAGGAGCTGCTCGATGCTGTCGCATGGTACGAGGAGCGCCGGGCGGGCCTCGGCGCGGAGCTCTTCGGAGTGGTGGACGCCGGGATGGTCTGGGTGTGCAGCTCGCCCATGGCCGGGGCGGCGTGGCCGGATCTGCCTCGATACCGACGCCTGGTGCTCCAGCGCTTCCCCGACGTGCTCGTGTACGAGGTTCGGGGTGAGGAAGTCGAGTTTGTCGCCGTCGCCCACACCCGTCGCAAACCCGGGTACTGGACCGACCGGATTCGAACTCGCAGAACGTAGGTTCGCGGCTGGCAGTCGCGATAACGCCCGCCTCTCCGCATCGGAAAAGCGGGCGTTCTATCGATGGTCGGG
>SXON01000217.1 GCA_005778355.1 Pseudomonadota bacterium | reverse complement strand
GCGTGCAGGCGTGCCTCGTGGTAGGCGCGGGTGTTTCCGGACGCCGCCGCGAGCCAGGGGGTGGCGAGTTCGGGTTTATTGGCTTTGAAGAACCGTAGTGCCACCGTGGCGGCCTCGTCGCCGGCCACGTTGGCGGGAGGCCCCGGCTCCAGTCGCGACAGGGGTGTGCGTCCATCGAGGCCCGAGAGCCAGAGCCAGAAGTCGGGCTCGCTCTCGAAGCCAAGATACCGGTCCACCTCGTTGCCTTGCGCGTCGACCGCGAGCACCGTGGGGTAGCCGGTCACCTGGTAGCGGGACTTCAGTTCCCAGCTGGCCGGCTGGTCGGCGTCGACCTGGACGATCTCGTAAAGCGATAGTCGCTCCGCGTCGGCCGGATCGTGGAGCACCTCGGCGGCGAGGCGCTGGCAGGGCGGGCACCAGATCGCGGTGAAATCGTACAGTCGGACCGCGTAGCCCGCGGGGCGCGTGGCGGGGTCGATGGGCTCGGGCTCCACGAGCGCGGTGCGTCCCCGGGCGGCGTTGGTGACCGTTCCCACGAGGCTGAGTTGCCGGCAGTTGCTGCCGTCGTCGTCACACACCCCCACGTCCAGCGTGACGCGGTCGTCCTGGGCCACCGGCAGGCGCGCCCAGCCTAGGTCGCCGCTCCCTGTCACCTCGTCGCGACCGTTGCTGAGCCGCGCGGGCGCTTCTTGGTTGACGTGCTGGCCGGGCTCGGGCTGGATCTCCACGCGGCCGAGGCCGCCGTGGGTCAAGAGCGTGGCGGTGGTGGCGGCCTGGGCGAGGGGGAGGAGGAGCATCGGACTGGGTTTACTCCGCCCGCAGCCCCGGGGCCTCGTGACCAAAGGCCACCACGTACTCGGGGTAGCTGCCCTCGAACACCCGGGGACCACTGGGCGCCACCTCCAGCACCCGAGTCGCGAGGGCGCGCAGGAAGGCCCGGTCATGGCTCACAAACACGAGGGTGCCCTCGTAGTCGGAGAGCGCTTTGACCAGCGCGCGCTTGGTCGTGAGATCGAGATGGTTGGTGGGCTCGTCGAGCACCATCAGGTTGGGGGCGTCGAACAGCATCTTGGCCAGGGCGAGCCGCGCCTTCTCCCCGCCGGAGAGCACGTGGATGGGCTTGTCCACGTCGTCGCCCGAGAATCCGAAGGCGCCGGCGAGGTTGCGCAATACGCCCTGATCGGCGCGGGGAGCGTGAGCTTGCAGGGCTTCGAACACCGTCATCCCGAGGTCGAGCTGCTCCACCTGGTGCTGCGCGTAGTAGCCGAGTGTCACCGCCGCGCCGAGTGTCACCTCGCCGGCGTCGGGCTGCAGCGCGCCGGCGACCATCTTCAAGAGCGTGGTCTTGCCAGCCCCGTTCTCGCCCATTACCGCCCAGCGTTCGCCGCGGCGGATGGTGAGACTGACGCCGTCGTGGATCCGGCGCTCGCCGTAACGTTTGCTCACCTTGCGCACGTGAACCACGTCGTTGCCACTGCGCTCGCACTTCTTGAAGGCGAAGTGACGCTCCATCAAGCGACGCGGCGGCTCCACGCGCTCGATCTTCTCGAGCTTCTTCGCCCGGCTCGCCGTCTGCGAGGCCTTTGATGGTTGCCCGCGGAAACGCTCGATGAAACGAATCTCCTTGGCGAGCATCGCCTGTTGTTTTTCGTACTCGGCCTCCCGCTGCGCCGCTTCGAGCAAGCGCGCGCGATCATAGGCCTCGAAGTCGCCGGTGTAGGTGCGGATCTTGCCGCCATCGATCTCGACAATCTTGCGGACGACGCGGTTGAGTACGTCGCGGTCGTGGCAGGTCATGAGCACCGCGCCCGGGTAGTCGCGCAGCCAGGCCTCGAGCCAGACGATCGACTCGATGTCGAGGTAGTTGGTGGGCTCGTCGAGCAAGAGCAACTCGGGACGCATGAGCAACAAGCGCGCGAGCTGCACCCGCATGCGCCAGCCGCCCGAGAGCGCGCCGATGGTGCCATCGACCTCGGCCTGGCCGAAGCCAAGGCCCGCGAGCAAGGCACGGGCGCGGGCCTCGAGGTCGTAGCCGCCGCCCTCCTGGAACTGGGCCTGCACCTCGCCGTAGCGCTCGATCACGCGGTCGTAGTCGGGGTCGTCTACGTCGCCGAGGCGGGCCTCGAGCAGGGCCAGCTCCTCGCCGAGCGCCGCGAGGGGGCCCGCGCCGGCCATGGTCTCCGCGAGCACGCTCTTGTTGCCGTAGTCAGCGAAGTCCTGGCGGAAGTAGCCGATGCTCAGCCGGCGGGGCTTCTCCACCGTGCCCTCGTCGGGCCGCTCCTCGCCGAGCAAGAGGCGGAAGATGGTCGTTTTGCCGGAACCGTTCGGACCGACGAGACCGGCCTTTTCACCGGGGTTGAGCTTGAATGATGCGTCGAGGAACAGCACCTGGCTGCCGTGCTGCATCGTGACGCTGCAAAGTTCGATCATGGCGGTCAGCCGCTAACGTGCCTACTCCCGCTGGTAAGGCCGCACCTGCTTGATGATCAGGCGCCCATCGGCAAGCACCTTCTGCTCGGTGTCCCACATGAAGGTGCCGGTGGCGGGCTCGCCGTCGTAGGGCATCACCGAGTCGACGTCGAACAACAGCGCGCCCACGGCCTCCAGCTGGGCGTCGGAGAGCACCTCCTCGACCTCCGAGGAGTCCGCCACGCGGTCGATCTCGGCAACCTCGCCGCCGTCCATGCTCAGCAACACGCGCTCCGGCGTGACCCCGGGGTCGGCCGACACCACGTCGAGGTCGCCGGCTTGCGACTCCACCAGCCAGCGCGTGTCGTCGGCCAGGGCGTTGCCGGTGAAGGCGACAATGTTGGCCTCCTCGTCCTCGGACTGCGTGTTCACCAGGAGCGCCATCGCCACGCGAGATTGATCAACGCCGTACCAGGCGCGCTCCTCCCAGGCGCCGGCGTTCCAGAGGGAAGCCCAGACGGTGCGCACCGCGTCGGCGAGGGGGCGCGCGTCCTTGTGGTTGTCACAGGCAGAATCGCCCCCGCTGGAAGCATCGGCGAGGCAGGCGCTGGCGCTGTCGTAGAGACCGGCGCCCGAGAAGGCGAGACCGTCCTCGGCGTTGCTGGAGGAGCGCACGCGCACCATGGTGGTGGCGGGGAAAACCTCGCCGATGGCGGCCTCGATGCTCGGTAGGGTGGGGACGTCGGCGGCCAACATGGCGGCGTGCAACGATGCCAGCCGCTCGGAACGGACGGCCGCGTCGGCGAGGAACTCCGGGTCCTCGTGCCACAGGGCCAAGGTGTCCGCGAAGCTCAGGGTGTCGCCACCTACGGACCAGGTGTTTTCCTTGATGAAATGGTCGTAGTCGGCGAAGGGAATCACAAGCCCATCGAGCTGATAGTCGCTGTCGATGCGCTGGTAGAGCGTCGCCAGGTTGGCACTCTTGGCACCGAATCGGAGGTAGGCGGTGTCGCGCTCGGCGGCGCTCTGGGTGGGCACGTCGAGGAGCCCGAGCGGGTCGGTCCAGTCGAGGTCGGGCGCGGCGATGTCTACTGGATCGGGCCGAAACTCCGTCCACCAGGCCTCGGCGTCGGCCTCGCTGGCCGCGGCCACGCTGTAGCCCTGGGCCTCACAACTGAAGCGGACGAGCTCGCCTTCCCAGGCGGCGAGCTTGGTCCACGGCTCGGCCATGAAGCAGTTCGGACTCCCTCGCGAAGAAGCCCGCACGTTGAGGTGCGAGAGCGCCGCCTGCCGGCTCCCGGTGACGATGCCGCTCACCACCCGCGCGAGGTCGCTCGGCGCCGCGTCGAGCACCACGATGTCTTGCCAGCCGAAGCTGCCCGCGTCGGAGGCGGCTTCGAGCTCCTCGAGCGAAATGAAGCGCACGGTCCCGTAGGCGGTGCCGGGATTGTAGGCCTCATAGGTGATTTCGCTGTCGTCGAACACCGTGAAGGCGGGATCCCAGTCGAGCAGGTTGTCTTCCTGGGCGGGCGAAGAGGGGACGAAGGCGAGCTCGCCGAGACCAAAGTGGGTCTGCAGGGACTGCCAGGCGAAGCGCACCTCGTCGTAGGTGGGGGCCGTGGTCTCGTCGGCGGGGTCGTCCCACACGATGAATCCGTACCGGGTGACGCCGTCGACGTCGTACTCGGTGACGTTGCCGCCGAAGTAGGCGCGCCGCGCCGGGTCGATGATCATGGCGACGTAATCGTCCCACTGGAGGAGCCCGTAGTCCTCGGGAAAGGCCTCGCGGAGGAAGTCGTAGTGCAGGGCATACCGCTGCGTGTTCACGAACGCCGTCGGCACCGGCTGGCTCTCGTCGACCGGCACCAGGTACTTGATCGAGCGCACCTGGTTCGTCACCTCGACCGGCTCGCTGAGCGCGGTCCAACTCAGTGCGCTGGACATCTCCTCCACGCACACCGTGTCGCCCACCGCCTCGGAAGCGAGCTCGCAGGCACCCGGGCCCTCGGGGCCAGGCTCGGGGGCGGTGCAGGCGAGGAGGAAGATCATCGGGCGCGGCGGCGGAGGATACCCAGTGTACCCAGGCAAATCGGGAAGAGACCGATCGCGGCGCTCGCCGCGTTGCAGGCGTGGTCGTGGTCGTCCTCCCATTCCTCCTCGTCCTCCCAGCCCTGGGTGACGACGAAGCACTCGGTGGCGGCGGTCGACCACCTGCCGTCGAGGCCACGGGCCATGGCGCCGACGCAGGCCTCCTCGCCCACCTGGAGGTCGAGCATGGTCGCGGTGAGGTTCGCCTGCGTGGCCGCGTCGGCCACGTCGCCGGGCTTGTCTGGCTCGTTCTCTCCGTCCCACGCGGCCAACCCGATGATGGTGGCTTCGGGCACGGCGGACACCGTCACGCTGAGGTACACCACGCCGCCCTCGTCGTACATCACGGCCGTGCCACGGGCGATGTCGGGGGTCGCCACGGCGGGAGACTCCAGGCGGCCGCCGGTGGCGAAGGACGACGTGTGCGTCGTGGTGTCGCGACCACTCTCGTACACCAGGAACTGGTACTCGGTGTGGGGCTCGAGCCCGCCCTCAAGCTCGATCCACGCGTCGTTGCTGTCGACGCTGCGCTGGGCGACGATCTCGCCGTCGGCGAGCAGGACGAGGTCGAGGGCCATGCCGCCGCACTCCGGGCTTGCCACGGTGACCATGGGGACGGTATCGAGCGCGACGTCGGCGCTCCCGTCCGCCGGGTAGAGCCGGTCGATGCTCGACCCGCAGTCCTGGATGTCCATGGCGGAAGGCGCCTTGTCATCGGCGAGGGCGTGGGCGAAGAGGGCGAGGATCACGCGGGCTCCTAGGGTGGACAGTGGATGGGCAAGCGGCGTGCCACCGGCCGACTCTGGTGGTTCAACGCCTCACGTTGCTCGTCGGGGGACGGCGGATCGCGATCTCGCTGTCGCGGGTTAGCCGCCGGGCATGGTGTTCTTCCTCGCGTTCGCGGCTTGCACCGGCAGCCTCGTCGACTTCTTCGGCGGTGGCGAGGGCCCCGACGACACCGGGAGCGACTCGACGCCGGACGACACGGCCGAGCCCGACGACACCGACACCGGCAGCGACATCGAGGCCGACGACGAGCGCGTGCGCGCGTTGACCGAGGTCTGGGAGGGCGACTACCCCTGCCGCGAGCCGATGTTGGTTCGTGTCACCTACGTCGACGACGGCGACACGGTGTACGTGCACCCCGACGACGGGAGCGAGGGTTTCAAGGTGCGCTTCATCGGCATCGACACGCCGGAGATCGACCACGGCGACGGGGACGGCGAGTGTTTTGGCGACGAGGCCAGCGATTTCACCCTCGACCAGTTGAAAGACAAGCTCGCCTGGCTCGGCTTCGACATCGAGTACAAGGACGACTACGACCGCGTGCTCGCCTACGTCACGCGCGGCGAGGGCGTCGAGGGCTTTCACAACCGCGTCCTGGCGCGCGAGGGCTACGCGAGCCAGCTCACTGTGGAGCCGAACGACAGCTACGCCGACGATATCGAGGAAGACGTCCGCGCGGCCCAGGACGAGGGCCTGGGCATGTGGGAGTCCTGCCCGTGAGCAGGGGTGTGCCCCGCTCGTTGACATCCGGTGACCTCCCGATTACCCGTCGCGGCCCTGGGGGACCCCCCCCTAAGGACGCTCTTTCACTCCCCCTCGCACTGCGCCGCGGATGATCGATCCGAGCATCTTGCGGCGCTTGGCCCCGGCCATCGCAGTCGGGGCTGGTTTCACCGGCTCTATCTTCGCCGGGGCCCTGCTCGGCGCGTGGCTTGATCGCGCGCTTGGCACCTCGCCCTGGCTGGCCCTCGGGCTGTCGCTGGTGGGCCTCGCGAGCGGAACCACATTTGCCCTGCGCGCCCAGCGGCGCCAGGACGTCAAGCCCCCTGATGATCCCCCTCAACCCCCTCCTCCGTGACACTGCCCTCCTCACCGCCGTCGTGGCGGCGGTGGGCGCGATTGTCTCGGACGACCGCCTCGCGTTGCTCGTGGGCGCCGGGGTGGGGATGGCCAACATCGCCGCGTGGACGCTCGGCGCCTCGGCGCTGATCCACGGCCGCGCCACCGCCGGCCTGCTCGTCGTGAAGGGCTTCCTCGCCGCGCTCGGCGTGGTGATGCTCACCTCCATCCTCCCGGCGGGCCCGGTGATCGGCGGGTTTCTCCTGCCGCTCGGCGCCTGCCTGATCCGCGTGCTCGCCCTCGTCCCCAGCCTCCGGAGGACTGCTGCATGATCCCCACGATCCCCTTCGCGAGCGGCTTCACCTGGTTCCAGCTCCTCCCCGGCATCGGCGACGGCGGCCTCGGTCGCATGCTCGGCCTGCACGACCCGGGTGAGAGCTGGATCATCGCCACCGCGTGGTTCGCCTGTTTCCTGGTTCTTGGCGTGGCCCTGCTCGCCCGCATGGGTCTCAACCGGGCGATCGCCGCTGAGGGTGCCGAGCGGCACATCCCCGACTCGGGCTTCAGCGTGCGCAACGTGATGGAAGTGTTCGTCGAGGCCTTCCAGGATCTCGTCACCGGCCTGCTGGGCGCGAAGGAGGCCAAGGTCTTCTTCCCGCTGGTGGCGGGATGTTTCCTCTTCATCGCCACGAGCAACCTTCTCGGCCTCTTGCCTGGGTTTCTCCCGGCCACCGAGAGCTTCTCGAACAACCTCGGGATGGGCGTCACCATCTTCCTGGTGTTCAACTACGCCGGCCTCACGCGCAACGGCCTAGCTTACGTGAAGCACCTCTTCGGTCCCGTGCTCTTGCTCGCGTGGCTCATCTTCCCCATCGAGCTGCTCGGCCTCTTCATCCGCCCCTTCACGCTGACGATTCGTCTCACCGCCAACATCTACGCCGACCACATGGTCGTGTCGTCGGTGCGCGACGTGGGTGGCGACATGCTGGGGATGGTCGGCGCTTTGCTCGTGCCGGTGCCCTTCTACGTGCTCGGCCTCTTCGTTTGCCTCTTGCAGGCTTTCGTCTTCTCGCTCCTGTCCACCGTGTACGTGAGCTTGTCGACCGCCGACATGTCGCATGGCCACGACGACAACGATCACGATGGCAAGCATGCCGGCGACGGCAAGCACGCCCACGCTCACCACTAGCTCTCAACTCACTGGAGATTCCATGAAGTCCGTTGCCACCTTCACCCTCCGCGCCGCCGCGCTGTTCGTCGCCTCCACCACCGTCGCCCTCGCCGAGGACGGCGCGGGTGGCAACAACTGGGGCATGGGCGTGGGCGCCGGCCTCGCCATCGGCCTCGCCGCTCTCGGCGGTGGTCTCGGCCAGGGCCGCACTGCTTCGGCCGCCCTCGAGGGCATGGCCCGCAACCCCGCCGCCGGCGGCAGCCTGCTGGTGCCGATGATCCTCGGCCTGGCGCTCACCGAGTCGCTCGTGATCCTCGCCTGGGTCATCGCGAACGGGATGATCTAGCGACTCGTGGGGGAGGCCCGCTTCCCGCGGGCCCTACTCACCGAGGAGGCCTCGCTGGCGCAAGTCTGCGACCAGCGAGGCGCCCCGATGATCGATGGCGTCGGGTGAGTTGCTCGCCACCTCGGTGGCGAGGCGCCGGGCGTCCGCCGACCGCCCTGCTTCCGCTAGTTGGATGGCGAGGAGCGTGCGCGCGTAGGCACCGACGTTTGTGCCGTCGCCGTACCAGGTGTCGTTGAAGTCGGTGATGGCCTGCTCGATCTTCGTGAGCCGTTCCGTCCCAGTCGCGGTTCGCGCCAGGTAGAGCGCCGCGCAGCCGGCGCGGTTGGACCTCGGGAAGCGCTGCACCAACTCGGTGTAGGCGCGGCGCCCGTCCTCCGTCTTCATCGTCCCTCGCTTGTAGAGCGACTCGATCTCGGCCATCTCCGCAGCCGAAAACAGCGCCTTGTCCCTGGCCATTCGCTCCCGGGCCCGGAGGCGGAGACCAGCAAGGGTCTCGGCGTGGGGGTTGATGCCGACCTCCTGGTCGAACGTGGAGACAATGCGGCCCAGGTCGCCGCCGTAGAGCTCGTTCGCGTGTTGCCACGACGGCGCCCGGAGGAGGGCGAGGAAGCGGTCCTTGCCCCCGTCCTCGATCAGGCGCGCGACGAACGCGCCGGCAAGCGGGTACAGCACGGCGTCTTCGCCCTCGTCGAGACCCCACAGGCCGACCACCGAGACGGGTCGGGCCATTGGCGCTCGGAGCGCGGCGGTCGCCGCCTCGTGAAGGTCGCGTCCAGACTGGTCGAAGACCACGGCGGTGCCCTCGCCGATGAACCGGCTCGAGAACGCGGGCTTCAGCACGTCGCCCACGACGATGTGTGTGAGCTCGTGACCGCGGGTGTGGCGGGGGCTAGTGTGGACGAGTCGCGACTCGGGGACGGCGAAGGCGAGCGGTCGACCGAGGAACGGCCGTGCCTGCCCGTCGTCGTTCCAAACGAAGAAGTCCACCTTCCCAGACAGGCCGCCGCCGAACCAGGAGAGGAGCTCGGTGAGAACGGCTTCCTGGTCGGCAGCGAAGGCCGCTGGCTCTCGAACGTCGGTGTCGGGTGGGAAGCGAAAACGGAAGTTTGCCGTCTCGAGTCTCGTCCACCGCCGCATTGCCTCCTGCTCGAGCAACTCGTCGCCCGGCGGGGGCGCTTCAGCGCCCACTTCGGCGCCGCAAACGCAAGTGGCGAGCAACAACCCGGAAATGGTGGCTCGACGCATCGCGATCTCCATGCCGAGCGTATCTGGTGCCTGGCGAGGGCTGCCCGCTCCCCGCCGCCAGCGGCACCAACTCGGAGGCTCGGCCGCGAGCCTCCGAGTTGCTGTCGTCGTGTCGCGACACTAGCGTCACTATCCTCCGGTGCTCCCGGCGGCGCGTCGACTTGTGTATTGATGTCGCGACACGAGCGCGCATGTCTTGCCAGTCGACTCCGTGCGACCGGTCCCCGGGGACCCGCAGGCGGTGAGGCCATCGCCCCCCGCCATCGCTACCCCGCCGTCCCCGTGGCGAGGGCCTTCTCGTCGATGTCGACGCGGCCGGCGTCGCGCAGGAGCTTGCGCGTGAGTTGCATGGCGTTCTCCATGCTGTGGTCCATGTTGTTGTACCAGAACATGCCGGTACGACCCGCCAGGTGCAGGTTGTCGTAGCGGTCGAGCTGCTTGCGGGTGCGCTCGAGCTCCGACGGGTAGCGCGTGTGGTAGATCGGGTAGGTGTCGGCCACGCGCTCGATGCGGACATCGTGCACCTTGCGTCGCGACGAGACCATGCCCACTTTGATGAGGTCGTCGATCACCCAGTCGGTCAGACGCTCGGCGTGCTGCCAGCGCTCATCGCCCTCGCGACAGGTGATCTCCACGTTCAGCCCCGTGGCGCCCGGGTGAGGCACGGTGTCGGGCGAGAAGTACTTGGGCGTTGAAACACGCGAGAAGACGATGTCGTTGGCCCCGTAGTAGCACCACTGGTACTTGCGGGGCACATCTTCCTCGATCATCACGTTGTAGAACAACGTGGACAGGTAGGGCAGGTCGGGGGTGTCGATGCCGAGCTGGTCGCAGGCCAGCGTGATCGGCGCGGTCCAGATGACGGCGCTCGGCTCGATGCGCTCGTGGCCGGCGTACACCGCCTCGATCCGGCCGTTGCCGCCGGCGAGGCGCGCACCGGTGCCGGTGATGATGCGGCCCCCCTTCGCCTCGATGAGGTCGCTCACCATCCCCCAGGTGACCTGGAGTCCGCCCCCGGTGGGGTAGAGGAAGTCGATCTCGGCCTTGTTGTACTGGAGCAAGGTGGACTTCGCGAGCTGGGCGAGGTTCTGCATCTGCAGTTTGTCGTCGATGATCGCCCGGTTGAGCCCTACCTTGGCCCAGTCGGGGTGTGTTTCCTTGGGATGAATCCCGAGGAACTTGATGCTGTAATCCTTGAAGAAGTTCTCATACAGCGTGGGGCCGTACTGCCGCATCACGTAGTCTTCGAAGTTCGTTTGCCCGTAGGTCTTCATGCCGTTGATGGCAAGATCGATGCCGGATTTGACCGCGAGGGGGACCGGCAATTGCACGAGGTTCTTGGGGTGCAACGGCCAGCGGTAGTAGCTGCCGCCGAAGTACACCTCGGACTTGCGGGGGAACCACACCCCGTGCCCCTCGAGCACGCGGTCGAGGTAGGCCTTGATGTTGGCGTTCTCGGTGTGGAACCGGTGCGGTCCGCAGTCGAAGACGAACCCGTCGTACTGGTAGCTGCGCGCGAGCCCACCCACCCGTGGAAACTTCTCGATGACGACGACCTGGGCGCCGGCCTCGGCCAAGAGGTGGGCGCTCACGAGCCCCGTGACCCCACCACCCACGACGACAACTGGACCCTCGAACAATGACGGCTTCGACACCTGCGACCTCGCGTCGCCATTCTGCCCCGTTCTGGGCCAGTCAGGTAGTGCGGGGCCTCACCTGGGCGCGGAATGTCGCGGCTACCACTCCTCGACCGGCTTCGGCTGGAAGGGGATTGTCTTGCCGTCGCCGTCGATCGCCTCGTACAACTCCACGAAGGTGCGCTCGTTGGCGGCGCGCGCCTCGGGCGAGTCGCCGTCCCTCGCGGGGAGCAGGTCGCCGCCGGCATAGTAGGCGGCGCGCGTCCAGTCGATGCCATGGGCGGCGAGCCAGTGCAGGATGCTCACGCAACGTTGGCGGGCCAGCTCGTGCGCGGCGCTCGCGCCCTCGCCCGTGTGCGTGTACACCTTGAAGCGGAAGATCAGCTCGGGGTGTGCCTCGGCCGCGAGCCTCACCTTCTCGAGGAAGGTCTCGCCCTCGGGTGTGAGGCGGGCGCCCGCGAAGCTGAGCTCGGCGCGCTGGCCAAGCAGGGGCGAGACGTCGGCGGGGAGAGTGTCGGCGCAGCCGTCGCCGTCGCGGAAGCTGTTCTCGGTCTCCGGCTCGTTGGGACAACCGTCGAGGCTGTCGGGGTAGGCGTCGTTGTCGTTGTTGGTTTCCGGGCAGCCGTCGTCGTCGCGGAAGTTGTCCACGTCTTCGGCGCTGCCCTTGCAGCGGTCGGCCACGTCGACGAGCCCGTCCTTGTCGTCGTCGGGGTCGAGGCAGCCGTCGTTGTCCTCGTAGTAGTCGAAGTCCTCGTCGCTGTCGGGGCAGCGGTCCTTCTGGTCGATCACGCCGTCACGGTCGCGATCGGGGGGCGGCTCCCATCGCAAGTCCATGCCGATGGTGAACGCGGCATCGACGTAGGGCCCGGAGTGACCGGCCGGCTGGTCGCCCAGGAGCGCGGTGCCGAGCACGTCGGCGCGCAGGTGCACCCACTCCCAGAGCCAGTAGCGAGCGCCGCCGGTTGCCACGAGCATGGGGTTCATCACGGGGAGGACCGCGTAGCCGAGCGCCTCCTGGGGCGAGGCCCCATCCACGGTGGAGTCGAGGAAGCGCAGGTGACGCCAGCCGACACCCCCGCCGATTTGCACGTCGAGCCGGTAGTCATCGACGAGGTGGTGCATCAGGTCGAGGTGTGTGCGGCTCGCCACCGCGTCGAACGGCACCTGCTCGGTGATCACCTGGCTCGCGCCGGTGACGAGCTCGAGGTCGAGCTTGAAGTCCCGCAAGTTCATGCCGACGCGCGCCGCGTAGGCGGGGGACGCCGGCACCAGATCGGGCTCCGCCGTGAGTTGGTAGCCGCCGCTGAGGCCGCCGGTGATGAGGGTCGCGAGGGCGGCGCCGGTGGGGTCGGGCATGCCCCGGGCCTTATTCCCCCGCGCGCCGCGTGCCGAAGCGGCGGAGCCGGAGCGCGTTGGTGACCACGAAGACCGAGGAGAAGGCCATCGCCGCCGAGGCGATCATCGGCGACAGCCAACCGGCGCCTGCCACGGGGATGGCCACGACGTTGAACAAGAAGGCCCACGCGAGGTTCTGCTTGATCGTGCGCAGGGTGGCCTGTCCCACCTCGATGGCGGTGGCGACGCGACTGATGTCGCCGCCCACGAGTGTCATCGCCGCCGTCTCGCCGGCCACGTCGGTGCCGCCGCCGATGGCGAGGGACAGGTCGGCCGCCGCGAGCGCCGGTGCGTCGTTCACGCCGTCGCCCACCATGCCCACCTTGCGACCCGCCGTTTGCAACTCCCGTACCAGGGCCACCTTGTCCTCGGGACGCGCCGCCGCCAGCACCCGCTGGATGCCGAGCGCCTCGGCGACGGGGCGGGCGGCGAGCGCGTGGTCGCCGGTGGCGAGCACCACTTCGATGCCGAGTCGTCGCAAGTGAGCAACGGCGGCGTGTGCGCCGGGGCGGAGGGTGTCGGCGAGGCCGATGACCCCGATGGCTCGCTCGTCGATGGCCACGCCCACCACCGTGTCGCCGGCCGCGGCGCGAACCTCAGCGAGCGGGCGGAGCGTGGCGACATCGATGCCGCTGGATTCGAGCCACCCGAGGGTACCCGCGCGGACGAGGCGATCACCGACCGCCGCCTGCACCCCCTTGCCGACCGGGGCCTCGAAACGCCCGGTCGCTGGAACATCGAGCTTCCGGGCGAGCGCCTCGCGGACGATGGCCTTGCCGAGCGGGTGTTCCGACCAGCGCTCGGCGGCGGCGGCGAGGGCCAGTAGTTCCGCCTCGGTCGTGCCGGGAAGGGTCGTGATCGCGCTCACGCCCGGCTGCCCGAGCGTGAGCGTGCCGGTCTTGTCGACCACCATGGCGTCGATCTTCTGCGCGCGCTCCAGCGCCGCCACGTCGCGCACGAGCACGCCGAGCTCCGCGGCGCGGCCGGTGCCCACCAGGATCGCCGTTGGCGTGGCGAGACCGAGCGCGCAGGGGCAGGCGATCACCAGCACCGCCACCGCGGGGAGCAGGATCCCGGGGGCGTCGGCGCCCAGGTAGGCATGCACTGCCGCTGTCGCGATGGCGATGACCAGCACGACCGGCACGAAGATCGCGCTCACCTCGTCGGCGAGGCGTTGCATCGGCGCCTTCTTGGCCTGCGCTTCCTCGACCAGCGACACGATGCGACCGACCGTCGAATCGGTGCCCACGCGCCGCGCTTCCACGAGCAGGCGTCCCTCGTGCACCAGGGTTCCCGCGAGCACCTCGTCGCCCTCGTGTCGCGACACTGGTATACTTTCACCGGTCACCGCCGACTCGTCGACCGCGCTCGCCCCCTCCACCACGACGCCGTCCACCGGCACCCGGTCGCCGGGACGCACCACGAGGCGGTCGCCTGGTCCCACGGAGGCCAGGGGCACCGCGCGCTCGGCGCCGTCTTCCCAGAGCGCCACGGTGTCGGGCACGAGCTTGGCGAGGGCACGCAGGGCGTCGCCAGCCCGCTTGCGTGCGCGTTCCTCCAGTGTCTTGCCCAGCAGGATGAGCGTCACGACCACGCCCACGACTTCGAAGTACACGTGCATGCCGCCGGTGGCGACGGTGTACCAGGAGTAGGCGTAGGCGGCGCCCGTGCCCAGCGCCACCAGGGTGTCCATGTTGGCGCTCTTCTCGAGCAACAGCCGCCACGCGTTCACGAAGAAGGGGCGACCCGCCGTGAGCAAGACGGCGGTGGCCAGGGCGCCCTGGAAGGCGAAGTTCCCCGTGAAGTGCACGTGAAGCATCGCGACGGCGGCCAGGGGCACCGTGAGCACCGCCGCCACGCGCAGGCGCCCGGCGTAGAGCGAGCCCTCGTCCTTCGAGGCGGGCGCAGGCGCGCGGGGATCGACCGCCGTGTACCCGGCACGTTCCACCGCCGAGAACACGGCGTCCCAGCGGGGCTCGCCGCTCACGGTGGCCCGCTCGGTGGCAAGGTTGACGCTGGCCTTCTCCACGCCGGGCAACTTCCCGAGCACACGCTCCACGCGGGTGGCACAGGCAGCGCAGGTCATGCCCTTGATGGCGAAACTCGCACGGCCGGGGACGGTGTCGGTGCTCATGGCGGCGAAGCTAGGCACGGGTCGTTAGCCCGGACACGCGATGTCGGACGCGGTGTCTCAGCTTGCAGGTCTGGCCTGCTGTGCCCTCGGCGCGGTGCTTTTGCTCGCGGGCGTGGCGCATTTCTTCCTCACGCGACTGCGTCGGTCCCGCGCCGTCCCCGCCGCGCCCAGGACCCCCGACGTCAACGTGGAGCTCGGGCTCAGCCTCGTGGCCCTCATGCGGGAGTCCGACGCCGCCCCGCCACCGGAACGAGCCGCGATCATCCAGCGTTCCGAGCTGGCGGCCCGCAGGAAGGACATGGCGGGCGTGCTCGCCGCCGCCGATGCCTGGCGCGAGGCCGGGGGCACGCCCCAGAACCGCGGGGCGTTCAACGACTTGCGACGCGCCGTCGATGCGGTTGCCGGTGGCTAGACTACAGCCTCTCCCACACTCGACACGCTTCCCGGCACGTTTCCACGTCGGGCACCAGCGCTAGCCGGATGTAGTCGCGACCGGCATCGGTGATGGCAAAGGCCGAGCCCGGGTTCACGACGATGCCATGCGTGAGGAGCCTCTCGGCGTAGGACTGGCCATCGTGGCCCTCGGGCACGCGCACCCAGAGGTAGAAGCTCGCCTCGCTGGCGACGATTTCGAGGCCCGCATGCTGGAGAAATTCTACAAGCACCGCGCGTTTCGCCGCGAAGATGGCGCGACGTTCTTCGGCGTGCGCGTCGTCGGACCAGGCGGTCGTCGCCGCTGCGTTGACGAAGTCCTGGGGGGCGAGCCCCGGGTTGGCGCGAAGGTCGCGCAGGGCCGCGATCACCCGCGGGTCGCCCGCGATCATCCCGGTGCGGTAGCCAGTCATGCCCGAGCGCTTGGACAGGGAGAAAACTGCAACCACGCCCTCTTGCGCCACCTCGAGGATGCTGGGTGGCGGCGTGTCGAACCAGGTGTCGGCGTAGCACTCGTCGCTGGCGAGGAGGATGTCGTACTCGCGGCAGACTTCCCAGGTACGACGAAGATCGTCGCGCGACATCACCGCGCCGGTGGGATTGTGTGGGCTGTTGATCCACAAGAGCCGGGTGCGTCGCAAGAGGTCGCGCGGGAGTGTCCACGGGCGCTGGACGAAGTCGCCGTCGAGGCGCTGCGCGACGGCCTCGCCGCCCGCGAAGACCGTGCCCCGGTAGTACACGCTGTACCCGGGGTCGGGGAAGACGACCGTGCGATCGTCGGCCTTTGGGTCGATCACCAGGAGCGGCAGGTGAAACACCACCTCCTTGCTGCCGGAGCTTGGCAACACCTGGCGATCCGGGTCGAGCTCGATGCCGAAGCGTCGCGACGCCCAGGCCGCGAAGGCCACGCGCACCGAGCGGTCGCCGACCACCGTGGGGTAGCGGCAATTGCCGGGGATGTTCGCGCCCACGCGCGCGCGGATGAAGTCGGGCGTGGGCTCGGTGGGATCGCCGGTGCCGAAGTCGAAGACGGGCTTACCCTGAGCGATGAGCTCGGCTTTCTTGCGGTCGAGGACCACCGTCGGGTAGCTCGGCAGCTGGCCGAGTAGAGGGTTCAGGCGCACGCCGGCACCCTAGCCGACCCGGCGGGCCTGGTGCCCGTGAAACCGGATACTTGGCCGCCATGCGCGTTTTCCTCGCTGGCGCCACCGGCGCAACCGGTCGGGTGTTCGTTTCCCTCGCCGAGAAGCGCGGTCATCCGCTGGTGCTTCACGTGCGGCCCGCTACGGCCGAGGTCCATCCGCTGGGCAAAGATCCTCGCGCCGTGGTGTTCGATCTCGCCGACGAGACGGCGCTTCGCCGTGCGGTTCGTGGTTGCGATGTGATCGTGTCACTCGTGGGCACAATGAAGAACCGCTTCGCGACGGGCGACACCTACGACACCAGCGACCTGGGCACCACGCGGCAACTCGTCGAGGCGGCCAAGGCTGAGCGCATCTCGCGCTTTCGCCTGTTGTCGTCGTACGGCGCGGGTGGTCCCGGGGCCTATGCGCAGATGAAGGGCGAGTGCGAGCGCATCGTGATGGCCGCGCACGACATCCGCTGGACCATCTTCCGCCCCTCGGCGCTCGTTTCCCCGGAGTGGGACATCTCCGATCACCACGGCAAGCGCGAGGTGCCTGGTGTCGTGCAGTGGTTCGGCAACACGATGCGGAGCATCCCTGGCCTGCAGGGCTTCGCCGACGACATCCGGGCGATCCCCATCGAGGTCGTCGCGCGCGCGATCGTCTCCACGCTCGAGAACCCCCGCGACCGAGAGATCCTCAGCGGGCGCGATATCTGGCCGCTCGGCGAGGTCTAGATGCTTGTGCTGCTGGTGGCGTGCGACCTCGAGCGTGCGCCTGGCCCTCCCGATGCGCCCGAGGTGATCTTCGAGGTGCCAAAGGGCGCCACCGCCCGCGGACTGGGCGACGAGCTGGCGGCACTGGGTCTGGTGCAGAGCCCGTCGAAGTGGGACTGGTACGTGCGCCTGAACAAGGCCGGGGGCTGCATCAAGGCGGGCAAACACAAGGTGTCGGCGTCGATGAGCGCGCCGGAGCTGGTGGAGGCGCTCTGCGGGGTGCCCGTCCCCGACGAGGTGGCGTTCACGGTCCTGGAAGGCTGGCGTATCCGCGACATCGACGCGGCGCTGGCGGAGAAAGGGTTCATTGAAAGCGGCGCGTTCATCGACGCGGCCAAGGGAAAGGAAGGCTATCTCTTCCCGGAAACCTACATGGTCCCGGCCGACGGTTTCGACGTGGCCAAGTTCGTGGAACGCCAACTCGCCATGTTCGACGAGCGCTTCGGCAAGGCCTACGCCGGCGAGCGGGCGCTCGCGGAGGTGGTGACCGTGGCCAGCATGCTCGAGCGGGAGGAGCCGAGCCCCCAGAACCGACCGATGGTGGCAGGGATCATGTACAAGCGGCTGTCCAGCGGGTGGAACCTGGGCATCGACGCCACCAGCCGCTACACGTTGGCGGATTGGAACGACCGCGAAGATTTCCTCGAGAAGCTACGCGATCCGGGCGACCCCTACAACACCCGCTTGCGACCGGGCCTGCCGCCCACGCCAATCGGTAATCCCGGGCTCGCTTCGCTCCAGGCCGCCGCCGCGCCCACAGAGAGCGAGTTCTGGTATTACCTCCACGACAAGGACGGCGTGCTGCACCCCAGTCGGAATGTCGGCGAGCACGAGGCTTACCGGCGCAAGTACAACGTCTACTGAATGACGGGGTAAGCGCGGTGCGGTGATCGCCGCCTCAGTCCGGAACCCGTGGTCGGTCATGGTGGCGACCATGTTCGTGACCCTCGCGGGCGTCATGTCCGCCCGGCTCTTGCCGTCGCAACTGCGCCCGACGGTGGAGCCGCCGGAGATCGTGGTGACGACGGCCTACCCAGGGGCGGCGCCGGCCGAGGTGGAAGACCAGGTCACCCGGCGCATCGAGGAGCAGATCCGCACGGTCAATGGCCTGCGCGAGATGTTGTCGAGCAGCAGCCTGTCGCGATCTGAGATCACCCTGCGGTTCACGGAGGGCATTGATCGCGACGCGGCGATGGTCGACGTGCTCAACAAGATGGCTGGCGTGCGCGGGCTGCCCCCGGAGGCCGACCCGCCCGAGGTCGTGGCCACCTCGTCGGACAGCCAGTCCCCGATGATCTGGCTCGGCCTTCGCGAGCCCGAGGGACAGCCTCCCACCGAGCAACGGCTCCTGCGCGACCTCGCGGACGAGGTGATCTCGCCGCGCATCCGTCGGGTCGATGGCGTGGCTGGGCTCATCGTCAGCGGCGGTGCCGAGCGCGAGATGCACGTGCGTACCGATTTCGATGCGCTGTCGCGACTAGATCTCTCCATACGGGACATCCTCGCTGCGCTCACCCGCGACAACGTCAACGCCCGTGGCGGGCCCCTCACAGCGGGCAAGCGGGAGTACGCGGTGCGCACGACCGCCCGGGCCGAGAGCATCGAGGAGCTGGAGGACATCGTCATCCGCCGCGATGAAAGCGGCACGATCCGAGTGGGCGACGTGTCCCACGTGGTGGCCGAGCCGGGGCTCCAGCCCTCGATCATGCGGCTCACCGGGGTGCCTGGCGTGGCCCTCGGCGTGCAGCGCCGGACCGGCGCGAACGTCCCGAGCACCACCGAGGGCGTGCTCGATGCGGTGGCCGAGCTGCACGCCCAGTTCGAGGCGCAGGGTTTTCCTGCTCGGATGCGGGTGCTCTACAGCGAGCAGGACTACATCGACGAGGCCCTCGCGGGGGCGCTCGGCAACATCGCCGGGGGTGCCTTCCTCTCGCTCGCGGTGCTCTGGTGGGTGCTCCGCTCCTGGCGCGCCGTCGGCGTGGTCGCGCTCGCGCAGCCTCTCGCGGTGCTCGGCGTTTTCCCGGTGCTCTGGGCTCTCGGGCGGAGCCTCAACATCATCACCCTCGCTGGCCTCGCCTTTGCCGTGGGCATCACCATCGACAACGCCATCGTCGTGGTCGAGAACGTGTACCGCCTGCGACAGGCGGGGCGTTCTCCGGTCGACGCCGCGCTGGAGGGCACCCGCGAGGTGGCGGGCGCCATGCTGGCCGCCACCCTGACCAACGTGTGCGTGTTCGCGCCGGTGATCGTCCTCGGCGGTGAGGCGGGGCAGATCTTCCGCGACCTGGCCCTGTCGATCTCGGTGGCCTGCGCGCTGTCGCTGGTGGCGGTCTTGACCGTGGTGCCGGCGCTCGCGGCCCGGGGCATCGGCGCGGTGCGTGAAGACCAGGGCCCCGGCCGCTTCGCGCGGGGCTACGGGCGCGTGGTCGATGCGGTCACCGCGTCGCGTCCCTGGGCGCGCATGGCGGTCATCGGCGGTGCGCTCTCGCTCTCCTGCGCCGGCGTGTTCCTCGTCCCCGATGCCAGCTACCTCCCCGAGGGCAACCGCAACCTGATCCTCACCATCGCCCGCCCCCTGCCGGGAACCTCGCCGGCGGCGGCCGCCGAGCTGCTCCGCCCCATCGAGGAGGAGCTGGTGAACGACCCCCGGATCGGTCGCACCTTCGTGGTGTTCAACACGCGTTTCTCGGCGATGGGGCTCACGCTCTTGCCACCGCATAGCGCGCCGGGTCCCTTCGCCGAGTTCCTCGGCGAGCTCCGGGGCCGGACAGCGAAGGTCCCGGGCTTCCGCTTCCTCTTCCCGCGTCGCGCCAGCATCTTCAACGACCCGGGACGCCAGTTCGAGGTGCGGGTGGTGGGCCCCGACCTCGGCGAGCTGGTGAAGACCGCTGGGCAGATCCAGGGCAAGCTCACGAAGATCGAGGGCATCGTGTCGGTGCGCAGCAACTACGAGGCTGGCACGCCGGAGATCCACGTGGAGCCCGACCGGCGTCGCCTCGCGGAGCTCGATCTGCGACCCGCCGATCTCGCCGTGGCGGTGGAGGCGGCCGTGGGGGGGCGCCGCGTGGGCACCTTCCTCGACGAGGGCGAGGAGATCGACCTGGTGGTGCTCGGTCCCGATGCCTACCGCGAGGATCCGCGCGCGCTGGCCTCGATCCCCGTGGCGCCGGGCGTGCGGCTCGACGCCGTGGCCCGGGTGGTGGAGGGCAGCGGTCCGGTTTCCATCCCGCACTTCGACCAGCAACGGGCGGTGACGCTCTCGGTGAACGTGGGCGAGGGCCTGTCGCTGGGACACGCGATCGAGCAAGCGGAAAGCGAGGTCTTCGTGCCTACGCGGGCCTCGTTGTCGCCGGGCTACTCCATCTTGCTCGGCGGGACGGCGGATCGTCTCAACGAGACCTTGAACGGGCTCACGCAGAGCTTTGCCTGGGCGGTGCTCATCGTGTACCTGCTCCTGGTGGCGCTCTACCGGTCCTGGGGGGCGCCGATCGTCATCCTCACGGCGGTACCACTCGCGGTGTGCGGCGCGCTCCTGGCGCTGGGCGCGGTGAACGTCGTCACCCGCGTGGACTTCGACACCATCGCGATGCTTGGCCTGGTCTTGCTCTGCGGGGTGATCGTCAACACCTCGATCCTCATCGTGTCGCAGGCCCAGAACTTCGTGGCGCAGGGCTTGTCGCCGGCCGACGCGCTGCGCGAGAGTAGCGTGACCCGCTTGCGACCCATCCTGATGAGCGCTGTCACCTCGGTGGTGGGCATGCTGCCGCTGGCGGCCGGCACCGGCTCGGGGACGGAGCTCTACCGGGGCCTCGGCGTGGTGATGGTGGGCGGGCTTTTGCTCGGCACCGTCATGGTGCCGCTGGTGGTGCCGGCCACGCTGGCGCTCTCGCCCCACTGGCGGCGGGCGTAGGCTACACTCCGGGCATGGGTGAGCCCGCGAAAAAACGCGCGACCTACCAGGACGTGCTCGACGCGCCGCCCGGCGTGGTGGCGGAGATCGTCAACGGCGAGCTGTCCTGTTTGCCGCGACCCGGGCCGAGGCATGCGCGCGCCACGACGGTCACCTCGGGGCGGCTCCGCGGCTACTTCGACCCCGACGACGGGGGACCTGGGGGCTGGCAGATCGTGGTGGAGCCCGAACTTCATCTCCGCGACGAGATCCTCGTCCCCGACATCGGCGGCTGGCGCGTCGCGTCGTTGCCGTCGTTGGCCACCGAGGCCTTCTTCGCCGTCCCGCCCGACTTCGTGTTCGAGGTGCTCTCGCCGAGCACCCGGCGGCACGATCTGGTCGACAAGCGGGCCAGCTACGCCCGCTGGGGCGTGGAGTGGTTGTGGTTCATCGATCCCGACGCGAGCACGCTCGAGGCCTTCCGCCTCGCCGACGGCAAATACGTGCTCGATGGCGCCTGGGGGGGCGACACCGTGGTGCACGCTGAACCCTTTCCGCTCGCGACGATGAACCTCGCCCGGCTCTGGCCGGACTAGTCGTCGTCGCGCTCGGTACGGACGACGGAACGCAGGTTCTTCTGGAGCACCTTCTTGCGCAGGCGGATGCTGCCCGGGGTGATCTCGACCAGCTCGTCCTCGGCGATGTACTCCAGCGCCTTCTCGAGCGTCATTTGAATCGGCGGGACGAGGATCTGCTTCTCGTCGGCCCCGGCCGAGCGCACGTTGGTGAGCTGCTTCGCGCGCGTGGGATCCACGTTGATGTCGTTCTCGCGGCTGTTCTCGCCGATGAGCATGCCCTCATACACCGCGGTCTGGGGTGACACGAACATCCGGCCACGCGGCTGGAGGTGGTACAGCGCGTAGGTGGTGGCCTCGCCAGTGCGGTCGGCGATGAGGCTGCCGTTGGAGCGGCTCTGGATGTAGCCGGCGAACTCGTCGTAGCCGTCGAACAGCGTGTTGAGCAGGCCCTGCCCGCGGGTGTCGTTGAGGAACTCCCCGCGGAAGCCGATGAGGCCGCGGCTCGGGATGCGGAAGAAGAGGCGCACGCGGCCACTGCCATCCATTTTCATCTCCACCATGCGACCCTTCCGGAGCGCCATCTTCTGGGTCACGACGCCCATGAAGCTCTCGGGGAAGTCGAGCTGCGCGATCTCGTAGGGCTCGAGCGACTTGCCGTCCTTCTCCTGCGTGCGAACCTCAGGTCGCGACACGCTCATCTCGAAGCCCTCGCGGCGCATCGTCTCACTCCGGATCGCGAGCTGCAACTCGCCGCGGCCGAACACGCGCATCGTCTCGGCGGTGCCGGTGTCTTCCATGCGGAGCGCCGGGTTCATCAGCATCTCCTTGTCGAGGCGCTCGCGGATCTGGCGGGCGGTGACGTATTTGCCCTCGCGGCCGGACATGGGCGAGCTGTTGGCGGAGAAGGTCATGCCGATGGTGGGCTCGTCGACCTTCAGGCGCGGCAGCGGCTGGGGGTTGTCCATCGCGGTGAAGCTGTCGCCGATGTTGACCTCGGGGATGCCGGCGATGGCGCCGATGTCGCCCGCCACGAGCTCGGTGGCCGCCACGCGCTTCATGCCTTCGAACTGGAACAACGACGTGACACGCACGCGCTTGGGCTCGCCATTCTCGCCCACGTGGGCCACGTCGGTCTTCTCCTTGATGGCGCCGGCGGCCACGCGCACGATCGCGAGGCGGCCCACGTAGTTGTCGTAGTCGAGCTGGGTGACGAGCGCGCGGAGGGGGCCCTCGCTGATCGCCCGGGGCGGCGGGATGCGCTTGATGATCGTCTCGAACATCGGCATCAGGTCGTCGCCCTTCTCGCCATAGGTGGCGGTGCACCAGCCGTCGCGCGCCACGGCGTAGAGGATCGGGAACTCGATCTGCTGGTCGTTCGAGGCGCGGTAAGAAGACGCGCGGCGGAACCGCCCGGCGGGGCCCCGGCTTCGACCAGCCGGCCCGGCTCGCCGGGCCTCCAAAGGGAGGAGGTTCCGGTTCGCGTACGGTTT
>SXON01000216.1 GCA_005778355.1 Pseudomonadota bacterium | reverse complement strand
GCATGAAGGCGGCCACCGCGCTCGCCATGCAGTGCCGGGCGTTGGGGTCGATGCCGTTGGAGCGGAACCCTGCCTTCCAGAGCTTGGCCGCCGCGTAGCCCTCGTCGATGGTGTCTTGGCCCGAGCCGAACCGGGCGAGTGACGACGTGCCCTTCGCGGCGTAGTACTCCTTCATCATGGCGGCCATCACGTCGAAGGCCTCGGCCCAGCTCACCGGGGTGAACGCGCCGTCCTTGGCAAACTTCCCGTCCTTCTTGCGCAGGAGAGGCTGAGTGAGCCGGTCGGCGCCGTACATGATCTTGGCGTTGAAATATCCCTTGATGCAATTGAGGCCGCGGTTCACCGGGCTCTCGGGGTCGCCCTTCATGGCCACCACCTTGCCTTCCTTGGTGCCCACCATGATGCCGCAGCCCACGCCGCAGAAACGGCAGGCTGACTTGTCCCAGGCGATGCCGAGGTCGGCGGCCGCCGACTCGGCGCGAGCCTCGTTCGGCACGCTGATGCCCATGCTGGTGGCCACGCTGGCGGCCACGGAGGTCTTGATGATGTCGCGGCGGGTGAGGGTCATGATGGCTCCATTTCCTCGATTACGTTGCGAACTTCGACCATCTCCGCGAGCCACACCTGCGGGATGCGGCGGATCTCGAGTAGGCGGTCCACGCTGGATTGCTCGTCGTCGGCCTCGATGGTGAGCACCACCCGGCCGCGGCCGTCGGTGAAGTGCACCTGCGCCCACGGGTGGGCGTCGATCGCGCGGCACACGTCGTCGATGTGGTCGGGCGTGGTGGCCGCGAGGATGCCGGAGACGGTCATGCGCGTGATCGCTGCAAAGGTCGGACCAACTGGCGTGGTCTGTTGAATAGTGCCAATGAAAGGTGAATAGCTGGGTGATCGCCGCCCGCGCGGGCCCGGTCGGCTTGGGCAGGCTCGCACAGGGGCGCTCCGGGATTTGCCCCAGGCGGTCGGCCCCCGTGGGCGATCGCCCAGGTGGCCCCCGCGGTATGTTGCGGCCGTGCTCCTCCTCGTCCTTGGTTGCGCGGAAGTCCCCGCCGAGCCCCTCGCTTTCTGCGAGGGCGAGAGCCGTTACGCCTACGACCCAGACCCCGACGGGGAATTCCAAACCTTCCCCGATGATTTTTGGACGGTGGAGGCGGATACCTCCACCGGGCTGCGGGTGGAGATGGACCCGTCCACCATGGGGGCCTTCGCCGATTTCCCGGAGAACTACCTCGAGTGGTTCGACTTCCTCTCCACGCTCGACGGTTTCGGGCTCAACGCGGGCCTGTACTTCCAGTTCGACGGCGCCTTGCCCATCGAGGCCATCGGTCGCGACCGGGTGTTCCTTGTGTCGCTCGAGGAAGGGGGTCCGACCTGGCACGAGCCCGAGATCACCTTCACGGACTACGACCACACCCTGCTCTTGAAACCCCGCCGTCCCTTGCCGCCGGGAACGACCGTCATCGCGGGCTTGCTCAATGGCGAGGCTGACTGCGTGTCGCCGTCCACCTACCTCCGCGAGCTGGCCGATCCGGCGCTCGGCGTCGAGTACCCGTTGGCCGAGCGCTACCGCACCGCGCTCGACGCGGCCGGCATCGACCCCGCCTCGCTCGCCGCGATGACGCTCTTCACCACCCAGTCGGCCACCGAGCAGGGGCTCGCGGTGGCCGGCGACGTGGCCTCGACCACCTTCAGCATCACGCCGGGCACCTGCGCCGACACCGGGGCGTGGCGCCGCTGCGAGGGAAGCCTGCGGGTGAACGACTACCGTGGCAGCGACGGACTTGTTCCTCCCGGAGCGGTTGCGGTTCGCTCGACCTACGACCTGCCGCTGTCGGCCTGGCTCCCTCCCGGCAAGGGCCCCTTCCCGGTGGTGGTGTGTGGTCATGGGCTCGGGGGCGACCGCGGGCAATGCGAAGACGTCGTCGCCACCGCGGCCGCAGAGGGGCTGGCGCTCATCGGCATCGACGCGGTGGAGCACGGCGACCACCCCGGGCGTACCGAGGCCGACCTCGACGCGATGGAGCCACTGATGATCTTCGGCATCCGGCTCTCGCCGCCGGGCTTGCACGGGCTCAAGCTGCGCGACAACTTCCGCCAGTCGGCGTGGGACAAGCTCCAGCTGGTGGAGGCCATCCGCGCCGGCGTGGACTGGGACGGCGACGGAGTCGACGATCTCGACCCCGAGCGCATCGGCTACGCCGGGGTGAGCCTCGGCGGCATCATGGGGGCCGAGCCCCTCGCGCTGTCGCCGCATCTCGACGCGGGCCTGCTCGTGGTGGGCGGCGGCCGCGTGACCCAGATCATCGAGGACTCCCCGACGTTCTCGATCCTCATCGAGCTGATGAAACCGTCGAGCACCAGCGACGGCGAGGTCGACCGCGCCTTCCCGCTCTTGCAGACGATGATGGACCCTGGCGACCCGATGACCTGGGCCCCGCGCGTGCAGTCGGATCGCGCCGACGATCGGTCCGCGCCCGACGTGATGCTGATGGCCGCCTACAACGACGAGATCGTGCCCAACAGCACGAACGACCTCCTGGCGACGGCCTTCGCCGCGCCCGGCGTGGGCTCCGAAGTGTGGCCGGTGCAAGGCGTCACGTTCACCGCGGGCTCCGTCAGCGGCAATGGCCCGGGAGGCGCCAGTCTCGGCTACGTCCAGGCCGCGACGGTGCACGGGGGCGGCGTCGCCGTGCCGGCCGAGCACGACAACGTCCACTCCAGCGACGAGGGACTCGCCGCCATCGAGGCGTTCTTTCGGCCCGTCTTCTTCGAGGGCGAGCACGGGGTGGTCACCGACCCCGGGGAATGAGGCCCCAACAGACTGTTGCGCAGACGTCGCTACCCGTGCGGGTCGCTTGTCCGTAGGATTGCGCGCCCTCAAGGAGCCTTCGTGGACGTTTCCGTTGCCCTCAATCAGCGCCTCTCTGCCAACAACTACGACCCGAGCGCGGAGATCAGCGCCGACGAGGTGGCGGCGCTCGTGCAGCTCGCATCGCAAGCGCCGAGCAGCTTCAACATCCAGCACACCCGCTTCGTGGCGGTCACCGACCGCGAGCTGAAGGGCAAGCTCCAGGCCGTCGCCTACAACCAGCCCAAGGTGGGCGCCTGCTCCGTGGCCTTCGTCGTTCTCGGCGACACCCGCGCCCACTTCGACTACATCGAGCGTATGCAGGCTGCCGCCAAGGCGGGGCACGTGCCGCAGGGCGTCGCCGACTACATGTCCAATATGGCCGGCAGCTTCTACAACAACCCCGCTGCGGCCCGCGAGGAGGCGGTTCGCTCCGTGGGCCTCTCGGCGATGGCGCTCATGCTCGCGGCCGAGGAACGCGGCTGGGTGAGCTGCCCGATGATCGGCTTCGATCCGGCCGGTGTGAGCGCGACGCTCGGCATTCCGGAGCGCTACGTGCCGGCGATGATCGTGGTGGTAGGCAAGGGCCTCCCCGGCAACGGCCCGCGCAAGCCCCGCCTCGCCGTGGGGGACTTGCTCCGGGTGAACGGCGCGGACTTCCCCGCCTAGCGGTCGCGACATAGCAGGGTGCCATGGCGACCACCTGGCACACCTGCTCCTCCTGCAAGCACCCCATCCTGCATGGGCAGCGCTACTACAAGTGCAGCGTTTCGACGTGCAACACGGCGCGGTTCACGCTGGCGTTCTGCTCCGTGGCCTGCTGGGACGCGCACGCACCCGGGATGAACCACCGCGGGTCGGCGGGGGCGATCGAGATGCGCGCACCCGCCGTATCGACGTCCGTCGCGGCGGAGCCCGAGCGCCGCGTGGTGCGCGGCCCCGCGCCGGAACGCGAGGCTGAGGAGGTGCTGATCATCGCCAGTCGCCTCAAGGACTACATCCGCGAGCAGTCCGAGTTCAACTGCTCGGCCGACGTGATGGAGGAGCTGAGTGCCATTATCCGCGACCTCACGCGCGACGCCATCCGCCAAGCCCGCGCCGAGGGACGGCGGACGGTGATGGGGCGGGATTACCGGAAGTAGGGGCTAGGCGCGAGACACGGCGGTCTCGAGCCGCTCCAGGAGCTCCCCCACGTGACGCGGCCCGAGGATCAGCGCGGGACGGAAACGAATGGTCGTCTCGCCCGATCCACCAATCTCGAGGCCGTTCTGCAGAGCGGCGCCGAGGATCTTTCCGCGCGTGCCGGCGTCGCACACGTCGATCGCGCAGTGGGTGCCTTGCCCGCGTGCCTGTGACAGTATCGCTGGGTGTCGCGACTGGAGGGACTCCAGCCCTGCCAGGAGCTGTGTGCCGGCCTCGGCGGCACAGGCCACCAGCCGGTCGCGTTCGATCACCTCGAGGATGAGCTCGGCCTGGGCGCCGCGGAGCGGATCGCCGAGCCAGGTGTTGAACACCCGCAGCGGCTCCGGCGGCATGAGCCCAGCCCGGTAGAAATAGCCGCCGAGCTGCATCTTCTTCGAAAACGTCATGATGTCCGGGGCACCCTCTGGGCCCCAGGCCTCGTGGGCCCACATCCGGCCGGTGGTGCCGACCCCCGTCTGCACCTCGTCGGCGATGAAGCTCGCACCGTACTGCGTGCAGAGCTTGCGCAAACCCACGAAGAAGGCGGGCGAAGCGTGCCGGTCGCCGCCCTCGCCCTGGATGGGCTCCACGATCACCGCGGCGATCTGTTCAGGCGCTCGGCGCATGAGCGATTCCACCTGCTCGAGCGATCGGGCCTCCGCCGCCGCGTTCTCGCTCGCGTATTGTGACAGAGGGAAACGGCTGGTCGGGAACTCGACGACCGGCCAGTCAAAGGCGGGGATGTCGAGCTTGTGGATGGCCTTGCTGCGCGTGGCGGAGAGCGAGCCGTGGGTTCGCCCGTGGAAGGCCCCGGAGAAGGAGATGATCTTCATCCGGTTGGCGCTCGCCTGCTGGTTCAGCATGCACGACGCCACCTCCTCGGCCGACGCCGCCTGGCCGCCCCGGTTGCGGTGCGCCTTGGCGATAAACGCGGTCTTCAGCGCGTTTTCCACGGCCTCGGAGCCGGTGGTCATGGTGGCCACGTGGGCCATGCCCCGGGGGGCGGCGCGCATCAACGACGCGGCGACGTCGACCCATTCGGGGGGCACGGCGATGCCCAGCGAGGGGCGCCACCCTGCACACCAGTCGAAACGCCCGGACTTCCAGGCGTGCAGCATGTCGGGGTGGTTGTAGCCAATGGCGATGGCGCCAATGTGGCCGTACACGTCGAGGAGCGTGTTGCCATCCACGTCGACGATGTAGTTGCCGAGGCTTCGCTTGGCGTCCTGGTAGAAGTGGACGGTCCGCGCGTCTTGCCACTGGCCGTGGCGGGCGCGCAGGGCCTCAGACTTGGGGCCGGGGACGGTAGAAACGACGCGGGCGGAGCCGGGCTCGCCGGGAATCTCGGGGAATCGCACGGGACCTCCCATGGTGTGGGTGACGGAAATCAGATGATCGCGCTCCACGGCCGCCGGGGGCAAGTCCCCCCGGTACTGTGGCGGATAGTGGGGCAACATCACGGAGCGCAGCATCGGCTCGAGGGCGAGGAGCCCGGAAGGGTCGGGGGGGATGCGCATGAGCGGCACGTCGCGGCGTCCCCAGCGGCGAAGCCCAGAGAGCCCGTGGTCGCTGGCCACCCAGAGGTCGTCCTTGTCGAGCGCGCGGCTGTGGATGCGCTTGAAGTGATGGACGATGGCCTCGGCGTAGAGCCAGGGCAGCGCCGTCGCCCGCTCGTGCCCGAGCCAACGCAAGACGATCGCCATCGGCACGTGGTGCGCATCGACCCCGAGCGCGTGGACATCGCGGAAGTCCGGCTGGAAATAGGGGAGCACCTCGGGGTGGGCCACCGAGAAGCCGGCCCGACCGTAGGACAACAAACGCACGCGACTGTCTTCGGCCGCGGGGTCGAGGGGCTCCATCTCCGCGGTGAGCAGGATGGGGGTGTCGTCGGGAAGTTCGCGCTCGGCCACGTCGGCGCGCGCCACCGTGGCGGGAACGGTGCGCACCAGCGCCGCCACGCCGCCACGACGGTGGGCCGGGAGCACGTAGCTGTGCGACAACAGCACCACGCAGATGGGGTCGACCACGTCGGTGGCCACGAAGATGTCGCGCACGGCGGCGAGCGAGCCGTCCTGGTCGTACCAGTTGAACGCGTGGTAGCGCACCCGGATGTCGCCCATCTCGATGGGGTCGCGCAGCCAGCGCTCGAGCACGTCGCGACGCTCGATCTCGTTGCGCGGGCCGAAGAAGGCGTCCATCGCGCGGTAGCAGGTGTCGAAGGCGGCGGAGCGCGGGTCGGTCACGTGCTCGCAGCGGTAGCGGGCCAGGGCGGCGTAGAAGCGCGCCGCGCCCTCGCCGACGTGCAGGTCGCGGGGGTCGACGTCGATCTGGCTCAGGCCATCTCCTTCGCCACGGCGGCGAATACGCCCAGGGCCTCGTCGATGTCGGCTCGCTGGGTGACCAGGTGCGGTCGGATGCGCACCGACTTGCTGCCGGTGTAGGAGGCGAAGATCCCGCGCCTGAGCGCACGCTTGAGGAAGTCGTCGCGCGCGGCGGGCGTGGGGAGGTCGAAGGCGATCAAGAAGCCGCGACCGCGCGCGTCGGTCACGAGCGCTGGGTGACGATCCGCGATCTCTTGCAAACCCGCCAGGAAGTAGGCCCCCTCGCGCGCCGCGTGGGCGCAGAGCCCCTCGGCGTCGATGGTGCGCAGGGTGGCGGTGGCGAGCATCGCCCGCGCGCGGTCGCCGTTGCGGGTCTGGTACATGCGACCGAACTGGGTGATCGCGTAAGGCGCGGTGGCAAAGCAGCCGCCCATCTGCATCTTCTTGCCGAAGGCCACGAGGTCGGGCGGCTCCGGAAGGTTGAACTGCTCGTGCAACCACATCGTGCCGGTGATCGCCACGCCGGTTTGCACCTCGTCGAGGATCAGCGCGGCGCCGTGCTGCTTGCAGAGGGCCTGGAGGCCGCGGAAGTAGGCCCCCGAGGCGTGCCGGTCGCCGCCCTCGCTCTGCACGGGCTCCACGAGCACGCTGGCCACGCGACCGTCGTGCATCTCGAAGATGCGCGCCACCTCGGCGAGCGACGCGGCCTCGGCGGCGGCGTTCTCGTCGGCATAGCGTTCCAGGGGCCAGCGGTTGGCGGGGAAGGTAGCCATCGGCCAGCGGAATGCCGGCACGTCGGCCTTGTGGGTGATCTTGCTGTGCGTCGCGGAGAGCGCACCGAGTGAACGCCCGTGGAATGCACCGCGGAAGGAGATCATCACGCTGTCGATACCGCCGTTGTCGAGGATGCGCTCCTGCTCCTCGGCGGAGAGCTGCAAGGGGTCGGCGGGACCACCGGCCGCGACACGGCGCCGCGTGGCGTGGGCCATGAACGCCAGCTTGATCGCCGACTCGATGCCCTCGCCACCGCCGTCGACGCAGAACACCCGCTCTGTGCCCTTCGGCGCCCACTTCTCTTTGAGCTCCGCCATGAAGCGCAGCCAGGTGTCCGTCGTGAGGAACGGCGTGCTGGTTGGGTTGATCGAGGCCCGCAGAAACTCGGCGCTGCGCGCCACTTCCACCAGCGCCGGGTGGTTGTAGCCGAGCGCGCCGAGGGCGAAGGAGCTGAAGAGGTCGAGGAACACGTTGCCATCGACATCGGCGAGGGACACCCCCTGCGATTTTTCGTCGTCGACGACCACCGTGCGGTAGCCGTGCTGCAGGTCGAAGGCGCCGAGCGCGATGCGCTCGCGAGCGCGAGGGCCGGGCACCTCGGTGTGGACGACGCGGGCGGGAGTGGGAACAGGCATGGCGGCTCCGTCGAGCGCGCGAATGTAGTACGTTTCGGGTTCACCCCGCCCCCGGAGACCCCATGCTGCTCGGACTCGTTTCGCTGACCTTCGCCCAGGATGCCGAGGTTTTCGTTGGAGGCGGCGTGCAAGGCCGCGGTGCCCTCGACCTCTCCGATACCGGTGGATTCGCGGGCAACGCGGAGGCGGAGGTGAACGTGGCGGGGAGCGCCGGGGGCCTGGTGTTCCGCGCCGACATCGACGCCACGATGGACTACGCGCCGGCCTTTGGCTTTCAGGACCCACCGCCCGACTTCGGTGTCAACGAGATCGCGCGTCCCGAGTGGTTGATGCTCGGCTACAACGGCGGCTCCTGGGAAGCGCGGGGCGGCATCATCAACGCGGGCTTCGGCCTGGAGGACTGGGACGACTGGGCGCTGTACCTCCCGGAGCACGGCAAGTACTTCGGCATCAGCCCGGGAAGGATGGTCGGTTCGGAGTTCCAGTGGTTCTTCAACGACGGCGAGGGTCCGATGGTGGCGATCGGCGGTGGCTACGACCTTGACTACGAGGCGGCGGTCATCGAGGCCAACGTCACCGTGGAAACCGACTCTTTCGCCACCTGGTCGGGCGTCGCGGTGTACCCCGAGCCCGACTACCAGATCTACGAGGCGGTGATCGGCGCCGAGTACTACCCCGCCGACTTCCTCACTCTGGCCCTCGGTGGCATGGGCGGCATGGCCTACGGCTCGCCGTTCGCCACGGGCACGCTCTACGGCGTGTTCCTCCCCGAGGCGATGGTCAACCCGGTGGTGTGCGTTGAGGGCAGCTTCGACCCCGATGGGGCGCAGGGACTGGCGCCCTGGGCGGTGCACGCCGGGGGCGCGGTCGTCCCCCTCGACTTCCTCAAGATCCTCGTCGAAGGAAACATGACCGGTGTCGACGGCGGCGACCCCGTGCCCGGCGTGGCGTTCTCGGTCAACGTCTTCCGGCCTGAGCCGGAGGAAGAAGAGGAGTAGCTCTTGGAAAGCCAGACGTTGTGGATTGACGGCCGCCCGGTGGCGGCCAGCGGGGGGCTCTTCCCCACCGAGGATCCCTCGACCGGCGGCACGCTCGCCGAGCTCGGGCGAGGGACGGCGGCCGACATCGACGCCGCTGTGCAGAGCGCCACGCGCGCCCAGGCGCTGTGGGCACGGACGGATCCGAACGAGAAGGCGCGGATCCTCTGGAAGGTGGGCGAGGCCATCATGGCCAACCTCGAGGAGCTCGCTCGCCTGGAAGCCATGGACTGCGGCAAGCCCGTCGCCAACGCCGCCCTCATCGACATCCCGCGCACCGCCGACACCTTCTTCTACTTCTCGGGCTGGGCCACCAAGCTCCACGGCGAAACGATCCCCGTGCGCGGCCCCTTCTTCACCTACACCACCCGCGATCCTCTGGGCGTGATCGGCGCGATCACGCCGTGGAACTTCCCGATCCTCCTCGCCGCGCGCAAGATCGCCCCAGCGCTGTGTTGCGGCAACGCGATTGTCGTGAAACCTCCCGAGGAGGCCTCGCTGTCCACCCTTGCGCTGGCGCGCGTGGCCACGGAGGCGGGCCTGCCTGCGGGCTTGCTCAACGTGGTGACCGGGCTCGGCGAGGAAGCGGGCGCCGCGCTCGTCGCACATCCGGGCGTTGCCAAGATCGCGTTTACCGGCGGCACCGACACCGGCAAGCTCATCATGCGCAACGCCGCCGCCACGCTCAAGCGGATCACGCTGGAGCTCGGGGGCAAGTCACCCAACATCATCCTCGCCGACGCCGACGTCAAAGCGGCGGCCGCGGCGGCGGTGTCGGCGGCCTTCTACAACCAGGGTGAGCTGTGCACCTCCGGCAGTCGCCTGGTGGTGGAGCGCAAGGTGCTCGACGAGGTGGTCGACATCGTCGGCCAAGGCGCGAGGGCGCTGGTGGTCGGCTCCCCGCTCGACCGTGCCACGCAAGTGGGACCGCTGGTGAGCGCCGCCCACAAGGCGCGCGTGGAGTCGTACGTGGCGCGCGGCCTCGCCGAGGGCGCCGAGCGCGTGGCCGGCGGCGAGCACCCTGGGCCCGGCTACTTCGTGCCGCCCACCGTTTTCCGGGGCGTCACCACCGAGATGACCATCGCCCGCGAGGAGATCGTCGGGCCGGGGCTCTCGGTCCTTTCCTTCGACGACCTCGACGCGTGCGCGCGCGTGGCGAACGCCACTGAGTTCGGCCTCGCCGCGGGCAGCTGGACGCGCGACATCGGCAAGGCGCACCACCTCGCCGCCCGGATCCACGCGGGGACGGTGTGGATCAACACCTACAATCGTTTCGACGCGGCTGCCCCCTATGGTGGTGTGAAACAATCTGGCTTTGGACGGGAGAATGGGCGCGCGGTGCTCGATGAGTACACCGAGGGCAAGACTGTCTGGGTGGGTATCTGACGAGGGCCCCGGCCCTGTGTTTCCTGGCGGCGCTGGCCTGGCATTTCTACTGGGCGAGCACGGTGGCATCGCCCGCCGACTGGGACCCCGCCTACTACCTTGAGGTGGCGCGTCACCTCGCGGCCGGGGAGGGCGCGGTCACCGACGCGGTGTGGAACCTCGGCTGGCTGCCGCCGAGTTTGCGTCACCCGGCGGACTTGCACTGGATGCCCCTGCCGAGCCGGGTCCTGGTCCCCTTCGTGGCCGCTGCGGCCAACGACTGGCCTGCCGCGCAACTCTGCTCGGTGTTGCTCGCCGCCTCGTGGGCGCCGCTCGCCTGTGTCTGGGCTCGCCGTCTCGACGCGACTGAGGCCGAGTCGATCGTGGCCGGACTCTTGGCCGCCACGGCGGCCGGGTACACGCGGACGGTGACCACCCCCGACAGCATCGCGCTGTACGGGCTGCTCGGCGGTGCCTTGCTCCTCGCCGCCTCGCGGCGACAGGCGGTTGCGGTGCCACTGGCCATGGCGGTGGCGCTCACGCGCGGCGACGGGTTCTTGCTGGGTGTCGCGGCGGCCCTCGCTTGGCCCGGTGTCGGCGGCTTGCGGGTGGCCTTGGCTGGCGTGGGGGCCACGCTGGGCTGGTACGCCCGTTGCTACCTTGTCGCTGGGCAGGGCTGGATCGACCTTCGATCCCGCGTGGCCGAGAGCCTCGTCTTGCAAGACGTGATCAGCCCGGTGGCGCCGGTGCCCGCGGCGTTTGTCTCGCGATTCGAGGTTTTCGTCGGCGCGATCCCGAGTGTGTTCACCGTGGGTGTGATCGCGGGGATGGTGCTGATTCCCCTCTTTTCTGCGACCGCGCTGCTCAAACGCTCGGCGGACCGCGGGCTGTGGCCCATCGTTGCCTACGCGGTGCTGTTCCCGCCCGTGGTGTACCTGCTCGCCCCGGCGATGGCCCGCGAGGGGACGGTGTATCGGAGCGACGCGGCCCTCTTTGTCCCCGCCTGCGCGCTCGCGGCGATCGGCGCCTCGCGGCTCACACGTCGTTACCATCCCGCGTTCTTGCCGGGGCTGCTACTGGCCGGTGTGCTCGCGGGCAGCGTGTACGCGGGCAAGCTCTACCAGTCGGCCACGCGGTGGCACGTGGACGATTGTCGCTACCTGGAGCAGGTGCCGGCGGGGGCTCCGGTGATGTCCTACGACCCCATCGGGGTGTCCGCTCGATGTGGCCGCGCCGGGGTCATCATGGCGCGGGGACAGGGCCTCGCCGAGCTCGCTGATCGCTACGGCATCGACTGGGCGCTGGTGGCGCCGCCGGGGTTTGACAATGGGACGGTGCGCGCGGAGGACTGGAGCCTCGACGGGTGGGAGAGGGTGGACGAGCGGGTTTTCAGGCGGAGGTGACTGGGGGGCGGTAGCGCTGTCGCTGTCGCTGGCGCTGTCGCGGTCGCTGTCGAACGCGGGCCTCGGGTCTCGGTCTCGGTCCTCGTCTCTCGGCGCTCGGTCTCGGTGCTCCGCGCTCGGTCCTCCTCACTCGCTGGGGCCGCCGGGCGTCGCACCCGGCCCGAAGTGGCGAACCTCCGGGGAGATTTGGCACTTCGGTCCGGAGGATCGGCACTTGGGGCCCGAGGATTGGTGCGCCGCGCCGCTTCTTGGGCTCTGGACGGGTTCCGGCAGGCCCGATCACAGCCGCGAGCGCCCGAAGTGTCTCGTTTTCGCTCGCGGAGCGGTCCGAAGTGGCGATCCTCCGGGGAGGTTTGCCACTTTGGGCCGGAGGATCGCGAGCAGGGGGCGGTAATCGCTCTCGGCACGGGCCCCGGGAGGTCCGATCGTCGCCGCGAGCGCCCGAACTGTCTCGCCTGCGCTCGGGGGGGCGGCCCGAAGCGGCGATCCTCTGGGGAGGTTTGGTACTTGGGGCCGGAGGATGGCGATCAGTGGCCGCCGTTCGAGGCCGTCGAGTGGTTGCCGACCCCGGAACGCCGGGGTGTCGGCGCCCACGTCTCGCGCTCTTGCTCGCCACGCGGGCCGAAGTAGCGGTCCCTGCCAGGGGGCGGCTGAACTGATCGCGCTCGGGGCGCGCAGAAACCCTAGGGTAGGAGGGGTGCAAGAATCAGCAACACCACCGAATCCTCTTCGGGCATGAACTCGCCGATATGGCCGTCGACGTTGCCCGCCGCCGTCGACCGGGTGGGCGGCCCGAAGTGGCGATCCTCCAGGGAGGTTTGGCACTTTGGGCCGTCGTGCCCCCGCGGGCGCGACCCGCTCTGGCTTCGCGCCCCTACCGGACCGCTATCGGGCTGACCTTGGAGGCCCCCCTTGACGCCCCCGCCCCTCGCGCCTACTCATCCCTCGGCACGCGCCAACCCGGGCGCGGCGAAGAGCGGCGGCTGGGTTTTCCCGTTTGCTGTCCCGCGTGTTGTTCGCCGAGGATGGGTGTCGCGTTGGATCCATAGGTCGTGGGTTCGATTCCCACCGTCCGCTCGCGGGCGAAGCTCAATGGTAGAGCGCTGGACTGCCTTCACTGGCTGAACCCCAGTTATCCAAACCCAAGGCCGAACCCCGCTTCGGGGCCAGGTGCGCGCTTGTCCCTCGGGACCGGCGCAATCCACGCGTCGTGTCGCTTGTCCGCGGGGACCCTCGTGTCCCGACCGCGGCCGCAGGCAGGCGCGGGCCACGTCCCGGGGGGAGGCCCCCCTTTGTCAGGTCACCAGGAGCCCGTCATGTTCACCATCGTTACCGTCCCCCGCATCCAGCGTGTCGCGCTCTTCCGCGACGGCGCCTTCGCCGGCCTGTTCGGCCCCGGCCGTCACACCGTCTACACCGGCTTCGCCATGGTGGAGCGCGTGGTGTACAAGCTGAGCGCCGCCCCCCAGGTGGTGACCGCAGGCGACGAGCTGCCCGAGGGCATCGAGGGCGTTTCTGACATCCTCGTGGCGCCCAACGAGCGCGTGCTCGCCTACGTGAGCGGCGTCTTCGCGGGCCTGCTCGGCCCCGGCCGGTACCGTCACTTCGACGGGGCCGGCCAGCTCGAGCTGGTCCGTGCCGACCTGCGCGACGAGCCCGTTCCCCTCGCGGCCAACGATGTGTTGCCGGCCACGGCCGGTGTCACCGAGTTCGCCGTGGGCGAGGGGCAGGCCGCCGTGCTCACCCGGCTCACGCAGCCCGTCCGCTTGCTCGCGCCCGGACGCTACCGGGTTTTCCACGGCTCGCCCTACGCGGTGCGCATCGTCCCGCTCGCGCTCCACACGCTGGAGCTCGCGCCCCAGGACCTGCTCACTCGCGACCAGGTGCCCGTCCGCGTGAAGCCCGGCGTGTCGTACCGCTTTGTCGATCCCCTTCGTGCCGTCTTCGAGTCCGACCACCTCAACCTCCTGCACGCCGCGGTCCACGCCGCGCTGCGCGAGGTGGTGGCCGGGCGCGAGCTCGACACGCTGGTGACCGACCGCGACGCCCTCTCGGCAGAGTTGCTCGCCCTCGTGGCGAAGAAGCTCCCCGCCGTGGGACTCGCGGTCGAGACGGCGGTGGTGCGCGACGTGATCCTCGCGGGCGAGGTGAAGGACCTGTTCAACCGGGTCACCCTCGCGCGCAAGGAGGCCGAGGCCCTGTCGATCAAGCGCCGCGAGGAAACGGCGTCTACCCGCCAGCTGCTCAACACCGCCAAGCTCTTGCAGGAGAACCCCGTTCTCATGCGACTCAAGGAGCTCGAGCAGCTCGCGGAGCTCGCCGGGAAGGTGGAGCGCATCACCCTGGTGGGCTCGACCGACCTCGTCCAGGCCATCGCGCTCGCCCGCGAGTAGTCACCGCCCCCCTCGGCGCAAGGCGAGGGGGGCTTTCGCTTCTTTCTCTCAGGGTCCTCCGAGAAGGAGGAAGGCGGCGCCCGCGTCCTGACCTGCGCCGTCGTCCCCGACGCTTCCGAGGAGGATGTCGCCATACCCGTCGCTGTCAATGTCTCCGGCCGGGGACAGGTGGGTCCCCACCAAGCCGGCGTCGCGACCACCTGGCTGGTAGACCGCGCGGGCGAGGCCGAGCGAGCCCGTGGGCACGACCGGGGCCCCTCGGACGAGGTAGGCGGCCCCCGCGGTGCCATCACTGTTGTCGTGAGCCGGGGCGCCCACCACGAGGTCGTCATGGCCGTCCGCGTCCACGTCTCCGGCGGAGCTGAGGGCCCACCCGGCGGCGTCGCCTGGGCCTTCGCCGAGGAAGATGGCGTCGGCCTCTCCCAGGCTTGCCGACGCGGGCGCTACCGTCCCGAGCACCAGGTGCGCCGCGCCGGCCCAAGGCGCACCGCGGTTCGCATAGGGCAACCCGAAGAGCATGTCGTCGAGGCCATCTCCATCGACGTCGCCGGCGCTGGCAATCGCGATGAGCGGGCCGTCGCTCTTGGCGCCGGTCAAGGTGGCGTCGGCGTCGTCCAGGGCGCGGTCCTCGGCGCGCGCCGCCCCGAGTACGAGACAGGCTTCACTCGCGGCCAGCCACGGCCCCTTTGCCGCGAGCGAGTTCACCGCCGCGTCGTCGAGGCCGTCGCCGTCCACGTCGCCCACGCCCGCCACGGTCGTGGCGGTCGAGTACTTGGGCCCGCGGCCCACGAGGGCGATGCCGACGTCCGGGAGCTTGCCGTCGCCGGGAGTGGCCGAGCCGAGCACCACGTATGCCGCGCCGCCGGCGTCGATGGTGTCGTAGTCGTGGTAGCTTCCTACTATGTAGTCAGCGAATCCGTCGCCGTTGAAGTCGCCGAGTCCCGCGACCGCGTCACCGACCACCTGCCCGGGGCGGGTGCCGATGATCGTGGCGTCCGCGTGCTGAAGCGAGCCGTCCACGGGTGCATCCCGACCGAGGATTAGCGCGACGGCCCCGGCTTCCTGCCCCGCGTTCGGCGAGCCCACGACGAGGTCGTGGAGGCCGTCGCCGTTGACGTCGCCGGGTCCCGTCACGGTGGAGGCCCGGTCGTCCGCCCGAGCGCCGGTGTAGGTCGCGTCCGCCCCTGCCAGTGACCCCCCCGTGATGCCCAGCCGCCCGAGCACCAGGAAGGCCGCGCCGGCATCGGCTCCCCCGTCGTCGTTGCCGAGCGCGCCCACGGCGAAGTCGTCGAAGCCATCGCCATTCACGTCGCCCAGTCCAGTCACGGCAGAGGCGGAGTCCCCGGCCGTGACCCCCGGAAACCACTCGGCGATGTCTGGGAGTGGGCCGGACCGCGGGTAGCAGGCGACCTCGTCGGCGCCGTCGCAGTCGCTGTCAAGGCCGTCGCGGCAGGCATCCTCGGCGGTTGGATTGATGTCGGGGTTGAAGTCGTTGCAGTCGTCACCGGTCGCGACGTGTCCGGGTGGACGGGAGCAGACCGCCACACCTGTCGAGGGGTCACCGTGACCGTCGTGGTCCAGGTCGGCGAACCAAGTGGGGATGACGTCCTCGTCAACAACTGCGTCGCAGTCGTTGTCGATCTCGTCGCAACTCTCCGGGGCCTCGGGGTGCACGTCGGCGCGGCCGTCGTCGCAGTCGCCGGGGGTCCCCGACAGGCCCGGCCGGTCGAAACACGCCTCGATTGGATCGTCCGCGTTCCCCCAACCATCGCCGTCGCGGTCGGCGTACCAGAGCACCACGGCACAGCCTGTGTCATTCTGCCCGGTTCCGCTGTCGCCGCGACCGTCGCGTTCGTCTTCGTTTTTGCCGTCGACGGCCGTCGAGTGGCATCCAACCATCGCCCAGATCAGCATCGCTGGGAACACGAGCCCAGCGTAGTCGCCCCCCGGCCCGCTGTCACCACGGAGGCGAGGACGTGACCCCTCGGCGCGAGTCGAGGGGGCTTTCTTGTATCAATCCTAGAAATACAAAAAAGCCAAGACTTTTCGATTTTGCGATGAGTCGAGCCGGCTCCTGGTAGAACAGGCTCATGGCACCCCACCCCGCGCTCGACGAGTCCGGCACCACCGCCATCGAATACACGCTCATCGCCAGCTTGATCGCGGTGGTCTTGGTGACCGCCGTGACCATGCTCAGCGACGTGCTCGGCGACACCTTCACCGCCACAAGCGACGCCGTCGCCGCTTCGACCGGCGGCTAGAGCCTAGCTCGCCCGCCAGGCCCGAGATCGCGCGACCTCGGCCTCGTACGCTGCGATCTCGGCCGCTTCGCGCTCGCTCGACCAGCCCAGCAGCGTGGCCATTCGTCGCGCCACGCGTGGCGCCGCGCCGAGGCCCTGGTCCGCGTCGCGGTAGTAGAGCTGCGTGCGGCGCAGCAGCACGTCGGTGACCGTCTGGGCGAGCTCCTTCTCCACGGCGAAGTCGACCTGCGCCATGCGCTCGGGACGGCCGGGCACCAGGGCCTCGCCGAGCGCCGGGTTGGCCGGGATGGAGCGCGACACGTCGACGGCGCGCGTGCCGTAGGTGGCCACGAACAGTTCGGCGGTGTCTTCGTCGAGGGTCGGCGCGGCCGCGCGGCAGAGGGCCTCCACCCGCGCAGCGTCGTCGTCTTCCGGCCAGCCCACCGCCCCGGGCAAGGGCTGGCGCGCGGTGTAGGCCTCGGCGAGCGGCGTGGGCACAGTGCCGGTGAGGCGCAACATGGCCACGGCGCGGTCGACCACCTCGGCGGCCATCTTCCGGAAGGTGGTGAGCTTGCCGCCCGCGATGGTGAGGAGCCCGTCGGGATCCACGAGGATCTCGTGCTCGCGCGACACGCTCGACGCGCTGCCCTCGCTCGAGATCAAGGGGCGTAGGCCCGCCCAGGTGGAGATGACGTCGTCCTGGCTGAGCTTGGCGCCAGGGAAATACTTGCCCATGCAGTCGATGAGGTATGTCACGTCGTCGCGAGTGGCGGCGACGTCGGCCGGGTCGCCTTTGTAGTCGGTGTCGGTGGTGCCGATGTAGGAGCGGTCGCCCCAGGGCAGGGCGAAGAGTACCCGCTTGTCGGTGGGGTGTGAGCACACGACGGCGTGGCGCAGGGGGAGCCGGTCGCGCGGGACGACGATGTGGATACCCTTGGTGGTGCGCAGGATCTTCGGCCGTGGCTCGCCGAGGGCACGGACATCGTCCGACCAGGGCCCGGTGGCGTTGATCACCACCCGAGCCTCGATCTCCATCTCGGTGTTCCCGAAGGCGCCTCGGGCCCGGACGCCGCGAACGCGCCCGTTGTTGTCGCGCAAGAGGCCCACCACCTTGGTGTAGGTGCGCACCTCGGCGCCATGCACCTGCGCGTCGAGCGCCGTCTCCAGCGTGAGCCGGGCGTCGTTGGTGGCGCAGTCGTAGTAGAGCTGGGCTCCCCGCAGGCCGTCGCGCTGCAGGCAGGGTTCCTCGTCGGCAAGCTGCCGGGGCGAGAGGTTCTTGTGAATCTTGGGCGAACGAAACAACGACAGCCCGTCGTAGAGCCACATGCCGATGTTCAGCGTGAAGGGTCCGAACTTCGCGTCCTTGTACACCGGGAAGATGAAGCCGAGCGGGTTGACGAGGTGCGGCGCGATGTCGAGCAAGACGCGTCGTTCGCTCACCGACTCGAAGACGAGCGAGAACTCGCCCTGCTCGAGGTAGCGCAGCCCGCCGTGGACCAACTTGGACGAGCGCGACGAGGTGCCATAGGCGAGGTCGTTCTGCTCCACGAGACAGGCGCTGAGCCCGCGCATCGCCGCGTCGCGCGCGGCCCCGGCGCCCACGATGCCGCCGCCGATCACGAGAAGGTCGAAAGCCATGCCGGGATCCTATCCGCCAAGACAGGGGAGCTCGGTGCAGTCCACGAGCTCGACGCTGAACACACCGGGCGTGGCGCGGCCCCAGATGTCGTCGAATCCGTCGAGGGGGTTGTACACGCGGAGCAGCTCGGTGGCGGCATCGGCCACCACCATGGTGCCGTCAGGCAAGAACACCGCGTCGCGAGGGAAAGCGAGCACACCAGGCGCCTCCGGCACGCGCCACGCTTCGGCGCCGCCCTCCAGCGCCACGACCTGTCCCCGGGCAGACAGGGAAACCACCACGCGCTCGCCGTCGAGGTGCGGACCGTGGGGCCAGGCGGCGTCGCCGACGTCGTAACGACGTTCGAGCTCGGGTGCGCCGTCGAGCGTGTAGACATCGACGTAGTCTGGGCCCGACCCCACCTGGAGGAGCATCGTCACCGCCAGCCGGGTGACGCCGTCGCTGCCGGTCGCGACGTCGATTCCATTCGGCCAGTGGATGGTATCGCCCTCGACGAAGTCGATGCTCCAGAGTTTGTTGCCCTCGAGGTCGAAGGCGAGCACGTGGCCGGAGCTCGTGTCGGCGACGACGAGGGTGTCGTCGGGCCCCGATTCCACGCCGTGAATGAACGACAACGAGGAGAACATCTCGCTGAGCGACCAGAGCATGTTGCCCTCGGGGTCGATCGCCTCCACCGCGCTCCCGAGCTCCGGGGGCGGCCAGGTGCGGGCGTAGACCGTGCTGCCGTCGTCGCGACGGAACGCGCCGGCGCCGCCGGAGCCATCGCCGAAGCTGAGCGTGAACACGGACTCGAAGTCGGCGTCGAGCTCCTCCAGCGCCGGGCCGTCGAGCGTGTCGGGGGTGCTGCTCGCGATCAAGTGGAGCGAGGCGGGGTCGACGAGCTCGAGGGGCTTCTCCTCGGGACCGTGCCCGCAGGCGAGGATCCACCCGAGGGTCATGGCGCGTCGCCCGCGCAACGGAAACCCACGAGCGAACCGGCTCCCCCCGGGATGGCGTAGGTGCGATTGCTCGATCGCACCGCCTCGTAGTCCGACCAGGCATCGGTGCCGCGCACCGAGCGGAGGCCAGCCGCCGTTGGGCCCTGCGGGTTCTCCTCGGGGCTCACCGTGTAGTAGGTGGCGTCGTAGAGGTCGCTCACCCACTCCCAGGCGTTGCCCGCGAGGTCGTGGTGGCCGAAGGGGCCGTCGCCCTCGGGGCGGCTGCCGACGGTCTGGAGCCCACCGTCGCAGAGCCGCTGCACCACCGGGTCGCAGCCGGTCCACTCGTTGCCCCAGGGGAAGATCAGGTTCTCGCTGCCTCGAGCGGCATACTCCCACTCCGCTTCGGTCGGCACGCGGAGCTGCCGCCACGCGCAGAAAGCCGCGGCGCTCTCGTATTCCACCCCGGTGACGGGCAGGTTGCTGGCGCCGCTCATCCCCGCCGGGGGGCAGGCCGCGGCGTCGACGCACTCGGCGTACTGGCCTTGAGTCACCTCGTAGGCGTCCAGCGTGTAGCCGTGGAGGGTGACCACGTGAGCAGGCGCCTCGTCGTCGTCGCAGTCGTCGCAACCCATCGTGAACGAGCCGCCCGGAACTGCGATGAGCTCGGCGACGACGGGCTCCTCGGCGCTGTCCGCGGTGTCGTCGGGGGTGCAGGCGAACAGGAAGAGCACGGCGGGGGATAACGTGCCGCGTGCTCGCCCTGGTTGCCCTCGCCCTCGCCGCTCCGCTCTGCATCGAAGGCGGCGTGGTTTGTCGCGACACGGTGCACGGCTGGACGCTCCTCCAACTGCGCGGCGACGATGACGCGATCGGGCGCCAGTACGCCGAGCTCATGGAGCCCGAGCTGCGGCTTCGCTACGTGCCGATGATGGACCGGATGTGGGCGGAGCTTCCCCGCGTCCTGCGGTCGGTCATCCGCGGTCGCGACCGGCGTTCCACGGCGATGTTCGACGCGGGCAACCACGCGCGCATGGCGTCGCTGGAAGCCGGGATCGGGCTGTCGCAGGGTCGATACCACGACTACGCGTGGATCTCGGAGCTCTCCAGCATCGGCCCCTCGTTGATGATCGCGCTCGGCGGCAGCTTGCAGCTCGACGACGTGAGAGCCGCCCAGTTTGGCGCGCGCTGCACGAGCATCCTCGGGCCAAGCGGGGAGGGGACGGTCCACGCTCGCAACCTGGACTTCCCCGCGATGGACTTCTGGCAGGCGAACCAGTCGCTGGTGCTGGTGGATCCTCGCGATGCGGCGGGTCGGCCTGACGGCGAGCGCTACGCGATCTTCGGCACGCTGGGCGAGATGTTCGCGGGCACCACGGCAGTGAACGCCTCGGGACTGGTGGTGACGGTGCACGTGCATGCCTCTCGCGACGTGGCCTTGCTCGACGGCCGCGGGCGCATGAGTGCCTTTGCCCTATTGGCCGCGCCGTCGCGGGCCGCCGGGGAATGGGGCATCTACCGGCTGGTCGAGGCCCTCGCGCGTCGTCAGCCCAGCGTATCCGCAGCCCTCGACGCCCTGGCGCCGGTGCGCACCCTTGGCGCGTGGACGCTCGTTCTCAGTGATCCCTCGGGCGACAGCGCGGTGGTCGACATCGACGCCCGCGACCAGCACGTGCTCCGCGGCGCGCGCTCGGCCACGAACACCTACCGGGACGCCGAGATGCACGCGCGGGAGCTGGTGCCCTCGGCCGGGCCGTTCCTTGGGTCGTTGCTGCGGTTGGAACGCGCCGAGGCTGGTCTCGCCAACGCTGGCGATCAGCTGGACGTTGACGAGGCGATCGGCGTCTTGCGCGACCGGGTGGACGGCGCCACCGCGCGCGAGCGGGTGGCGTCGCCCAACAGCGTTCTCTCCATCGACACGACGCAGAGCCTCGCCATCGAAGCGCGTCGCGACGGCCAGCACCGCCTGTGGATGGCCGAGCCCCAGCCCGACGGGCGCTCGCCGGCGGCGCTGGCGGCGTGGTTTGCGGTGGACTTCGACACCCTGGCGCTGGTCGACACGCGGGCGGCCGCGCCGCTGCCCGAGGGCACCGCGGCCTGGGCGCAGGCGCACCAGCTGCTCGTCGACGCGCACGAGCCCGGGCACGCGCTCGACGTGCTCGACCGCGTCGACGACGGCGGGGCGAGGCTCATGGCGGCGTGGCTCGCGGCGTCGATGGACGATCTCGAGGGGGCCGAGCGACGGCTTGCCGCCCTCGACCTCTCGGCGCTCTCGGCGCACCACCGGGGGCTGGCGGGGTGGCTCCGGGGGGAGCTCTACGCCAGGGGGGAAGCGTTCATCTCGCGTGGCGATGGCGACCCCAGCGCGGGCGCGATGGTCCCGCTGCCGCGTGCGCTCGCCGCCACCGGTGCCTGGCGCGACGGTATCGCCGCGCTCGAAGCCGACGCCGGGGCCCACCCGGAGCGAGCGCCCTACCATGCGCTGCTTCGCGCCGTGCTCGCGCGCCGCATCGAGAGGCCCACACGGCTCGGACCCTTGCCGACGCCGGAGCTCAAGTTCCAGGACGTGCTGCGCCTCCCCCGCTGAGGCTCAGGGCCCCGGCCGCGCCTTCTTCAACCCCGGCAGGTTCTTCTTCCCCTCCCATGTGCGGTAGGCCAGCGCGTCGGCCACCAGCGCCCTCGCCACGGGATCAGGATCCTCGGCCATTGCGCGGAGCGTGGCCTCGGCGCCCTCGCTCGGCAGGGTGCGGTAGCGCTGCAGCGCCGTCCAGCGCACCCGAGGCCGGGGGTCGGACAGGTAGGGCACGAAGGCGCCCGCGCCGACCGACTCGCGGAAGTAGGCCCCTTCCAGCAAGGCGATGTCGATGTCCTCGGCGAGGTCGGCCCCCACGTAGCGCTGGCCCCCGCCGAAGGTGGGGACGGTGGGTGCTTCGTCGTCGCCCGCCACCTCGAAGGGCAGGTCGTAGCGGCCGAGTCGACGCTCCGGCGGCAGTGGCTCCCCCGCGAGTGTCATGGCCCATCCGCCGCGTGCGCAAGCGAGGTCGCCTGAGCACAGGCGCACGGCTTCCAACGCCCAGGCGCCGCGGGCGTGCGGGCTGTCGTCTACCGGGGCGGCCGCCGACCCCGTGCCAAAGTAGCGGTTGAACCACCACCGCGCGCGGATGGTCTCCACCTCCCGCTCGCCGAAGGGTGCCGCCCAGTTTTCCCAGTCGGCGAGGGGATCCTCGGTCGGCGGCACCTGCCAGGCCGCGTGCGTGAAGCAGAACTTGCGGAATCGCCCGGCCTGGTTGCAGTGCCACAACCCGTCTTCCAGCTCCCCCGCGCGGGCGAGTTCCTCGCCGCCGCGAAAGTGACACTCGTCGGCCCAGAGCTCGTCGAAGGCGTCGACACGCCCATCGTAGAGCGCGCAGGCGTCCGTGACCGCCGCGAACTCGGCGGCGCGCCCGCGGGCGGCGGCCACCTGCACGTGGCAGAGCGCGCGGAGCTGCGGGTCGAGCCCGGTGCAGTCGGTCACCCGCTCGGGGTTCGTCACCAGCTCCGGCAGGGGCTCGGCGCAGGCCAGGAACCAGATCACGGGGGGGGCGTGCCCTGGAGGTGGGGACGGCCGAGCACCTGCTGGCACTTCTCGCGGGCGAAGTCGGTCGTCACCTCGGTGCAGAGCGAGCCAGCCTTGGCGGGCTCCGCCGTCGCGACACGCAGGCGAAGCAGGTCGCGCTGCAGGGGGTCGGTCACCGCCTCGATCTCGGCCCGCATCGCGGCCTCGTCGCCCGCGTGGAGCGCCGCGAGCGCCTTGTCGAAACGACAGTCGGCGTCGCAGGTGCAGGCCAGGAGAAAGATCAAGGCTTCCATGGACTGTAGATGCCCCAGGGGGCTCGGGCGCTCCCGGCGGTGATGGTGGCGAAGTTCGCCCGGCCCACGGCGGCCTCGCCGCTATTCACGCAGTGCTCATAGGCGCGGGCCTCGATGTCGCGACGGGCGTCGGTGCCTTGTCCCAGCGCGGCCAGCACGGCGGCTTTGTACGCGGCAACGGCGGTGGGGGAGCGCAGGGCCACCCGGGTGGCGAGGGCCTGGGCGCGTTCGAGGCCCGAGGCGAGATCGTTGGCCAGCTCGTCGACGAGACCGATCCGGACAGCCTCCTCGGCGCCGACGCTCTCGCCGGTCATGCCCAGCCGCAGCGCCTGGTTGGGGCCGATCACCGTGGCCAGCTCACTCGCGCCGCCGGCCCCCGGGAGAATGCCGAGGCCGGTTTCTGGCAGCGCGAAGCGGGCCCCGGGGGTGACGATACGCCAGTCGCAAGTCAGCGTGTACTCGGTACCCCAACCGAGCGCGACGCCATGGATCACGCCCACGTGAAAGACCGGAACCCGGCGCAGGCGAGTCAGCACCGCGCGCTGTCGACGAACGTGAGCCTTCACCTCGTCGACACTCCACTCCGCACGCTCGGTGACATTCGCGCCGGCGATGAAGATGGGCGCGCCTTTCGGCGAGCGGCGGTCGCTGAAGGAAAGCAACGCCGCGACGGGCGCCGTCTCGAGCCAGTCGCAGAGCCGCTCCCACTCGCCGATCTGCTGCCGGCCCATCTCGTTGGCCTTGCCGTGGTCGATGCGGAGCTGGGCCACGCCGTCGGCGACGTCGAGGTGCAAGGATTCGAGGGTGATCATTCGGGACTACCTGCCAGATCGAATTGGACGCGCAGCGTGGGCTCCACGCGCGCGAGCACCACCGAGGGGTCGGGGATGCCAAAGTCGGCGAGCGCGAGGGGATGCTCCCCGCGAAGCCGCAGCGTGCCGCTTTCCCACTGGAACGTTGCCGCGACCAGCGCCTCCATCGTGACGTCGCGAATGCGCAGGGCGCCTGCGAGGCGGAGCGCGCCGCTCCCCTCTCGCGCCGCGAGGGCGTCGAGGCTGCCCTCGATCCGTCGAGCGAGGAAACTGATCGCGGGGAAGGCGGCTACGTCGAGCGCAAACACCAGGAGCCGCTGGTCGCGCGGGCCGTGGCCGGTGCCGAGCGAGGTGGCATCGACGTCGAGCTGTCCGGTGCCGGCCTCGGGGTCGATCGTGCACGAGAACACGTCGGCGTGACCCACCACCGCGCCGGCCGAGGAGCCGACCTCGAAGCGCAGGCCGCCGCCCGGCGCCGGGGTGAGCGCCATCGGGGCGGCGAGGGCGAGCCCGGCAAACAGCACGCTGCCAACTATCCCGGCTCGCCTGCCCGCGGTGCGACGGCCCGCCGCGTCGCGCGGGTGGCACCGCGTAAGACACTACGCACCCGAGGTGCGAATCCGGCTACGCAGTCAGAAGGGGGGCAACACGGTCCAAGGCCAATTCTCGGCCATGCCTCGCTGCGGCACGCCCTTTGCTGTGTCGGTTGCGCCTCCCTCGATTGTGAAGCCATGTCCGGAGAAAAGATGAACCCCACCCCGCAGCAGGCCGACGAACTCTTCCGCACGCGGAACCGCTCTGTCGCGCGCGCCTTCTACCGGCAACTGCGGACCGAGGGCTTCACCCACCAGCAGATCATCGAGCTGTCCACGACGCTGCTCGACTTCGTCACCGAGGACCTCAAGGACCGCGTCCAACCGGCAAAATAGCCCGGTCGTCGACGCAAACTGACCCGCGAGTCACAATTATGACTCGCGGGTCAGTTTGCGTTGGACGCGGGTGAATTCCCACGGCGCGAGCGCGTCCCCAGCGCGCTAGGCTGCGGCGCTCCCGAGGTTCGCATGCTCACGTCGCTTTTGTTTGCCCTTGCTGCCTGCAATCCCCCGGTCAACGACGACACCGCCGACACCGAGGGCCAGGGCGACGAGACGGGCGAGACCGACGACACCGGCGAACCCGGCGGGCCGGTTTCGGTGGCGGTGGGTGAGGTGGTCGACATGGACGTGGCCGAAGACGGCACGGTGTCGATCGACGTGGTCGACCCGGGCAACTACATTGTGATTCTGGCCAGTTTCGCCAAGGGACAGGGCGAGACTCACGGCTACGGCGAGCGCTACGAAGAGGCCGCCCGCGTCGAGCCGAGTGACGTGCTGCCGTCGCGACCCATCGACACCCGCCCGCCCACGGTCAGCGCGGCCGTCGGCGACGAGCGGACCTTCGACGTGTACGACGGCGACAGCTACGTCACCATCACCGCGAAGGTAACCGCAGTGTCGGACATGGTGGTGGTGTGGGAAGACCAGACCACCCCGAACGAGCTCGGCACCATCGACGAGGAGGTGGTGGCCGAGGTGATCTGGAACCTCGAAGACCACGTCATTCCGCGCGAGCGCCAGGTGTTTGGCGAGGAGAGCGACGTGGATGCCAGCGGCAAGATCGACGTGCTGGTGAGCTACACGGTGAACCAGTACGGCGCGGTGGCCTACGTGACTCAGTGCGACATCGGGCCGGTGGCGGGCTGCGGCGAGCGCGGCAACGAGGGAGAGATCGTGTACCTCGGCGTGCCCGACCCCGACGACAGCTACGGCACCCCCGCCGGCATCACCGAGACCGTGGCCCACGAGCTCAACCACCTGATCTACGGCTGGCACAAGTACGTGGCCCAGGACCAGACCGACGCGAGCGAGAACATCTACCTGACCGAAGGCATGAGCGCGCTCGCCCAGGATCTCACCGGGTACAACAACGGCAACCAGTACGTGTGGGCCGCGGCGCTCGACGCGACTGACTACCTCGGCAGCGACGCCACCATCGACTCCGTCAGCATCAACGACGTGCTGCGCGGCTCGAGCTACTACGACGTGGAACGCGACGGAGCCCTGCGCGGCGCCGCGTATCTCTTCCTCCGGTACTGCTTCGAGCAAGCGGGCAGCATGGGGGTGGAGAGCGACGGCACGCTGGTGGACGAGGGCGGCATGACCTGGCTGCACGACTGGTTCGATTCCCCAGAGTTGGGTATCGACACCGTCGAGGCCACCATGGGACGGCCCGTTGAGGAGGTCGCGCTCGACTGGTACACCGCGCTCGTCGTCGATGGCCGCGTGGAGAACGACAACCCGGCCTACAACTTCGAGCCGCGCGTGGTGGATCCCGTCACCGGCTACGAGTTCGGCGTCGACATGTATGCGCTCATCCACGGCTGGCTGCAGCTCGAGGGGCCCGAGTTGCAGAAGGTCGACCGCAACGATGGCGAGATCCGCAGCGGCGGTGTCGAGTACCTCAAGGCCGAGCTCACCGAGGCGGGAACCATCCGCGTGGCGGTCGACCCCGAGGCCAAGGCCGTCGCGCGCCTCTTGCGCGTGGACTGAGGCTATTCGACCAGGGCAATTGGGATGTTCGTCTCGATGTCCAGCAACATCTCCTCGAGGTCTTTCGAGCTGGTGGTCTCGTAGGCCTCGCCGTAGCCGCGCACGAGCGAGGCCATGAAGGCGCTCTGGGTGGGGCTGGCGGTGGCGTTGAGCGAGATGGTGAAGACGTTGATGCCCTCGTCCCAGGCCGCGTCGGCCATGTCGACCGCGTACTGTGTGCGGGCCTTCACGCAGGCCGAGCCGGCAGGACAGGTGGGGCGACCATCGCTAATGAAGATGATCGCCTGCGTGTTGTGGAAGGTGTCGTTGTTGACGAGCGTCTGGCTGGCAGCGAGCAGGCCCGCCCCCTGGTTGGAGCCACTCCAGTTGCCGTCCTGGCCCCAGGACTCGCACTTGGGCATCCAGGCGCCCTTGAGGGCGTAGTCCTTGCCGCCGCAGCCGCTGGTCGCCTTCTTGCAGTAGGTGATGTAGCAATTAGTGACGCCCGAGCTCTTGGCCTTGTCGCGGTTGGACTTGCCGTCGCCCTGCCAGGCCGTCTTGAGCGTGCCGATGTTGCCGTCGACCGCGGTGAGGTTGCTGATGGTGGTGGCCGAGGTCTTGAACACGTTGAGGCCCACGCGATCGTTGGGCAAGGACCGCGACTGCATCGCCGAGGCGAACTCCACCAGCGCCTTCACCGCGTCGTCCATCTCCTCGATCATCGAGGTGGAGATGTCGATGCTCACCATGATGTCGCGCGAGCGGTAGGCCCCCACCGCAGTTTCCGCAGCGGCGGAGGCGCTATGGCCGAACAAGGGGCCGACAAACAGTGAGATCGGCCCATCGATGCTGCCTTCGGTGCGCTCCGCCGTTACCCGGACGCCGTTTTGCACCGCGCTCCCCGCGATGAACGTGCCCGTCTCGTAGTCCCACTCCCCGAACTCCACGCCGTCATCGGCGAGATGAACCGGCAGGCCGCCCGCCGTGTTCATCACGGCCAGCTCCTTCGCGAGGACCCTGGCCCGGCCCTGATCGCCCGAGCGCCGGAGCTCCACGAGGGCGGCATGGGCGGCCGCGTCCGTCGCGTTCTTCAGCTCGAACTCCGTGGTGCGCACGTAGGTCCAGTCGATCGCCAGCCCCGCGAAGGTGAGCAGGATCAGGAGCGTCAGCGCCATCACGGGGGTGACGCTGCCCCGGCGTAAACGGAATGTACACGGCAGACGCATGGGCGACCCCGGAGAAGCCCGCAGTACCCAGCGGGTCCGACATTTCTCGCCCAGGTCGGGGCGAGGGTCAAGCCGTGGACACGGAAATCAACGCGCCTGTGCTTTTTGGCTCTTTACGGGTGTTATGATTTACGGCGACGGGTAGTCGTCGCGAGCGCGAGGAGCATCGCCACGCCGCCCGCGCCGGCGCCGCCGTTGCAGCCGCAATCCTCGCTGTCGCCCTTGTCGCCGGTGTCGTCGGTGCCGGGCTCAGCGGTGTCGGCCGGGTCGCCGCTGTCGGTGGGCTCGGCGCTGTCGATGGGCTCCCCGCTGTCGTCGGGTTCGCCGCTGTCTCCGCTGTCGCCGGGCTCGCCGCTATCGCCCGGGCAATCGTCGTCGGTTGCGGCCGGCTCGCCGTCGCAGTCGCGGTCGGCCGTGCCCTCGCAGTCCTCCACGGCGCCGGGGAACGCGGCCTCGTCCTGGTCGTCGCAGTCGGTGGCGTCGGCCACGTAGCCCTCCGGCTGGTCGCAGGCGGTCACGCTCAGGCCGGGGTCGCCGTGGGCGTCCTGGTCGTCGTCGGCGTACCAGCTGCCGGCGTCGGTGGCGTTCTCGTCGACCTCGTCGTCGCAGTCGTCGTCGAGGTCGTTGCAGCTCTCCATCGCCCCGGGTGAGCGCGAGGCCTCGCTGTCGTCGCAGTCATCGCCGCTCGACGCCTCGCCGGCGTCGGCACAGTCGAGGTCGTTGCCGGGGGCGCTGCTGCCGCCACCGAAGCCGTCGCCGTCGCCGTCGGTGAAGCAGTCCTCCACGCCGTCGCAGTTGCCGTCGACACCGTCGCCCGGCGTTTCCCCGGCGCCTGGGTACACGCTCGCGCTCGTGTCGTCGCAGTCGTCGTCGTTCCCGGCCTCGCTGGTGTCGTCGCAGTCGGTGTCGGTGCTGCCGATGGTGCCGGTGTAGCCGTAGCGGTCGCCGTCGTTGTCGACGTAGCAGTCCTCGATGCCGTTGCAGTCCTGGTCGATGCCGTCTGCGGTGACCTCGGCGGCAGAGGGCGAGATGCTCGCGTCGGTGTCGTCGCAGTCATTGGGGCTCGTGGCGAGGCCGGCCGAGGTGCAGCTGAGGTCGGTGCTGTCGGTGGTGGCGCCATCGCCCGCGCCGTCGCCGTCGGCGTCCTGGTGGCAGCGCTCGTAGCCGTCGCAGTCGCTGTCGATGCCGTCGGCGTTGGTCTCCGTGGCGCCCGGGTAGACCGTGTCGTCGCCGTCGTCGCAGTCGTCGTCGTTGATGGCCTCGCCCGCGTCGTCGCAGTCGCCGTCGGCCGAGGCCACCGCGGTGGTGCTGCCGTAGCCGTCGAGGTCGAGGTCCAGGAAACAACCCTCGACGCCGTCGCAGTCGTTGTCGACGCCGTCGCCCTCCACTTCCGTGCCGGCCGGGTTGGCGTCGGCGCGCGCGTCGTCGCAGTCGTCGGCGTTGTTCGACTCGCCGGCGTCGTCGCAGTCGGCGTCGGCGCTCGCCACCGTGGTGGTGCTGCCGTAGGCGTCGCCGTCGGCGTCCTGGTAGCAACTCTCGAAACCGTTGCAGTCGTTGTCGATCCCGTCGCCCACCACCTCGGTGGCGACGGGGTTCACGCTCGCGTCGGCGTCGTCGCAGTCGCCCCCGGTGGCCCCCCCCGAGTAGCCGTCGCCGTCCCGGTCGGCGTAGCCCTCGAAGACGCCCACCCAGCCGTAGGCGTCGCCGCTGGACCCGGTGGAGTAGTTGCCCCGGTCGCCCACGATGAACTCGCCGTAGCCGTCGCCGTCGAGGTCGGGCGCGGCGGTGGCCACGCCGAGGCTGTCGGAAGCGCCGGTGGTGGAGGCGAGCGACACGTTGTTGGCGTTGGAGGAACTCACTCCGCTCGCGGCGCCGTAGTACACCACGAGTCCCGGCAGGTCGGCGATGGCCGCGAGCAGGTCGTCGTAACCGTCGAAGTCGATGTCGACGCCGCCGGCGATGCCGTTGTAACCCAGCGCGTCGTCACTGCCGCCGGTTCGGTTCATCTGCGGGGCGGACTCGTAGCCAGTGGCGCTGCCCTCGTAGAGCAAGACACGGCCCTTGTGATCGCCGCTGCCGCTCACGAAGTGCGCGGCCACCCAGAGGTCGCCGTAGCCGTCGCCGTTGCTGTCGCCGCCGTCGGCCACGTGTACGCCCAGGCCGAAGTCAGCGCTGCCGCCCGTCACGGTCTGCGAGAGGGTGAAGCTACCCCCGCCGTAGACGTAGACCGCGCCCTCGGCCGAGTAGCTCCCCGAGTAGCTTTCGCTGCCGATGAGGAGCTCCTCGTAGCCGTCGCCGTCGGCGTCGCTGGCCCGCGAGAGGGCCGCGCCGAGGGCCTCCCCGCTATTGCCATCGACGGTGCTCGACGGCGTGGCATCGAGCGTGGCGAAGGCCGACACGCGCCCGGCGCCGCTGTTGTAGCTGCTTGCGCCCACGTAGATCTCGTCGCTGCCGTTGCCGTCGAGATCGGCGAGGGCCAGCGTGCTCGCCACCGAGGCGTCGCCGTCGGTGTAGCTCCACGAGGCGAGGCCGAGGCCCGAAGCATCGCCGGTGTAGAGGTAGACGGTACTCTCGTTGGCCGCGACGAGGTCGTCGTCGAGGTCGGCGTCGATGTCGCCGCTGGCCAGCGCGGCGCCGAGGCCCCCAGTGCCCACCTGGTCGAGGGCGAGGGCGCTCCCGCTGAGCAGGTACACGGCGCCGTCGTCGCTGCCACTGTCGTCGTAGCCGGGGGCGCCCACCGCCACCTCGGGCGTGCCGTCGCCGTCGAAGTCGCCGGCGGCCAGGCTGCTACCGAGCGCGTCGCCCGCCGTGGCCCCGGACTCGGAGAAGGTGGCGCTCGACGAGATGGTGGCGATGCCGATGCTCAGGTCGCGACCGGGTGTCGTTTCCAACGGTCGGCTGACGGAGTAGCGCGCGGCCTCGCGGGGACCGTTGTCAACGAGGTGATCGGCGTCGGCACAGGCGAGGAAGAGGAGGGTCATGGCCGCCGCATCGTAGCAGCCGGGGCGCGACCGTGCATTGTTCGGCGATGAACCTCGCCGCGGTCAGGATCGTGATTGGTGACACGTAAACAACGCCGATTTTTCGTGTGTCGGAAACCGCTGTCCACAGCGTGCGGAATCCCACCGCTCGCCGACGGTCAGGGCGAACATCGGCGATTGTCGGGCGTTTGCCGGTCCGGCACGGCGGTTGCAGCGTCGGCAGGCGATCCGAAGGTGCGCATGAGCACAGAGAATTCCAGCCTCCCCCGCGCCCAGGCCGTAGCGCTCTTCGTCGCGGCCCTAGTCGTGGCCGGCGGCACCGCATGGTTCGCCCACCGCGTGATCGGGGGCTACCGGAGCGCGCTCGAGGCCGTCGAGAAAGACACCCGCGAGGTGGTGGTGGCCACGCGTGACATCGGCGCTGGCGAGTCCATCCCGGCCAGCGCCCTGGCGCTGCAGAAGCGCCAGGTGGCAGGTTTGCCGCCGGAAGCGCTCTTCGTGGCGGTCGACGCGGTGGCCACGCAGTACCCGTCCGAGCGCATCCTAGAGGGCGAGATCATCCGCAAGGAGCGACTCTCGGCGACGGTCGGCGGCGGCGCCCAGCTCTCCTCGGTGGTGCCGCCGGGCGAGCGCGCGGTGACGGTGGTGGCAGAGCGGGCCCATGGGCTGGGCGGCCTGCTCACCCCAGGCGAGCGGGTGGACGTGATCGTGACCATCCGGCCCGACAGCAACGCGCTCGGCGCCGACTGGGTGACGGAGACCATCCTCCAGGATGCGAGCGTGCTCGCGGTGGGCACGACCATCCTCGGCAGCGCCGACAGCGGCGACACCAAGGAGAGCCCCCGCGTGGCCGAGCTGGTGACGCTCGCCGCCTCGCCCATGGAGGCCGAGATGCTGGCCCTCGGCGCCTCCCGCGGGGAGCTCCACCTGGCCCTACGCGGCGACGCCGACTCCGAGACCGTGCAGAACCGCGGCCCGCTGGTGACCAACGCGCTCGTGGGCATCCAGGGCGGCGCGGCGCTGGTGGCCCCGTCGCGACCCTCGTCCGCGCGGCGACCCGCCGCGACCGTCGCCCCCTCGCCCAAGACCACGGGCGCGGAGGTGATCGAGGGCGTGCGCACCTCGGTGCAGAGCTTCGATGAAGAGGGCGGCCGGGTGGTGGAGCCCTCCTCCCGCAAGCGCCAAAGCAAGTAGCGGAGAACCCACATGATTCCTCAAATTCTCTCCGTCGCGCTCCTCGCCGCGGGCCCGGCCCTCGCAGAGGACGACCTCCACATCGACGTGGGCGTGGGCCAGTCCTACATCTACGCCACGGCACGCCCCATCGCGCGCGTGCTGGTGAGCGACCAGGAAGTGGCGCAGGTGCAGCTGCTCGAGCAGGGCCAGGTGCAGGTGCTGGGCAACGATCTGGGCAGTACCGACCTGTGGATCTGGTTCCGCGACCAGTCCTCGCCGGTGCGCACGACGGTGGTGGTGCGCCGCGACCTCGACGACCTCGATCGTCGCCTGCGCGAGCTCTTCGGCGGCACGCCGCCGGTGCGCGCCTACACGCTGAACGACCGCGTCGTCGTGGACGGGCTGGTGTCCGACGTGCAGCGGCTCGACGAGGTGGCGCGCCTCGCGGCCGTGTACGACGAACACTTTGTCAACCTGATGAAGGTGGAGGGGGAGCAGCAGGTGCAGCTCCGCGTGGTGTTCGCCGAGGTGAACCGCTCCACGCTGCGGGAGATGGGCCTCGACGTGAGCTGGGCCGACGGGGGCTTGCTCGCCAACGCCGACGTCGCGACCGCAGTGTCACCGCCGGCCGTCCTCTCCGAGGCTTTCCAGCTCATCGGCACGCTGTCGGGCCCGACCGACCTCGGCGTGACGCTGTCGGTGCTCGAGGAGAACAACCTCGGCCGCACCCTCGCCCGTCCCACGCTGGTGGCGCTCTCCGGTCAACCGGCCCACTTCCTCGCCGGCGGCGAGATCCCCGTGCCGGTGCGCCAGTACGGCGACAGCGTGGCGGTGGAGTTCCGCGAGTTCGGCGTGAAGGTGGAGTTCGTGCCCACGATCCTCGGCGCGGGCCTCGTCGACCTCGACGCCTACGTGGAGGTGAGCGAGATCGACCACGCCAACTCGGTGACGGTCACCGACGTGACGCTGCCCGCGCTCACCTCGCGCAAGTCCGAGTCGCACCTGAGGGTGGCCAACGGCGAGACCATCGCGATGGCCGGCATCCTCGACGAGGGCGTGCAGAGCACCATCGCCAAGGTGCCCCTGCTCGGCGACTTGCCGCTCATCGGGATGCTTTTCCGGCAAGTGCGCCACGAGCGTCGCGAGGTGGAGGTGGTGATCTTCGTCACCCCGGAGATCGTGGGCTCCATCCCCGCGGGGCAGGACCCGGAGCCGCCGGGCAGCGTCGACGACCTCGACCCCACCGACATCGAGCTTTTCCTGCTCGGCATGGACCACCACGGCAAGGCGCCGAGTGCTCTGCCCGAGGCGGGCCTGGCGCGATGATGGTGGCGGCGCCGCGATCGCTGGAGGGTTCCGCTGGGCTCGCGCGTGGGCGCGTGCTCGCGGTGGTGGGTGCCAAGGGGGGCTGCGGCTCCTCCATGCTGGCGCTCAACCTCGCCGCGGCGATGGAGCCACCGGAGGATGTGTGTGTGCTCGACCTGGAGTTCACGCGCGGCGACCTCGTGGGCTTCCTCGACTTGCCGCCGCGCGGCTCGATCCGCGAGGCGGTGGAGGCCGGGCCGCGCCTCGACACCGCGCTCTTGCGCGGCTCGGTGACGGTGCATCCCGCTGGCTTCTCGCTGCTCGGGCAGCCCTACGACTTGCGCGAGCTCTTGCGCGTCGACGCGCGCGAGGTGGAGCACCTCTTGCGGGTGGCCACCGAGGCCTGGCCGGTGGTGGTGGCCGACTGTGGCACCAACATCGACGAGGCCTTCCTCGGCGCCTTGCGGCGTGCCGACCGGGTGCTCGTCGTCACCACCTCGGCGATCACCGCGCTTCGCGACGCGGTTCGCCTGCTCGCGCTCCTGCGTGGCGTGGGCGTGGAGTCGGATCGCGTCGACGTGGTCGTCAACCGGTGGCGGTCCAACGAGTCGCTCTCGATGCACGACATCGCCGAGCGCCTCGGTCACGCCCCGCTCGCCCTTTTCCCGGAAGACGAGAAGGCGTGTCGCCTCGCGGAAGAGGAGGGACGCCTTTTGCGCGAAGGGAGCCCGGGCTCCCGGCTGGTGCGCGAGATCGCGCGCGCCGCGTCCGTCCTGACGGCGTCTTTGTCCACCACCACGGCCCGGAGCCCCGCGTGAGCACCCGCATCCTCGATCGCGTGATGGCCGGCGTCGACGACGTGCCGCGCCTGCCCTCGACGGCCGCCACCTCGCCCCAGTACGACCAGGTGGCCCGCGAGCTGCACACCGAGCTCATCGAGTCGCTCGACCTCGCGCAGGTGCGCACCCGTCCTCGCCTGGAGCTCGAGCCCCGGCTGCGCGCGTCACTGGCGGAGACCATCGCCGGGCGCAGCTTGCCCATCACAGCGGCGGAACGCGCGCGGGTGGTGGACGACGTGATCGATGAGGTGCTCGGTCTCGGCCCGCTGGAACAGCTACTCCGTGACGACGCGAACACTGACATCCTGGTGAACGGTCGCGACACGGTGTACGTGGAGCGCAACGGGCGGCTCTTCCGCACCGACGTCCGTTTCCGCGACGATCAACACCTCATCAACGTGATCGAGCGCATCGTCAACGCGGTGGGCCGCCGCATCGACGAGTCCACGCCGATGGTCGATGCCCGCCTCGCCGACGGGAGCCGCTTCAACGCGATCATCCCGCCCCTGGCCCTCGATGGCCCGGTGGTGTCGATCCGGCGCTTCGGCGTGGTGCCGCTCGCCGCGGCGGATCTCGTCGCCTCCGGCTCCATCCCGGGGCCGATCATGGAGCTACTCTCGGCCTGCGTGGGGGCCAAGCTCAACGTGCTCATCAGCGGCGGCACGGGCACGGGCAAGACGACCTTGCTCAACGTGCTCTCCTCCTTCGTGCCGGGCGGCGAGCGCATCATCACCGTGGAAGACGCCGCCGAGCTGAAGCTTCAACAGCCTCACGTGGTGCGCCTCGAAACGCGGCCACCCAACCTCGAGGGGCGCGGCGAGGTGACGATGCGCGACCTGGTGCGCAACGCGCTCCGGATGCGTCCCGACCGCATCATCGTGGGCGAGATTCGTGGCTCCGAGGCCATCGACATGCTCCAGGCCATGAACACCGGCCACGAGGGCAGCCTCGGCACGATCCACGCGAACTCGCCGCGGCACGCCTTGCGACGCTTGGAGACGCTCGTGGGCCTCGGCCTGGGCAACATCCCCGGCCCGTCGATCCGCGAGATGATTGGCGACGCGCTCGACCTCGTGGTGCAGGTGCACCGCATGCAGGACGGCGTGCGCCGGCTGGTGTCGGTCACCGAGGTGGCCGGCATGGAGCAGGGCGTGACCGTCACCCAGGAGCTGTTCCAGTTCCACCAGACCCGCGTCGACAAGGATGGGCGCGTGCACGGCACCTTCCGCGCCACCGGCGTTCGGCCGGACTTCGCCGCGAAGCTGGAGGCGCACGGTCATCCGTTGAGCCCGGAGATCCTCATGTTCGAGCAGGAGGTGTAGCGTGGCTGGCGTCGGCAACCTCGTGCCCATCGCCGTGGTGGTGGTGGTCTTTTGCGGCATGATGCTGTCGGTCACCCTCCTCGGGGGGGCGCTCCGCAAGCGTCGTGACGCGCAGCGCGACCACCTCCGTCGCCGCCTCGGCGCGGGTGCGGTGGATCCCCAGTTGTTCCGCTCGGGTGCGGCGGTGCCCTCGCCCTGGCTCGGACAGGTGGGCGGGTGGTTGTCGCGCGAGATCGAGCAGGCGGGGAGCGGCACGACACCGAATCGCGTGCTCCTGCAGTCGGCGGCGCTGGCCCTCGTGGGCACGGTCGCAGGCGGCTGGGTGGCCGGTCCCACCGGCGGGGCGCTGGGACTGGCGCTCGGGCTGGTGCCGCTGGTCTTGTTGAAGTTCGCGGCGTCGGAGCGCTCGGCGCTCATCACCGAGCAGCTCCCCGACGGCCTCGACCTCATCGTGCGCGGCCTGCGCGCCGGGCACGCCTTCTCCGACTCCTTGCGCACGGGGGCGCGGGAGCTCCCCCTGCCGCTGGGCGAGGAGCTCGGCCGGGTGTCGGAGCAGCACCGCCTCGGTCGCGACCTGCGTGAGTGCATGGGCGAGCTGATCAGGCGGAACGAGTCGAACTTCGACATGCGGCTTTTCGTGTCGAGCGTGCTCCTCCAGCGGGAGGCAGGCGGCAACCTGGTGGAGATCCTCGACAACCTGGCCACCACCATCCGCGAGCGGCTGCTCTTCCAGGGCAAGGTCGACGCGCTCACCGCCGAGGTGCGCTTCTCGGCGGCGGTGCTGGCTGCTTTGCCCTTCGTGGTGGGCGGCGCGCTCCTGCTCCTGCGCCCAGGCTATCTCTCGCCGCTCTGGCAGTCGGAGCTCGGCCGATTCTTGCTGGTCGTCGGCTTCGGGAGCCTGCTGGTGGGGGCGATCGTCATGCGCATCCTGTCGCAAGTGGAGGACGCGTGAACCCGACCCTCCTCGTTGGCCTCGGCGCGCTGGCGGCGGCCGCGCTTCTCGGTTTCGCCGGGCGTAGTCTCTTGCGACGGCCCGCGCCGATCGTCGAGGAAGCGCCGGTGGTACCCGAGGCCCCGCCGCCTACGGGCACCATCGGGCCTCGGATCGCCGCCCTGGCCGCCCCCACCGACGAGGCCGCCCGCTCCGCGCTGCGTCGCGACCTCGTGCAGGCTGGGCTCGGCGCGCGGGGCACCCTCGAGCGCTTCCTGCTTGCCCGCGCCGCTGCCGCCCTCCTCGCGCCGGCACTGGGCCTCCTGTTGGTCCGCCCCGACCGGCCGCTGGTGGCGCTCTGGACGGCGCTGGTGTCGGCCGCGCTCGGCTACTACCTGCCCGCGCTCTGGCTGCGCCTGCGTCGTTCGCGGCGGCAAGCCTCGATCCTGCGCGCCCTGCCCAACGCGCTCGACATGATGGTGAGCTGCCTAGAGTCGGGGCTCGGCCTCGACACCGCGATGCGACGCGTGGCCAACGAGGTTCGCACCACCGCGCCCGAGCTGGCCGCGGAGTTCCAGGTGGTTTTCGACGAGACCATCGCCGGGGTGCCGCGCAGCGAGGCCCTTCGCCACCTCGACCTGCGCACCGGCCTCCCCGACATCAGCTCGCTGGTGAACGTGATGGGCGACGCCGAGAAGTATGGCGCCGGCATCGCCGCCTCGATTCGTGCCCACGCGCAGCTGTCGCGACGTCGCCGGGCGCTCGAGATCGAGAAGCGAGCGGCTCGTGCCGCGCCGAAGCTCACCGTCGCGATGGTGCTGTTCGTGTTCCCTGCCCTTTTCATCGTGCTGCTCGGTCCGACCGTCGTCCAGCTCTTCGAGCGGGTGCTGCCCGCGATGGTGATTCGATGATCCTCGGCCTTCTGTTGGCGTGTTTGCCCCACCCCGCGCCCACCGAGCCGGTCGTGACCGCCGAACGGAGCCCGGCGGAGGTGCAGCTCGCGCTCGCCGACGCGCTGGCCGAGAACGGCAACACCCCCGCGGCATTGGCGCTGGTGTCGCGACTCGAGCGCGACGGCGGTGATGGTCCCGAGCTGGCGGTGGTTCACATCAAGGCGTTGCGTCTGGCCGGCCTGTCGGACACTGCCCTGTCGCAAGCTGAGCGCGCCACGCGGCGCTGGCCCCGCGAGTCGGCCCTCTGGAACGAGCTCGGTGTCTTGCGGATGGATCACGGGGACAAGGACAGCGCCCTTCCCGCCTTCGAGCGTGCGGCAACAGGTGCGCGCCCGCCGGTGGACCACCTCAACAACCTCGGCTTCTGCCTGTTGTCCCTCGGCCGCGTGGACGAGTCGATCGCGGTCTTCGAGCGCGCCGTGGAGGTGGATGGATCCTCGCGCCGGGTGCTCTACAACCTCGGCCTGGCGCTGGTCATCGACGGTCGAGAGGCGCAAGCCCGCCGCGTGGTGGGCGCCGCCGCTGACTCGGCCGAGGCCGACCGCGTGGTGGCTGCTGGTCGCGACATCCTGGCCGCTCGTACCCCCCTGGAGGCCCCATGAGGCTCTGCATCGTGATGATCTTCGCCTTGCTCGCTGGCTGCGGGCGTCCCCACAAGCTCCAACACGACTTCGGGCGTGCCTCGGCCGTTTTCGACGCGCAGGCCTCCGCCGACAACCTCGCGCGCGCCACCATGCCGATGCTCAGCGGCGACGAGGGCGTGGCCATCCGCGCCGACGCCCTCGGCGTGGAACCTCCGCCCGACGAGAACGTGCCCTCCGGGGAGAAGTGAGGCTCCCATGCGCACGCGCCGAGGCGGAATCATCATCTTCGTGGCGCTCGCGCTCCTGGTGATCCTCGGCTTCGCGGCGCTGGTGATCGACCTTGGCTACGCGCGCATCGTGCACGCCCAGCTGCAGGTGGCGGCCGACGCGGGTGCCCTGGCCGGCGCCTCGCGGCTCGACCAGAGCGCGGCCGGGCTCACGGCGGCGCGGGCCACGGCGGTGGCGGTGACCGGGGCCAACGTCGCCAACGGCGAGGCGGTCGTGGTCGATGCCAACAGCGCGAACGACCCCGCTGGCGACGTGGTCCTCGGCACCTGGGACGGCGCGAACTTCGCCGCCAGCACCGACGCGGCGGTGGTGAACGCGGTGCTGGTGCGCACGGAGGCCACCGGGCTCGTGGCGCTCTTCTCTTCGCCTGCATTCGGCACCGACTCGTTGGCGGCGGCCACCACCTCGGTGGCGCGCATGGGCACCTCGGTGGGCGCGGGCGAGGTGCCCTACTACCTTCCCTTCGGTCTTCCTTCCTGCTATTTCGACGACGGTAGCGGGGATCTTCGCGACATCACCTTCGAGCTGAACCCCGCCGGGGAAGACAACACCGGCTGGGCGCTGGTGGGCGAACACCCGGACGTGGCGTCGCTGCTCGACCTGCTCACCGCGATGTTGCCGTGCATGCAGGAGTGGGCGGCCACCGGAGAAGTGAGCGAAGACTGCGCCACCGCCGACACCAGCGACAGCCTCGGGCTCGACAACGGCGAGATGACGAACGTGCTCAAGGCGCTCATCAACGCGATGGTCAACGATGGCATCGACTGGGACACCTCGCGCTGGGGCACCCTCCCGCCGCGACACTCCGGTTCCGATGTGCCCGCCGGGAGCTACGGGCAAGTGCTCGAGGGGCCCTTGCCGGTGTTCCAGGGCGACGAGGCCTACTGCTCGGGCGAGGGCGGCTGGGTGCAGAGCGAAGACCTCGTGGGCTTCGTGTGGGGCGTGATCTACGACGTGCGCTGGAAGGGCGCGGCCTCGAAGAAGAACGTCTGGGTGCGAATCGACCCCGACGGACCCTACTCGATTGGCAGCTGGTACGGCGGTGGCGGCTGGGGGGTGGAGGCACTGGGCCCCGCCGTGGTGGTGCGGTGAGGCGCGGCGGCGCCGCCACCGAGCTGGCGCTGGTGCTGCCGGTGCTGCTCGCGCTCTTGGGCGGGGTGGTGGAGTGGGGCTGGTTCGTGGTGCAGTCGGTGGCGGTGACCGGGGCGGCCCGGGACGGGGCGCTGGCCGGCACGCTGGTGGAGGCCGACGCGGGGCCCGGGACGGTGGCGGAGGCCCGGGCGCGCGCCTCGTTGACCGCGTCCGGTCTCGATGGCGCCGCCGCCACCGTTCTGGCTACCCTGTCGAGCACCGCCGGTGGGACGGTGGTGCAGCTCGATTGCGAGGTGGCGCACGACCCGCTTTTCCCGCTCTTGCCCTTGCCGGCCACGCACCGGACGCGGGCGAGCTTCCGCCTGGTGGACCAGTGAGGCGGCGCCGCGGGGCGTCGGCGCTGGAAACGGCCCTGGTGCTCCCATTGTTGCTCGCGGTGCTCTTCGGCGTGATCGACTGGGCCTGGTACCTGTTCCAGGACGCGGGGATGGTGGTGGCGGCGCGGCGCGGCACGCGTCTCGTTGCCGGCCTCGGCGCGTCGGAGGGACCGGAGGCGGTCGCGACCGCAGAGGTGATCGCATGGCTCGACGCCTTCGCCGTGGACGGCACGGCCGCCGATGTCGACGTGGTCATCGTGCCCGACGCGGGGGAGGGGACGGTCACCATCACGGTGGCGGTCGACTACGATCCGCTCGTGGGCTGGGTTCCCGTGCCGACGCGCGTGGGTGCGGTGGCGACGGGGCCCTACTATGGGGGGGTTTACGAGTAGCGAGGGAGCAAGTGGCGTGCGCGAGCGACAGCGACAGCCGCCCCCCAGTGAGCGCGGGCTCGCCAGCCGGCGCTGGGCAAGACCAACAGCTCGCGCCAGCCGGCGCAGATCAAGACCAATATCTCCTAGAGATCCCTCACAAACTCATAGTAGTCGGCGAAGTGCACGCGGTTGACCTGCTTGCCCATCGTCCCGGTCGAAGTAGAAGTGTTCCTCGGGGAAGTGAGCGGCCAGTCGCCCGACGTCGAGCCGGTGGAGTTGCACGACGATGTCGATGTCGCGGGTTCCCCGCGGCTCGCCGTGGAAGCTGCTCGCCAGTGAGCCCACCACCGCGTAACGGACGTTGGTCAACTCGAACGCCCCCGCCAAGTGTGCCAGAAAACCCTCCAGCCCCGTGGAGTCCGGGGTCACCCCGTGCGTCCGAGCACCTGGTCAGCCAGATCCGGGCCGAGGTAGGCGCGGGCGACGGCCCGCCGGACCTCGTCATCGCTCCACTCCGGGTGCCGCGCGCGCACGCGGCTGGCCGACACCGCGCGGAAGTCCTCCGACATCCGCAGGGCTGCGCTCAGCCTCCACGCGCCCCCGGCTTCGCGGAAGCCTTCGGTGAGGATCGCTCGAGCTCGGGAACTGGTGTCGGTCGGCATCGTGGGGTCAGACTAGCCTGAGCCGCACCTAGCCCGCATTTCTCACGAAAATAGGCCCAGCACCGGGCAGTAATCTAGATAAGTTGAGGTTGTAAGAAGACTTCAATCCGATCTGGAGGACTACCCGGTGCACACAGCCTGTAACCAGCCGACGCTCGCGTTTGACCG
>SXON01000215.1 GCA_005778355.1 Pseudomonadota bacterium | reverse complement strand
TGCCTTCCCGTCCGCCTGGCTCACGCCGCTCTGGAAGGACGAGCTGGTGTACAAGGCGATCGAGGCGATGGGCGCGCGCGCGCTGGTGCTCATCGGCAAGGCCGATCCGCAGTGGGACCAGGCCCTGGCCGACAAGCTCAGCCGGAAAAAGGTGACGGTGGTGGCGGTGGAAGGCGCCGATCACGGGATGAACGTCGCGGGCAACAAGGCCGCCACCGACGCCGTGGTGACGGACTTGCGCACGCGACTGGCGACGCTGCTGGGCAGGCTGTAGGTTGGAGGCTTTAGGCTGGATGGAACAAGACTTTCTGTCGCCGCTGCCGCCGCCGAGCCGCCGCCGCTCAGGACCTAGAGCCTAGAGCCCAGAGCCTCTCCCAGCTCCTCGTACAGGTACACGTTCGCGACGATGGCCTTCTCGAACACGCCGAGGTGGAGCGACTCGTCGGGGCCGTGTGCCGTCGTCTTCGGGTCGATGACGCCGTTGAGGATGAGCGGCAGGTCGCCGAAGCGGCGACCGAACATCTCCACGAAGGGGATGCTGCCACCCACGCCGATGTGCAGCATCGGGCGGCCCCAGGCGCGGGTGTAGGCGCGGTCGGCGGCCGGGAAAGCAGGCCCCTTCGGCGTGTACAACCAGGCGCCCGAGGCCTGGGTCTGCCACGTCACGTCGATGCGCACCCCCCCCGGGGGGTCGCGCTGGAGCTCGGCGCCGATCACCGCCTTCACGTCGTCGTCGAGCTGACCCGGGGCCACGCGGATCGAGAGGATCGCCTCCGCGCTGCGACGCAGCGCGTTCTTCTTGATCTCCCGGGTGGGCAGGGTGGTGGCGACCACGGTGACGGCGGGCTGGCGCCAGAGGTGCTCGGCCGGCGGCGCGCCGCGCGCGGGCAAGGGGTCCACGCCATCGACCAGGTGAGCACCCTCGCGGATCACCTCGGTGGTCAGCGGCACGTCCCAGGCCGCCTTCGCCCACTCCTCGGGCACGTCCACCCGGGGGGCGCGAAGGCGCCCGTCGTTGTCCACCAGTCGCGAGACGATCTTCATGAGCGCGGTGGTGACATCGGGCACCATGCCGCCCCAGAGGCCGGAATGGATGTCGGCGGTGAGCGCGGTGCAGCGAACCGTGCACTCGAGGATTCCGCGCAGCGACACGGTGAGGCCCGGGATCTCCGGCGACGGGTTCTCGCAGTCGGTGAGGATCATCGCGTCGGCACTGAAGCACTCCGGGAACGCGTCCATGTAGCGCTCGAGGTTGGGGCTCCCGATCTCCTCCTCGCCCTCGACCACTAGGCGCAGATTGCAGGGCAGCTCGCCATGCACCGCCAGCCAGGCCTTCACGGCCGCCATGTGGCTCACCCAGCCGCCCATGTCGTCGGCCGCGCCGCGCGCGTAGAGGCGGCCCTCGCGGACCGTGGGCTCGTGCGGCGGGCTGGTCCAGGTTTCGCCCTTCACCGGTTGCAGGTCGAGGTGACCGTACACGAGGATCGTGGGCTTGCCGGGCGCGTTCATACGGCTCGCGGTCACGCAGGGAAGCGCACCTTCCACCTCGCGCACGCTGGCATCGGCGAAGCCGAGCGCCACGAGGTCATCGCGCACCCGAGCGGCGAGGGTGCGCACGTCATCGGCGTGCGCCGGGTCGCAGGAGATCGCGGGGGTGCGAAGGTAGCCGCACAGCGACTCCAGGGCCTCGGGGAAAGCCTCGCGGGCGCGCTCGGCGACGGTGTCGGCAATCGTGGTGGACATGGACGGGCTGGTAACCGGCACGCCGGTCGGTCACCGACCGATGCGGTCATGCTGCCATGCAGCATCAGTGCTTGACGCATCGCAGCATCGCCGTTAGCGCTCGACCATGCTTCCCCCAGTCTCCGCAGCGGCCTGGCGCGCGCTCTTGCTGCTCGCGCTGGTCTACACCTTCAACTTCCTCGACCGCACGCTGATCTACATCCTGTTCGGGCCCATCAAGGCCGAGCTGGCGCTGTCGGAAACCCAGCTCGCGCTGCTCGGCAGCACGAGCTTCGTGCTGTTCTATACCGCGCTCGGCGTGCCCTTCGGCCGGCTTGCCGACCGGGTGCACCGGGTGCGCATGATCGCGGGCGGCCTTGCGCTCTGGAGTCTCGCCTCCGCGGCCACCGCCTGGGCCCATAGCTTCGAGGCGATCTTTCTCTGCCGCGTGCTCGTGGGCGTGGGCGAGGCCACCCTCGGCCCCGCCGCGATCTCGCTGATCGCCGACCTCTTCCCCGCCGAGCGCCGCGCCACGGCCAGCGCCACCTTCGGCGCGGGCGTGCCCATCGGCGCGGGGATCGCCCTGTTTGCCGGTGGCGCCATCGCCCAGTCGCTCGGCTGGCGTACCGCTTTCTGGCTCCTCGGCTTGCCGGGACTCGTGCTCGCCGGGGCGCTCCTCGCCCTGGTGTCTGAGCCCCGCCGCGTCGCAGCAGCCGCGCCGCAGCCGACCGCCCCACCCACGCCGCTCCTCGCTCGTGTGCTGCGCGACCCCGCAGCCCGCGCCCACCTCGCCGGCTACGCGCTCTTCGCCGTGGCGGCGAACGCGGTGGCCATGTGGTCGCCGTCGCTGGTCGCGGCGCGCTTCGAGCTCGAGCTCGCCACCGTCGGCACGCTCCTCGGCGCCTGCACCGTGCTCGGCGGCCTGCTCGGTTCCGCCCTTGGCGGCGGCCTCGCGGACCGGTGGCGCCGCCGCACCGAAGGCGGCCGCATGCGCTTCACCGCCAGCGCCGCCGTGGGCTGCGGCCTGGCGTGGACCGCCCTGCTGCTCGCAACGAACCCCTGGCTCGCGGCCGTCGCCCTGTTCGCGCTCTGCGCCTGCGCGCTCGCCTGGCTCGGCCCGGCCATGGCCGACCTCACCGAGATGGTCCCGGCCGAGGCTCGCGGCCGTGCCGTCGGCGGCTACTACCTGGTCGTGAATCTCGTCGGCTACGGCATCGCCCCGCCGCTGCTGGGCCTCCTGGTCGACCACGGGCAAGGCGAACGTGCCGAGCGCCTCGCCGCGGCGCTGGTGGCCTGCCCGGTCGCATGTTGCGTCGCAGCGCTCTTCTTGTGGCGCGGCGCGCACGCCCGGGAGCGCGATGTCCCGCCGCTCGAATCCGGCGTCCTGAGCGCCTAGCGACGAGCCGTTTACCTCGTCGGGTTGATCGCGGTCGATATCGGTGCAATAACCGTCGTCGTGCTCCGCGTACTGCTGGTCGACGACCACCCACTCTTGCGACGAGGCGTCGCCGGTCTGCTCCACGCCGAGCTCGGCGACGTGCAGATCACCGAGGCCAACGACGTCGCCGAGGCCCTTCGCGCGGCGCAGGCGGAGCGCTTCGAGCTCGCCATCATCGACGTGTCCCTCCCCGGGCGCGGCGGGCTCGACCTCCTGGAGCAGCTGCGCCTCATTCGGCCCGCCACCCGCGTGCTGGTATTGTCGGCCCACCCGGAGCAGCACTTCGCCGAGCGTGCCCTGCGCCTCGGGGCCAGTGGCTACGTCACCAAGCAATCTGCCGCAGAGGAGCTGGCCAACGCCGTGCGCCGGGTGTTGCGCGGGGGGCGCTATGTGAGCGCGTCGCTCGCCGAGCACCTCGCCTCGCAGCTCGCTGCCGGGCCAGCCGAGGCGCCCCACGAGCGCCTGTCCGACCGGGAGTTCGATGTTTTCATGCGGCTCGCGCGTGGACAGGCGGTGAAGCAGGCGGCCGACGACCTGCGACTCAGCGTGAAGACGGTGAGCACCTACCGGACACGCCTCCTAGAAAAAATCGGCGCTCGCGGAAACGCCGATCTCACGCTCTACGCCATCCAGAACCGCTTGCTCGTCCCAGGCGACGGCAGCGGCGTGTAGGACAAACACCGACACCCCGACCGGCCGAACACCCGCGCTTGGCGCCATCCCGTCCGACACCAGCGACGCGAGACGAGACCGTAAGATGTCGCATGATCGAACACGACGCTCGGGGACTCGAGAACGCGACGCGGCTCGCCGCAGGCACCGCCGAGGACCTGGGCCACTTCGTCACCCGAGTGCGCGACGCCGTTGAACGGCTCGCGGTGATCTCGAGCAACCCCGAGGTGCACAGCGAGGTGGAGTCACTCCGCATCGCGTGTACGCGCGCCGCCGAGCTCACCAGCCAGCTTAGCGCCCTGGGCCGGCGGGCCCTGCCCCAGCCGCAGGTGATCGATCTCACCCGCGCCGTGTCCGACATGCTACCCCTGCTCCGCAGGATGGGCGGCGACGAGACGCGGGTGTACCTCGATTGTTGCTCCGAACCCGTCCCGGTCCTCATCGATCCCGCGAACCTCCGACACGCGATGTTGCACCTGGTGAGCCAGGCCCGCGCTGCCATGGAGGGCCGGGGCCGGATCGTGGTCGGAACGCGGGCCTCGGCCACCGGGCCGCTACTCTGGGTGGGCGACGAGGGGCCACCCTTCGACGTGCTCCCCGTCGGCGTCCTCACCTCGGCGGCGCGGGCCCGACGCAGCGGCAAGAACGCCGACCTCGACCTCACGGCCACGACCGCGCTCATTCTCCGGGCGGGCGGAGAGGTCTCGCTCTCCGAGTCGCCAGCCGGCGGTGGACAGGTGGAAATCCGCTTCCCGGCCGGGTAGCGTGCCCCCCCTTCATTCCGGGGTGTCCATGCGCGCGATCATCGTCCCCCTCTCGCTCGGCGCCCTCGCCACGCTCGCCTGCTCCGGCAACACGCAGGACTGCGACGACGGGGAGGTGTACCAGGACGGACAGTGCGTGAAGGAAGGCGAGGAGCCCTTCGGCGACGCCGACACCGACACCGACACAGACACCGACAGCGACAGCGACACCGGCACCGCTTCCCTCACCGGTCGCGACGTGCAGATGGGCGAGCTCGGCACCGTCACCCTCGAGGGCGTGGTCGTCGTCTCCGGGCTCACGGCGGACGGCACCTCGTTCTGGGTGCAGGACGAGGGCGGCGGGGAGTGGTCCGGCCTGCGCGTGTACCTCGACGGCGTCGAGACCAGCCCCGTGCCCGGCCAGGTCGTCGATCTCACCGGCCTCGCGCAGGAGTATTACGATGAGACCGAGCTCCTCGTCGCCGACGCCGCCGACATCGAGGTACGCGGCTCCACCGCGCTCGGCGTCACGCCGCTGTCGCGCGCGCCCAGCGACTGGGAATCCTACGAGGGCGTCCTCGTCGAGCTTCTCGACGTGGAGATCCTGAGCGACCCCGACGGCTACGGCGAGTCCGTCACCAGCCACAATCTCACCATCGACGATGCCTTCTTCCCCTACTACGACGGCTTTGGCCCCGGCTTGTACGACTCGATCACTGGCCCCATCGCCTACACCTACGAGGCCTTCAAGGTCGAGCCTCGAAGCGCCAGCGACATCAGCGAGTAGTTTCTAGGCCTGGCCAGCGACGTCGGGCATGAGGATCTCGATGTCCTCGCGCGGCGGCCACATCGCGAAGCTGTCGCTCCCGTCGTCGGCCACGCCGCCGAGCCACCTCTCGGGGTCGAGCAGCACCTCGCGGATCTTCTCGATGCCGAAGCGCGCGTTGATGCCGTCGTCGATACGCTCGTCGAAGCTGAAGCGCACGTGCAAGCGCGGCCGCACCTCCACCCGGCCGTCCACCACCATCGGCGCCGGCTCGATCTTGCCGAACATGACGAACAGCGGGCAAGTACCGTACTCGTAGAGGTGGTGGAAGCCCGGCGCCATGTCGAGGCTGCCGAGGTTGGCGATGAACAAAGACGTGTGCATCGGGTCGTCCTTGATGAAGTCGCCCGGCAAGAGGTTGTAGTAGTTGAGCTGGTTGATCGCCCACGCCGTGGAGCGAAGGAAGGGGCGGGGCAAGAGGTTGAAGAGATCGAGCTCCTTGTCGCCCGAGGTCTTCTTTCCGCTTCGCTCCACGTTGATGCCGGCGTTCACGCGCGCGCACCACTGGGGGAAGGTCTCGCCATCGAGAAACTCGAGCTTGACGGTGCCGATCTTGGCCTCGCGGCTGAGCTTCTGCCGCTTCATCGAGAACGTGAGCCACTTGCCCTTGCGATGGTACAACCGGCGCCCGATCACGAACTGGTTCATACGCGGCGTGGCCGACAGGGCAATGCCGCTCGCCGCCACCGTGGCGTGGGTAACATTGGCCTCGAACTTGACCTTTGCCTTCTCCAAGTACGCCAAGAGCCGGGTGGCGTCGAGGTAGGCCTCGAAGTACACCACCGACTCGTTGCGCGTCGGCATGAGGTACTGCATGATCCGCCGGAAAGGCTGCATCCGCACGAGGGTGCCGTCGGGGCGGGAGGTCTTGAGCTCCACCGCCAAGTACAGCACCACGAGCACGGCGGGGACAATGTAGGTCCAGGGCATCCGCCGCGCCTAATCCGCTTTTCAGGCGGTGGCGGAAATGTCCGCCCAACCCGGTTTCGCGCGCGTCACGCCCTGCCGGGGCAGCGTGATGGTGAAGGTCGTGCCCTGACCAGGGGCGCTCTGCAGCTCGATCTTGCCTCCCATGTCCTCGTGCACGATGCGCTGCACCAGGGCGAGCCCAAGTCCGAGACCGTCGCCGGCGCTGCGGGTGGTGAAGAAGGGGTCCCAGACGCGGTCGCGGTGCTCGGGTGCGATGCCCTCGCCATCGTCCTGCACCACGATCACGGCGTTCTCGCCGTCGCCGTGGCTGCGAATCCACACGTTTCCGCCCTGGCGACAGGCACGCAGCGCGTTCGACAGGAGGTTCATCACCACCGCCCCGACGCCCACGGGGCTGCCGAGCACCATGCCAGCCTCGCCGAGCTCCACGTGCAGCATGACGTTCGCGGGCACCGTCGCCTCGGACAAGCGCACGACGGCGCTGATCTCAGCGTCAAGATCAACCAGCACACGCGCATCGCCGCCGCGCGCGAAGGCCTGCAAGCCATTGACGATGTTGACGATGCGCTCGCTGCCCTCGATGATCCGCGCCATCGCGTCGGACACCGTGCCGAGCTCCGTTGCCAGCTCCACGCCGTCGGGTCGATCCATGACCGAGCCACGCATCCGTTCGAGTCGTTGTCGCGACGGTCGCGCGAAGTTCAGAACGAAGTTGACAGGGTTCTTCACCTCGTGGCCGATGCCTGTGGCGAGCTGTCCAATCGCCGCGAGCTTCTCGGCGCGCACTGCCCGGGCCTGCGCGGAGCGGGTTTCCGCCAGGGCGTTGGCGAGAGCGTCGTTGGTGTTGGACAGGGCTGTCTGCGCGGAGCGGAGCGACACGAAGTTGCGCACGCGAGCACGCAGCTCACGCGCTGAGAAGGGCTTGGTGAGAAAGTCTGAGGCGCCGAGCTCCAGCGCCTCGTCGCGCAAATAGGCGTCACCATGCGCGGTGAGGAGCAGCACTGGAAGCAGGCGGTATTTCCCGTCCGACCGCACCGCCGCCAGGAACTCGGATCCGTCCATGCGCGGCATCATCATGTCGCACACCACGACCAGGGGCGCGTCACTGCGCACCCGGGCGAGCGCGTCGAGGCCGTCGGCCGCCTCGATCACCCGGAACTCGGCGGTGAGGCTCTCCCGCACAAACGCCCGGAGACGCGGGTTGTCGTCGACCACCAGGACCAGGGGCCGCCCGTCGTCGGGTTCTTCGACTCGATGCCGATCAGGTTCCCGCCCCTGGAGCTCGCTCTCGAAATCGAGCGCCAGCTGCGCGTCGCTCTCGCCCGCGGCCTCGGGAGGCGGCGCATCGGCGCCCTGTAAAACCGGGAGCAGCACCCGGAACGCCGCGCCGTCGCCCAGGCGCGACTCGCAGGCGATCGTGCCCCCATGGAGCTCGGTGAACTCCTTCGCGAGGGCCAGCCCGAGCCCGGAACCGCGGGCATGCTGCGTGCCCACGCTGCGCCCGAAGCGCACGAAGAGCTCCTTCTGGTCGTCCTCCGAGAGCCCCGGGCCCGTGTCCTTCACCACGAGCTCCGCCCTCTCGCCCCGCCCGGCGAGGCTCACCCGCACCCGGCCGCCGGCGGGCGTGAACTTCAAGGCGTTGCTCAGGAGGTTGAAGATGACCTGCTCGAGCATGTTGGGGTCGCCAGCCACGGCGGCCATCCGCACCGGCAGCTCCACCTCCATCAGGATCTGGTGCCGGGCGGCGAAGGGACGCGCCGCCGTCGCGACCGTCTGCACGAGGCGGACAAGATCCACCGGCTCGCGCCGGAGCTGCACCTTGCCGCTGTCGAGCCGGGCCAGGTCGATGAGCTCCTCGATGCGGTGACGCAGCACGACGAGGTCGACATGCAGGCTCTCGAGCATGTCCCTCGGTCCCCCGCCGATGCTCGGGTCGGCCAGCAAGGACTCCACGGGGGAGAGCGCCAGGGTGAGCGGGGTGCGCAGCTCGTGCGAGACGTTCGCGAAGAAACGCGACTTCATCTCGTCGACCTCGCGGAGGCGGTCGTTAGCCTCGGCCAGGTCGCGGCTGCGCATCTCGAGCGACCAGGAGAGGTCGAAGCGGCGCCGCTGCTCGCGAAAGTGCGCCCAGGCGCTCAGCGAGGAGATCACGCCGGTGGTCGCCGTGAAGAAGAGGTTGTTGACGAAGAGCGCGGGCTCGGGCGTGCCGCCGGCGGCAACGACCGGCCCCACGAAGGAAGCCACGATCGTCGCCGAGATGATCGCGGTGTGTTTCGGGTGCCAGGGAAACAGCACCGCGATGGCGAGGAGGCAGAGGTTCAGACCCGCGTAGTAGGTCGACACGCCGGGGGCGATCCGGCTCACCATCAACGCGATCGACAAGCTGGTTGCTAGGCAGGCAGCGTAACCAAATATGATGATATTACGACGTCCGCGCTCGGTGAAGCTGGCGAGGATGCACACCGCGCACACCACAGCGGCCACCAGACGCCAGTAGAGGAAGGTCCCCGCGTGCTCGGGCACGAGCATCCAGTCGAGGAAGTTGAAGAGCGGCACGAAGACCGCCCCGACGCCGGCGGCGAGTCGAAGCCCGCGCACCGTCGCCGACCGCACGTCGACACGGAAAGCTTCCTCGGCGCGCTCCCGCCTACCCATCCGGCTTGACGGCCACGATCACGATGGCCGCGGCGGGGTTGCCGAAGCTGGCCACCACGCGCTCCACCCGGAATCCCGAGTCGCGGACGAGGTCTTCGAAGGCCTCGCGCTCGTAGAAGCGGAAACGCCCGTCCATCTCGAGGTCGATGAGACGCGCGGCAGCGTTGACATAGTCCTGGACGGCGGCCAGCAACTTCGCCCCGTGCCAGCCGTCCACCAGCTGCTGGTCGCCCGCCTCGACTTTCTCCTTGAGGCGCTTGAGCGGCCCACCCATGTCCACGTCGGGACGCAAGGTCGACAGCACCAACCGACCGCCTGGCAAGAGGATCCGGTGGATCTCGCGCAGTAGCAGCTGCGGCTCGCGGAGGTAGGGCACCACCAGGCTGAGCAAGACCGCGTCGAAGGCGGAGTCGCCGTAGGGCAAGTTCGGGTAGTCCGGCGGAAGCGAAAGGTCGGCTTCCTGGAAGCGAACGGTCGGCACGCGCACGCCCACTTCTCGCGCCGCTTCGCCCACCTTCTGGCGAGCCCGATCCATCGCGCTCGTCACGAAATCCACCGCATCGACCTGCAGCCCCGGCGAGACACTCGCCCAGCGGCGTACCAGCGCGGCGAGGCCGTTGCCGGTGCCGCAGCCGAGGTCGATCACCCGGTCGTCGCCTTCGAGCTCCAGAAGGTCAACCTGATCGTCCATCAACTGGGCGTACTCGTCGGTGAGCGCGAGGAGGTCGAAGCCGAGCGGGTTGCGCTGGGTACCGGCGAGGTAGCTCGTCCAGTAGGCCTTCGCATCGAATGGTGTCGACTCACGACGCGTGCGCTCCATGTCAGCGGCGCGCGTGAGCACGTGCGTGGGCGGCAGGCGCGCTTCCACCTCCCGGTCGAGAAGCCGCGACGCGACGCGCTGGGCGATGATGCGGAAGACTTCCAAGGCCTCCTCGCTCTGGCGAACGAAGTGACCCGTTGGGACGCGAATGAGTTCGCGCGACCCGGGGGCCTCCACGCCAAGGATGTCCTCCACACGGTGCAGGTTCACCCAGTAGTCGTGGAGACCACACAGCCAGGTGACGGGTTGCTTCACCTGGGCCATCTCTCTCCGGGCATCCTCGAGCGCCGCCATCTGGGCGCCGAGCATGTCGTCGCAGCCCCGATCACAATCGAGCAGGTGACCCTGGATGAGGTTCACCCCCAGGGACTTGCCACGCGCACGGTCGCCCACCCAGTCCACGCCGCCGGCGCTGTTCTTGATGATGTCGCGAGGGTCGGGGGCGCCCATGGGGGCGATCCAGTAGTCCACGCCCTCGGCGCCCTCGGCGAGGTAGCGTCGAGCGGCGACGGCCGACATCGAGAACGACACCAGCGCCGTCGGCGTGGCGCGGGGCCCAAGCTTGGCACGCACACCCCGGTGCACGGTGGCGAGGTCGCGCACGGTCTGGGTGAGCGTCCAGTGCAGCATGGCGCTGTCGGGACCGCTCGACGCCTCATCCTTCCAGGACTCGCCCACGTGGTTCATGCCGTCGTAGCGGACCACGATCACGTGTTCGCCCGCCGCCCGGAAGGTCTCCACCAGCGCCAACGCCACCGGTCCCAAGATCTCCTTGCGACGGGCAAACGGAGGCGGAAGCACGACGATCGCGACGCGACCGGGGGGCGGTCGTTCGGCGTCGAAAGTGGTATTAACGAGCGCGACAATCGGTCGCCCCTGCTCGTCGGGAAGAGTCCAGACCTGCGGGGCGGGTGCCGAGGGCCCGACGCCGATCCGGCCGAGCCATCCACCCACCACGTGCTGCACACCGCCCCAGGCGCGCGCTACCATCCCGCGGCGGGCATGCTGGAGCGCGATCTCCTCCACGGGCACGGGCACGCGGCTGAGCACCCGCTCGAAGCCGAAGCGCACGCGGCCGTCCTGAGCCGTGTCGGCCTTCCACACCACCCGCAAAGGTTCGAGCGGCGTCTCCCCCTCGGCCCGGGAGAGGCGTGCGCCCTCCACGCGCTCGCGGGCGCCGAGCGCACGCGCGTCGGCCGTCCACAACAGGGCGGAGAGCCCGTTGGCGTCGTGCTGCACCACCTCGGCGATGACCGTGCGTCCATCGAGCTCGAAGCGGAGGACACCTCCCTGGGCCACGAGCTCGCGCTCCATCAGACGACGCTCGGGCAGGAAGATGCGTTCCGGGAGCATCACGGAGGAGAGCACCCCCGCGGTGCGCTCTACGACCGTGTCGGCGAGGTAGGCCACGCCGCCATGTCGGAGCACGAGGAACACCTCGTCGAACTCGCCGGGCACATCTGTGCGTCCCGACGCGTGACCCGAGTCGAGCAAGACACTCAGGCGCGCGTTGATCGGGTCGACCGCCGCGAGGCGCGCGGGGAGGGAACGACCCTCGATGGCGCTGTACATCTCCAGCGTTGTGCCGGCGCGCTCGATCGGCCGCAAGACGAGCCGCGTGCCGAGTTCCTCGTTCATCGGCTTGAGATTCACGGCCTCGCCCTCGTGGAGGCGCCGCTCCATCCGCTCCAGGCGCGCCTGCTCCCGCTGGTGGGTCACGTAGGCAACAAGCTCCTGCCGCGTGCGCCGGTCACTCGGGTCGAACAACACCCCCACGCCGTGAGGTCGCGCGTAGGTGGCGCGGATCTTCACCTCGAGCGGCCGATCGTCACCCGGGATCCAGAGCGCCCCCTTCTGCGCGTCGAGGAGCTGGTGTCCCTCGACGAACATGCCGTTGGCGGAGAGGTTGGTCACCCGCTCGCGCTCGAGCTTGCCCGACTCTAGCCTGAGAATAGTCCGTCTGCGGGGGTTGATCCGTCGCGGGAGGGAGCCGAGCGCCATGGCCTAGGGGCTCTTCCACGCGGGCAGCTCGATCGTCACCTCGGCGCCGCCGGCCGTCGCGTCGACCGGCCGAGACTCCCCGATGCGCACCCGCCCACCGTGAGCCTCCGCCACCGCGCGCGCGACGGCGAGCCCGAGCCCCGGGCGATCGTGGGTGGAGAAGAAGGGACGCCCCGCCACTCGACGAGCCGCGGAGGGGAATCCGGGCCCCATGTCGAGCACGCTGATGAACGCCTCGCCCGCCTCACCGCGACCGGTGTTCACGCGGAGCACACGCCGCGCGACCGCGCGCTCGCCCACGAGCCGCTCCATGGCGTCGATCCCGTTGCGCACCAGCGCGCCGATGGCCTCCACCAGGGCGTCGCGCGCGCCGAGCACGGCGGGCACGTCGGGGTCGAGTCGGGTCTCGAGGTGGATGCCCAGCGTCGCCAGTCGATCTCGGTGGCCGCTGGTTGCCGCGAGCACGAGCTCATTCGGGTCGAGGGTCAGCATCGAGCGCTGGCGCCGGCCCGACTCCCGTCGCAAGTCGGCGGCCATCTCCGTGACGCGCGACAGTGCCTCGCGCAGCGACGAGCGCGCCCGCTCGGCATCGGCGGTGCCCAGGGCGGCGGAGGCCTGCGCGAGCTCGCCCTCCACGGACTCGATCTCGGCGAGGAGCGCGGCGGCCACCGCATCGGGGCCGTGGGGGACGCTCGACGCCGTGCGACGCAGCCGGGCGTTCTCCTCCTCGAGCACGTGCCGCTGGATCGCGAGCATGATGTCCTGCCGCATGGTGTCGGCGTCCCAGGGCTTGGGCACGTAGCGGAAGAGGACCCCCCGATTGGTGGCGTCGAGCAGAAGCGGCACGTCGGTGTGGGCAGTGAGCAACAGGCGCACCGTCTCGGGCCGCTGCTCCGCCACCCAGCTCAAAAGATCCAGACCAAGCATCCCCGGCATGCGATGATCGGCGATCACCACCGCCACGCGCTCCGCCCGCAGAATCGCCATCGCCTCCTCGGCGTTATTCGCGAAGCTCAGCGAGAATTCGTCGCCAAAATTGAACTCGAAGACCTGCAAGTTGAGCGGCTCGTCGTCCACCACGAGCACGCGGTGGTGGCGCAGGTACAGGTGACCGGTGAGCGCAGGGAGGGTCATGCGGGCCGAGAGCGTGACATTCTACCACAGGTGGCGAAAGTTCACGTATTACATCAAAAGCGGCCTTGTCCTGTCAACCCCACGTGGTAGCCCACGGCCACCGCCTCGGGGTCGTCCTGGATGAGCAGGGTCACCCCCTGGTGGATGCCAAAACCGAAGTTCTGGCCAATGTCCCACGTGAAGCCCGGGCCGGTGCGGAGGCCGAGGTCGCCGCGGCTGCCGTACATGATGATCTGCGTGTTGGTGAACGCCTTGGTCTTGCTGCGCGGCTGGATGTAGTAGCGAAGTCCAAAGCCGAGTTCGAGGTTCGTGCGCCCGTCGTCGGGACCCACCGGCGTCATGGTAAGGGTCAGCTCCGGCTCGAAGGCGCCCCCAAAGTTGGCCCCGATCGCGGCCTCCGTGAAAATGCCGTATTGTGGACCACCGTTCTCGTCGGCGATGACGAAGGCCGCCTCGACCCCGGGCGTCACGCGAAGGGTGATCTGTCCGTTGTGCACCAGCTCCGGGTTCAGCTCGCGCGTGACGGAGAGGATTTGCTCGCGCGGTATCGCGATCTCCGACTGCCCCTCGAGACGGATGCGAAACGTGTCGCCCTTCTCGACGATCTTGCCGCACCACCGGGTGCCGTCGGTGGTGACGATGACGTCCTGATACCTGAGATTGACGCGCTTCGACAGCTTGTAGCCGCCGGCCGCCTCGGCGACGGGCGACCAGAGAGCGAGCAACACGGGGAGCAGCATCATCGTGGGGGGCCTCTGCCGCCTGCGTAACATAGGGTGAACGTGCGCTCATTCGCACGGCATCAGCATCTGCGATAGTCCCGCCCGCCTCGCAGGGAGCCCCCGGGAATGCCCGAGCCGCGCTGTTTCGTGCTCTTGCCCGCCACCCGCGCCCACTTGTGCGCGAGCGTGGCCGCTCTCGGCGCCACGCCGGTGCTCGACCTCACCAGTGACTCGCCCGCAGGCGTGCCCGCCGGCGCCTGGGTTCGAGTCAGGGTTGCCACCGCCGCCCCGGGCTCGGGCCCGATCATCGCCCAGCGCGGTGAGCCCCACCCTTCGCGGCCCACGTGGATCGAGCGCACCGACGACTCGCCCGCCGGTCCCGGCTTCGCGGGCGTGGTGCTTCGCGGCCTCGGCAGCGGCGGTCGCGCGGGCGCCGACGACGTGCGCGAGCTTCTCGGCGCCTTCGCGAGCAAGGGCGAGGTGATCATCGACTGGCCCCACCCGCCCGAGGTGAGCGCGCCCGATGCCCACGGGCTCATCCTTTCCGACGTGCTGGCCGCCTACTGGCCGCTACCGCCCCGGCTCGCGGCAAGGCTCGATCGGCTCGTGGCCGCCGACTTCCGGCGCGTAAACGACCAGAACTTCGTCGCCTCCCTCGCGAGCGAAGCCTATCGTCGCGTCGCCCGGGGCGAGGCCATCGAAGACGCCGCCCGTGGCGCCCTCGACGACGACGCCGATCCCTTCGACCGGGCCTGGCCCGCCGGGACCGGCGCGCTCCACGCCATCGCGATGACGAAGCGTTTCCCGCGCCTCGGCGATGCCCTTGGCGCCTATGTTACACGGCCCGTGGCCCGCGCCAGCGCGGCACCGGTGTCCACGCCCGCCCCCGCGGGGGCACCCCTCGATGAGCCCATCGCCGACTTCCGGCACGAGCCGGTGGCGGTCATTGGCCTGGGCTGCCGCTTGCCGCGGGCGTTTTCCCCGTTGGCCCTCCACGAGGGACTGCTCGCCAGCTTCAACGGGATCATCGAGGTGCCGAGGGAACGCTGGGACCCTGCCTTGTACTGGGACCCGGACAAGTCCGCCCCGGACAAAACCTACGCGAAGATCGGTGGCTTCGTTACCGGCTTCCAGTTCAACCCAAAGCGTTTTCGCATCCCGCCGTCCGTCGCCCGGCTCGTCGACCCAATCCAGCAAATGGCCCTGGAGGCCGCCGCAGACGCACTCGACGATGCCGGCTACGGCGACAGCCGCGACTTCGACCGCTCCCGCGTTGCCACCATTCTCGGCAACTCCATGGGTGGCGAGATCACCGACGAGTACACGCTCCGCGTCATGTTCCCGGCGATGCGCAAGGCGCTGTCGGAGGTCCCTGGCTTCGCGGCGATCCCCGCCGAAGCGCGGGCCGCCATCCTCGCCGGCTACGAGCAAGAGCTCAAGCGCGACCTGCCGCCAATCACCGAGGACTCCATGCCCGGCGAGTTGGCCAACGTCGTGGCCGGCCGCATCACCAATGCCCTGAACCTCGGCGGGCCGAACTTCACGACCGACGCCGCCTGCGCTGGCTCGATGGCCGCGATCCAGGCCGCCGTGAAGGGCCTCCGCGACGGCGACTTCGACCTGGCGCTCACCGGCGGGGCCGACCGCTCGATGGGTGTCGCCACCTACGCGAAATTCTGCAAGATCGGGGCCCTGTCTCCGGACGGGTCTCGCCCCTTCGACGCCGGCGCCAACGGCTTCGTGCTGGGCGAGGGCGTGGGCATCGTGGTGCTCAAGCGCCTGTCCGACGCCATCCGCGACAACGACCGGGTGTACGCGGTGATCCGGGGCTTCGGTGCGAGTAGCGATGGCAAGGGCAAGGGCATCACCGCGCCGAACCCAGAGGGACAGCGCCGTGCCCTGCGCCGCGCCTACGAGAACGCGGGCGTCGATCCCTGGGACATCGATCTCTTCGAGTGCCACGGCACGAGCACCGTCGTGGGTGACAAGGTCGAGGTCGAGGCGCTCTCAGAGATCGTGGGTTCCGGTCGTCGCGACCGCCCGGCGCGGATCGGGTCGATCAAGTCGAACATCGGGCACCTGAAGTCGGCGGCCGGGGCCGCCAGCACGCTGAAGGCCTGCCTCGCGCTCCATCACGGCGTCTTTCTTCCCAGCATCAACTACAAGAACGCAAGGAAAGACCTTGACCTTTCGGTGGTGCCGCTCAGGGTGAGCGACCGTCCCGAGGCCTGGGAGGGCAGCCGTCGCCTCTGCGGCGTGAGCGCCTTCGGTTTCGGGGGGACAAACTTCCACATGGTGCTGGAGGGCTACCAGAAGGGCTCGGTCCACCGCCCGACCTCCCCGGCGCGCCGTCGTCCCGTGCCGGCGGCCGTCGCAGCCCCCGCCACGAGCGCCGCCAGCCCGAGCTTCCCCGTCCCCCCTGGTCTCTGGGCCCTCTCGGCCGACTCGCCCGAGGAGATGATCACCCGCTGCGAGGCGCTCTCATCGCGAGGCGAGGCTGCGCCCTACGAGCCCGACGCTCCGCTGCGCGTCGCCGCAGCGGCGGCCGACGACACAGAGCGCAGCGCGCAGATCGACAAGGTGGTGAGCGCCGTCAAGAAGGGCAAGGGTTACGACCTGGTTCGCCAGCGGGGCATCGCCCTGGAAGACGTGCCTTGCGACGGGCAGCTCGCCTTCCTCTTCACCGGGCAGGGCTCACAGTACATCGGCATGGGCCTCGATCTGGCCGAGCAGTTCCCGATCGTCGCCGACACCTTTCGCGAGGCCGACGAGGTGATGACGCCCATCCTCGGGCGCAGCCTCACGTCCTACATCCGTCGCGACGAAAGTTTGTCGGAGGACGACCAGTTCGAGGCCCTGCGCGACACGGCGATCTCCCAGCCGGCCACGCTCACCGTCGATATCGGCATCCTGCGGCTCCTGAGCGCCTACGGCGTGCGCCCCGACATGGTCGCGGGACATAGCCTCGGAGAGTACGGCGCGGCCGTCGCCGCCGGCATCCTGAGCTTCCGCGACGCGCTGGTCGCCGTTTCCGCCCGGGGACGGGAGATGGCCGCGGTGAAGCTCGACGACTTCGGCAAGATGGCAGGAATCGCCGCGAGCGCCGACACGGTGATGGAAGTGCTCGCCGAGGTGCCCGGCTACGTGGTGCCGGCCAACAAGAACTCGCCGGGTCAAACCGTGATCGCGGGCGACTCCGACGCGGTGGAGGCCGCCAGCGAGCTCTTCAAGTCCCGTGGCATCACCGTCTACCCCTTGCCGGTGAGCCACGCCTTCCACAGCCGGATCGTCGCCCCCGCCACCGCGCCCTTGAAGCGCGTGCTCGAGGGCCTCGACGTCCAGGAACCGCGTCGTAAGATCACGACCAATGTCGATAGCCGCTACTACCCCACGGGCCCCGGCGCTCGCGAGGCGATCATCGACAACCTGGCGAAGCAGGTGGCCGCGCCGGTGGAGTGGATCGCGCAGGTGGAGCGCATGTACAACGACGGCGCCCGCATCTTCGTGGAGTGCGGTCCCAAGCGGGCGCTCGCGGGCTTCGTGGTCGCGATCCTCAAGCACCGCCCGCACCGCGCGCTCTACACCAACCAGCCCAAGCGCGGCGGCGTGCTGTCCTTCCTCGACACGCTGGCCGAGCTCTACGCGCTCGGTTTCCCGGTGAACGAACGTCCCGAGCGCGAAACCGACCTCTTCGCAACTTCGGCCCCGCGGCGCTCCACCACCGCCGCCCTCTCGACCCGGCATTCCACCCCCGCCGACACGCCCGAGCCCTCGGTCAGCACCCCCGAGGTGCAGCGACAGATCCTCAGCATCGTCTCGCAGCGCACCGGCTTGCCGGTGGAGTCGCTGGCGCTCGACCAGGACGTCGAGGCCGACCTCGGCATCGACACCGTCAAGCTGGCCGACATCATCGCCCAGGTGCGTGAGCGCCTGAGGCTGGAGCACGACCCCGACTTCCGGATGGGGCAGTACCGCACCCTCCAGGACCTGACCGACTACGCGGCGCGCCGACTCAAGTCCACGCGCCCGGGCAACCTCCCCGAGCGCCGTCCCGCGCAGCCCGTGGCCACACATGAGTATGCTCCGGTCACGACGGCACCTCCCACCCCCGGGCTCCCGTCCCTCCCAGCCGACAGCGCCGCACGGTTCCTCGCCGAGATCGCGAGCCAGGACCTCGGCCGCCTCGACGCCCCGGCCTTCGCGAGCGCGATGTTGCCTGCGTTGCAGGGCTTCCTCGGCGCCGCCTGGACGGCCTTCCAGCAAGCCCACCAGCCCGCCCCGGCGGCGACGCCGGTCGTCGCTGCGGTGGAGGCCCCCGTCGCGCCCGCGCCGCGCGTGGGGGTCGTGTGTAGCGGCGCCTCGCTCGGTTTGCCGGGCGGCACCGAGGTCTTCGAGCCCGACGCGGTGCAACGCATCCTCCGCGGGGAGAACCGCATCACGGCGGTGAGCGAGCGCAATCAGGACCGCTTCATCGAGAAGAACCTCGTTCGCCTGACGAAAGACCCGGTCACCGGCGAGGGCAACTTCTTGCCGGTCAACCGCCGCGACCAGGTGATCCGACTCGCGGGGCAGAAGGCCCACTTCGACCTCGTGGCCGACTACGGCGTGGACGCCGCGCTCGCCCGCAGCCTCGACATCACCACGCAGCTCGCGTTTGCCGCCGCTCTCGAGGCCCTCAAAGACGCGCGCATCCCGCTGGTGCGCACCTACCGCCAAACCACCACCGGCAAAGCCGTCGCCACCGGCTGGGCCCTGCCCGAGTCCCTCCGCGACACCACCGGCATCGTCTTCGCGAGCGCCTTCCCCGGCTACGACCAGCTCGTCCGCAAGCTCAGCGACAACGCCGACGACGGCGAGGGTCACTTCGACCGGCGCTTCCTGTTCCAGGTGCTGGCGATGGGCCACAGCCAGCTCGCCCAGTTCCTCGGCGCACGGGGGCCCAACACGCAGGTGAACGCCGCCTGCGCGAGCACCACGCAGGCCATCGCCGTCGCCGAGGACTGGCTGCGTTCAGGCCGCTGCGAGCGCGTGATCGTGGCCGGCGCCGACGACGTGACCGGCGACGCGCTCCTCCCGTGGATCGGCGCGGGCTTCATGGCCGCCGGCGCCGCCACCACCAAGGACAAGGTGGAGGAAGCGGCGCTGCCCTTCGACCGGCGCCGCCACGGGATGATCCTCGGCATGGGTGCGTGCGGTCTGGTCATGGAAACGGCAGAGGCCGCCGCGGCCCGCGGTGTGCGTCCCATCGCCGAGCTGCTCGGCGCGCACATCGCCAACAGCGCCTTCCACGGCACCCGTCTCGACGCGGAGCACATCGCCCGCGAGGTCAAGACGCTGGTCGACCGCGCTGTCACGCGAGCCGGGACCACCCACGCGGACTTCGCCAGCCAGTGCGTGTTCTTGTCCCACGAGACCTACACGCCCGCGCGCGGAGGCTCTGCGGCGGCCGAGATGGCGAGCTTGCCGCACGCCTTCGGCCCGGCGGCGCGTCGCATCGTCATCGCCAACACCAAGGGCTTCACCGGTCACCCGATGGGCGCTGGCATCGAAGACGCCATCGCGGTGAAGGCGCTGCAGTACCAGCAAGTGCCGCCCATCCCCAACCTCAAGGAGCCGGATCCCGACCTCGGCGATCTCACCCTGAGCAAGGGCGGCCACTACGACGTGCAGTTCAGCCTGCGTCTCGCCGCCGGCTTCGGCTCCCAGCTCGCGCTCGCCGCCTGGAAGAAGATCGCCCGGGGCGACGATCGCGTGGCCGATGCGCGTCGTGCCGAGGCCTGGCTGGTCGAGGCCGCCGGGGGACGCGGACACACGGTGGTGGAGCACCGTCAATTGCGGTTGATCCTCGACGAGGCCACCCGGACGACAGCGACAGCGACAGCGACAGCGACTGCGGCAGCGACGGGGAGCGTGTCGACTGCGGAAGTACTTGAGAAACTCGTGGGCGTGATCGCCAACAAGACCGGCTACGGCCGCGAAGAGATCGACCCCGCCTACGAACTGGAGGCCGACCTCGGTATCGACACCGTGAAGCAGGCCGAGATCTTCGCCGAGGTGCGCGACGCCTACGGCCTCGCTCGCGACGACAGCTTCAAGTTGGCCGACTACCCCACCGTCGAGAAGCTCGCCGCCTGGCTCGCCACCCGCGCGTCCGCCACCGCGCCGAGCCCCGAGATCCCGACGACCAAAGCCCAAGGCCCGAGGCCCGAGGTCGGCGGCTCGGGGGTTTCGAAGGCCGAGGTCCTCGAAAAACTGACGGCGGTGATCGCCGCGAAGACCGGCTACGAGCCGGCGGAGGTGGATCCCGGCTACGAGCTGGAGGCCGACCTCGGCATCGACACCGTGAAGCAGGCCGAGATCTTCGCCGAGGTGCGCGACGCCTACGGCCTCGCTCGCGACGACAGCTTCAAGCTCGCCGACTACCCCACGGTGGAGAAGTTGGCCGGCTGGCTGGCTGAGCGGGCCAGCGCGTCGGGCACGAGGCCAGCGCTCCCGATCCCGGAGAAACCGAGGACCGAGACCCGCGACCCCGAGTCCGAGACCCCGGCATCCGAGACCGAGACCCGCGACCCCGAGTCCGAGTCCGAGTCCGAGTCCGAGTC
>SXON01000214.1 GCA_005778355.1 Pseudomonadota bacterium | reverse complement strand
GGCCTTGACCGATTCGACGACGGCACACTCTTCGCCGGCCTTGACCGTGCGGCCGGCATCCGGCAATTCGAGGAAGACGATGTCGCCCAGTGCTTCCTGCGCGTGGAAGGTACGACTACGACACCTCCGACAAGCTCTACTTCGAGCCGGTGACGGCCGAGCACGTGCGGGGGGTGGTTCACCGCGAGAAACCCCGCGGCGTCATCCTGCAGTTTGGTGGGCAAACACCGCTCAAGCTGAGTCACCGCGTGGGCACCGTGCTCGGCACCTCGCCCGAGGCCATCGACATCTGCGAGGACCGCCAACGTTTCAACGCGCTGCTCATCGAGATGGGGATTCGCCAGCCCGAGGGCGAGATGGTGCTCACGAAGGAAGAGTCCTTCGCGGCGGCCGCGCGCCTTGGCTACCCGGTGCTCGTGCGGCCCTCCTACGTGCTCGGCGGGCGGGCGATGAAGACCTGCTTCGACGACGCCGACTTCAAGGCGGCGGTCGACGAGGCGATCCTCGTGTCGGAATCGCACCCCCTGCTCATCGACCGCTTCCTCGAAGGCGCGGTGGAGTACGACGTCGACGCCCTCTGCGATGGCGACGCCGTGCACATCTGCGGGGTGATGGAGCACATCGAGGAAGCCGGCATCCATAGCGGCGACAGCACCACTGTCTTCCCCGCCGTGCAGCTCTCGGAGACGAACCGTCGCGAGATGGAAGACATCGTCCGTCGCATCGCGCTGCGCGTGGGCGTGCTCGGCCTCGTCAACGTGCAGTTCGCTGTCCAGCGCGGCGTGGTCTACGTGATCGAGGTCAACCCGCGCGCCAGCCGCACCGTGCCCTACCTCGCGAAGGCCACCGGTCACCCCATCGCCAGCATCGCGACGAAGCTACTCCTCGGCAAGAAACTCACCGACTTCGACCTGTCGAAGAACTGGGGGCAGGGCTACTCCTTCGTGAAGGCGCCCGTGTTTCCCTGGCGGCGTTTCCCCGGGGTCGACACCGTACTCGGTCCCGAGATGCGCAGCACCGGCGAGGTGATGGGGGTGGGCACGAGCTTCGGCGAGGCCTACGCCAAGGCGCTCATCGCGGCGGGCCTCTCCTTGCCCACGCAGGGCGGCGTTTTCATGAGCTTCCGCGACCTCGACAAGCACGAGGCCCCGCCCATCGCCCGGGCCTTGCACGAGCTTGGTTTCCAGCTCTTCGCCACCCGCGGCACCGCCGCCGAGCTGGAACGGCACCGCATCCCGGTGACGAAGGTGTGGAAGGTGCGCGAGGGCCGTCCTGACGTGGTCGACCGCATCAAGAACGGCGACATCCAGCTCATCATCAACACGCCGCTCGGTAAGAAGGCCCAGTACGACGAGGCGGCGATGCGCCTGAGCGGCCTGCGCTTCGGCGTGCCCTGCATCACCAACCTGCAGGCGGCCAAGGCCCTCCCCTCGGCGCTGCGGGCCTTGAAAGCCGGTGAAATGGGCGTAACGAAGTTGCAGGAGCTGTCCCGCGCTTGACCCGCACCCTTCTCGTCGGCGACGTCCACGGCTGCGCGGCGGCGCTCGACGGGCTCGTGAGTCACGCGAAGCCCGACAAGATCGTGCTCCTCGGCGACCTTTTCACCAAGGGGCCCGACCCTCGGGGCGTGTGGGAGCGCATCCAGAGCTGGAAGCCGGACTGCATCCTCGGCAACCACGACTTCAAGGTGGTGGCGATCTGGGACGGGCCCACCACCAGCAAGGCCTACGCCGCCCGCGCCGCCTTGCCCGACGAAGCCCGCGACTGGATCGCGAACTTGCCGCTTTTCTGGCGGGCACCCGGGGTGATCGCGGTGCACGCTGGGCTGCATCCTCACGAGGGCGTCAGCGGGACGGACCCGTCGATGGCCATCATCTTGCGCCGCTGGCCGCACGATATCGACCGGCAGAACCCCTTCTGGTGGCAGCTCTGGCAGGGTCCGGAACGAGTGATCTATGGTCACGACGCGATGCGCGGCCTCCAGGTGCGCCCGCACAGCGTGGGGCTCGACACGGGATGCTGCTACGGCCACGCGCTCAGCGGCTGGCTCATGGAGACCGACGAGCTGTTCCAGGTCGACCCCGCGGGGCGCCCCATCGTGCCGCCGCAGAAGTTCTGGGCGGACTTCGCGGAGCCGCTCGCCGGTTGAGGCGCCGTCGCCTTCGGCCCGTGACGAATCGCCCCGCCATGCAATACGCTGGCGCATGATCCTCTCCCTGCTGGCCTGCTTCCCCACCACCCCCGTATCGGTCGACACCGCCGACTCCGGCCTCTTCGAGAACGACGGCGACGACACCGCCGACGACACGGAAGACACCAGCGGCGAGGAGGAACCCCTCCTCTTCACCAAGTACAAGGTCGACGACCCGTCGAGTGTCCAGGGCGTCTACTCCTCAGGGAGCGGCGTGTACCTCGTGTCGGACGGGGCGGAGACCTGGGTTGGCTCGGCGTCGGAAGACTGGCAGTCCATGGCGATCCCGGCCGAGCTCGCCGGCCTCGGACTCAACGACCTCTGGGGCGCAGGCAAAGACGACACGCTCGAGATGGCGATCGCCGCCGACGACGGCTGGGTGGCCATCTACGCAGCCGCCGCCTGGACGGTGTGGAACATCGGGAGCCGCGACAACATGGGCATCAGCGGCAACAGCGCCGCCGACCTGGTGGTGGCGGGCGATAACGGCCTCGCGCACTTCGACGGCACCGCGTGGACCATGGAGGCCACGCCGGGCGTCACGATGAACGACGTGTGGTCCTACAGTACCGGCGCCTACGCCGTGGGCGACGAGGGCGCCGTGTACCGCCGCGACGCCGAGGGTAACTGGTCGATCTCAGACACCGGTCGCGACGGCAACTTCCACTCGGTGAGCGGCTCGGGCGCGTCGGACGTGTGGGTGGGCGGCGACCAGGGCGCGATCTTGCACTGGGACGGCGGAGACTGGGAAACCCCGGAAACCGGCACCAAGAACACCATCAACGCCGTGTTCGTGGCCGAGGAAGACGATGTGCTGGCAGTCGGCAACACCGGCACTGCGCTCAAGTGGAGCGGGAAAAGCTGGAAGTTGCTCACCACCGACACCAACCAGAACCTCTACGCGGTGCACGGGGTGTCGGGCGCCAACGCCTGGGTGGCCGGCGACGGCGGACTCGTGATGCAGTACAAGGAAGAGTAGGAACTACCGGGCGAGCTGGGCAACGAGGGACTTCAGCGTAGCCTTGGCCGAATCGATGATGCCCTTGCGGACGAGAGACTTGGGCACCGGCAGGTCGACCTCGGTGAGCACGCGGTAGGTGACGCGCGTGCCGCCCCCGGGCTGGGCGGCGAGCTTCCACTCGGCCTCGTAGGCGGTGATGTCGTCGCTCTCCAGCAGCTTGAACTTGAAGCCGTGCGCCGTGGGACAACGCTGCGAGGTGTAGGTGAGCGGGTCCCATGCGCCCTTCACGGTGACGCCGAGCGTGAGGCAGTCACCTCGTGACAGGGTCTGCACCTGCAGGACCTCGGGCGTGAGCGCCCCGGCCTTCTGCGGGTCGAGCAAGAGTGCCCGCACCTCGGCCTCGGACTGCGGCACGACGCACTCCACCACCACGGTTCCATTCGATTCGACGACGGCGGACGGATCCTGAGCCAGGGCCGCAGCGGTGAGCAGCAACATGAAGCTGCAATACCCCTGGGGTTGACGACCGTCAACGACAGGTGCGAAAAACTTTTCGCACCTGTCGCCGAGCGACCGAACTAGCCTCCGAAGACGGCCTTGACGTCGTTGAAGATGCCCTCGGCTTCCTTCACCATCGTGTCGAGCAGCTTGGGGGTGTCGCCCATGATCTTGATGTCGTCGGCGAGCATCTTGGTCTTCTTGGGGATGTCGAGCGGGTTGCTCTTGAGCACGCTCGGGAGCTGGGCCGGGAAGGCCTGGACCTGCGAGATGAGGCCGGTGATCTCGGCCTGCAGGGCCACGCAGGTGTCGATCGTGGTCTTGCCGGCGGTGACGAGCCCGTTCACCGCGTCGATGCCCTGGGTCACGTTCTCCGGGACGCCGTCGCCAGCCTTCAGCTTGGGCATCGTGCCGTCCATGGCCACGCTGATCTTGTCGCCGGCCTTGGCCTTGAGATCGTCGACCGCGGTCTTGAAGGGCGCATCGGTGGCCACGCCAAGGGCGGTGTTCACGTTGGCGCGCGCGGTGGCCATGGTGGAGGTCTGGGTCTTGATCTTGTCCTGGATCCCCTTGGCGGAGCCGAGCACGCCGTCGAAAGCCTCGACGCCGAGAAGCTGGATCTCGGGCTGGGTGGTGGTGGTGGTGGCTTCCTTCTTGCCGGCGAGGGCGGCGGAGGGAAGGGCGATGGCGGCCGCGAGGGCGGCGATGGCGAGAGAACGACGGAACATGAGCGCTACTCCTTGAGCGGCGCACGGTTATCCGCCCGACCCGAAGCTGCCAGCGCCTCCAGTTGGAAATCCTCCACCTCTACCGCCCCGTTGCCGGATCCATGCGCGCGCAGGACGTGCAGGTAATCCACACCGCCCACGCGCTCGCCTCCCTCGGCCACCGGGTGACGCTGCTCGCCGACCGGGGCAACTCCGACGCCGACCCGCTGGCAACGTGGGGCCTAGAACCCATTGAAACGCTCGACCTCCGGGTGGCGTCGACCCGCTGGCGACCGGCGGCCGGCTGGTGGTTCCGCCTCGCCGCCGCCCGCTGGGCATACACTTCGGGTCGCGACAGCATCGTCTACGCTCGCGAGATGAAGTATGTGCAACTCTGCCCACGCCCGGCGCGCGTGGTGTTCGAGGCGCACGACTGCGCGAAGCTCGTGGCCCTCGACCGGGGCGACGAGTCAGGCCCGGTGGAGGCCTTGGAGCGCGCCACCCTGGCGCGGGTCTCGGCGCTGGTGAGCAACTGCGGCGGCACGATGGCCGCGCTCGAAGAGACCTACGGCAACGCGCTGCCTGCGCGACGACGCGTGATCCACAACGCCACCCGCCCCGACCGGCAGCTCGCGCGCGATCCAAGTCCTACGCCGATTGTCGGCTACACCGGCTCGCCGCGTGCCTACAAGGGCCTGCAACACGTGTTCGACAGCTTGCCCCTTTGGCCCGAGGGCGTGCGGCTCGAGATGGTGGGTGGCGCACCGCCGGGGGTGCCCGCGAGCGTGAGCGTGCGTCCCACGGTGCCCACGGGGGAGCTCCCCGCGGTCATCGCTCGCTACCACGCGCTTCTCTTGCCCCTCGACGACAACCTCTTCGGCCGCCGCCTCACCTCGCCGCTCAAGCTGTGGGACTACCTCGCCACCGGGATCCCCATCGTGGCCGCCGACCTGCCCACGGTGCGTGAGATCGCGGGGGACCGGCCCTTCTACTACCAGCCCGGCAACGCGACGTCGCTGGCGGAGGCGGTCCGGCGGGCGCTCGCCGCGGGCACCTCGCCGCCGCTCCTGCGCACCTGGACCGACCGCGCTCGCGACATCGACGCGCTCCTCCGCGAAGTCGTCGCGTGATCCTCTACGTCGTTCGCTACCACCCGGCGCTCTCGGAAACCTTCGTGCGCGACGAAGCCGCGGGCCTGCACGCCCTCGGCCTGCCAATCGAGCTGGCCGCCTTCGATGCGCGGGAAAATGTTGAGCTTCCCCTTCCGTTCCCGGTCCACGCCCAGCCCCACCGCTGGGGCTGGCTCCCCTGGCTCCCGCGGCTCCTCCTCGAGTGGTTGCGACGCCCCGGCTCGCTGAGCCCCCGCGTGCTCTGGCTCGCCGCGTTGGTCCGCCGCGCTCGCCACGTGCACGTGCACTTCGCCGGCGAGGCCGCCCTCTGGGCGCGGGCCGCCTGTGCGCGCGCCGGTGTGCCCTACACGCTCACCGTCCACGCGGCCGACCTGTTCAAGCCGCTCCCCGGGCTGGGCGAGCTCCTCCACGACGCGCGCGAGGTGCTCACCATCTCCGCGCACAACCAGGCGCACATCGCCGAGCAATACGGCGTCGAAACGCGGGTGGTCCGCATGGGCGTGGCGCTGCCGCTCGCCGCAGCCGAGCCAAGCGCACCCCCAATCCTGATGTTCGCCGGCCGCAACGTGCCCAAGAAGGGTCTCGACACGCTGCTGGAAGCCGCGCGCGGCCTCGATCGGCGGGCCCGGATCGTGGTCTACTCCAACCTCGCGACCCATGAGGAGGTCGAGGTGCTCGGCTTGCGGCCCCACGCGGAGTGTCTGTCGGCGATGGCGCGCGCCACGGCCCTGGTCTTGCCGTGCCGCCGGGCCCAGGACGGCGACATGGACGGCATCCCCGTGGTGCTCATCGAGGCGATGGCGCGCGGCCTCCCGGTGATCACCACCGGCGTGTCAGGGCTCCCCGAGCTGGTGGACGAGGAAGTGGGCTGGGTGGTGCCACCCGGCGACGCCGACGCCTTGCGTGTCGCGATGCGCGCCGTGATCGACGACCCCGCCGAGGCGCGAAGCCGCGGCGAGGCCGGGCGACGCCGCGTGAGGGCGCGTGGTTTCCTCCGCGACGCGCAACTCGCTGCCATGCACGAGGTCTTTTCCGCGTGATCGATGCCCTCGTCGGCGAGGCGCTCCGAGCCTGGGCGATGACGCTGGCCTCGGGCGGCGACGCCGACGACGCCGGTGCCATCGCCGTCAACACGCTGGCCAGCGAGCCCTGGACCGCCGCCGCTGTGGCCGGCCTCTTGCGGGCGAGCCGCCCGGCGCGCGCCCCTCACGATCTCGGTCTCACCGCGCAGCTGCGCCTGCGCGAGCCTCGCGACAGCAGCGTGGTGGCACGCTTCGCCGGGGGTGCCATCTTCCCGCAGCTGGTGATCGGCCACCTCGGCGAGCCGGCGCGTGAGCTGGCGATGCGGGTGGCGGAGGCGGCGCGCACCGCCACCACCGGGCCGACCCGCCACGCACTGGTGCTCGGGGGTGGCGTCGGCACGCTCGCCCTCGCCCTGGAATCCCTCGGCGTGCCCGAGATCGAGGTGATGGAGGGCGACGTGCACGCCCGGTCGCTCCACGAGGCGCTGGTGCCCCGTGCCCACCTCGTCACGCGCCCGAGTCGGCTCGCCGACCTCGTCCTCGCCGTTCCGCCCTACATCGCGGTCGCGACGCGCGCGGCGCGCGCCGACGGCGGCCTCGCCTACCTCTTGCCCTCGCGACAGCTCGACGACGAGGGCGGCGCGGCGTGGCGACGCGCCCTGGTGTCGGGGCACCGAGTCCAAGGCCTGGCGGGGCCACACCTGAGGAGCGGCTCCGAGGCCGCATGGTGGGTGCTCAGCGCGACGATGGGCGGCGGCCCCGCGCCGGTGCTGGGACACCCGGCGGAGCGAGTGCTGGGGGATCCCCGGGTGTCGATTCGGCGTCGCGACTGAAACTCAAAATTCTCAATCCTGTCGCGACGTCAAGACCCTGCGGCACGGAGTTCAAAATCCCGTAATCTCTCTCTCTCTCTGCATGAGTCATGCTCGCCGCGGCGGCGCCACGCTCGTACGCTCGACGGGCATCCCCGAGAGTGCCATCATGTCGTCGTGTGGAAGCCCTGCCGCCACCATCCAGCAAGCGCTGACCGCCTACAGCTCCGACACCGTCTACGCCTGGTTCACCGGCTGGCGGGTGTGCATCGGGCTGGCCAACGTCGACTCGGTCCTCAAGCGGCGCGCCGTCACTGGCAACTTCCAATCCCGGCCCACGATCCAGTTCGCACCGACGCGCACCGACAACCCCGACGCGCCCACGCTGCTCGACAGCCAGATGCGAGCCGGCGCGGGCGAGGCCTACAGCACCGACGACGTCACGTCGGCGGGCGCCTCGAAGTTCTTCTACCGCCTCGGCGTGGCCTACAGCCTGTCCTCGGGCACCGGCGGCCGGGCCGATGTCGACGCGAGCTTCGTGGACGACAAGTGCGGCGGCCCGATCGGCAACTACGCCGGCGAGCTCACCACGCTGAGCGACACCACCGACGTGATCGCGATCACCGCGTGGATGCCGGCCCGCCTCGCCGCGAAGATCAAGGCGGCGTTGAACTGCGTGGATCTCACCGGCAACTTTCGCTACCGGCTGGTGTACCGCACCGCCGCGACGAGCACCGAGGCACCCGACGCCTGGGACACGGCCTTCGACACCTGGCGCTCGGCCGCCGGCGAGGCGAACACGGGCGAGTTGACGCCGACCATCACGAACAAGATGTGGATCCAGTTCGGCATCGCCTATGGCAACTCCAGTGGCTCGGCCCTCGGGCGCGCCAGCGTGTACGCGATGCTCGCCGGGCGGAAGGCGTAGGATGACCGCGCCGGGCACCTGCGGCGCCGCGGCAGCCACTGCGCAGATGCGACGGGACTACACGCGCGTATCGGTGCTGGCCGCGCTTGACGACGCCCGGGGGCGGGATGCGGACCGGCGTGCAGGCGAGCCCTGGGGCAGGCCGAGCGCTCCCGGGGCGCCGGTTGCTCCGCGCGGCTCGAGGGACTGGGAGCTGCCCGCGGGGTGGAGCGAGGCGCTGGCCGGCTTCGCGTCCGCCGGGGTGGCCCCGGCGGTCAGGCCGAGGACCGTCGCGGAGTTCTTGCGCGAGACCGCAGCCCCGCTCCGCCACTCGGCCCCCTTCTCACTCCGGACCGCGTCGACGCTGAAGGGTGGTCACGAGGAAGGAGCACAACGCCAAGTTGAGGGGTGCGGGTGTGGCGGGACATGCCCGGGCGGTGAAAGCCACACTGGCTTGGCGCACCCACCGGGACGGCGGCGGAGCGCGGCGCGCGACGCTGAGCCGCACGCGGCGCACCCTGCACGGCGAGCGGTGGATGAGGTGCACCGATTGGAGCCGCCGACCGTCCTCGACCTCTTTGGCGTCCTCGAGTGCGCGTGTGTGGCAAAGACGATGGAGGAGTTTCATAATGCAGAAGCTCCGTCGGAGGACTTCCGTTGGGTCTTCCAGTGCACTCCCTTCCGACGAGTCACACCGGTCGGCGAGGCGGTGGGCTGCTGGTGTCGGTACGACTTCCTCTTTCAGCTCCAGCACATGGCGTCAGGAACCTCACAGGAAACACCGAAGTTCTGGGGCTGCGAGCGCGAGGCGCCCGAGGTTCCGGTGCCGCTCCGGGTGCCAAGGCGGAAGCTGGCACCAGGCTGCGTCATGAACCTCCTCCCGCAGTCGGTGACAGCCTTTGCGTGCAAGAAGGGCTACGGCGTTGAGGCGGTGACCGTCGTGCCAACAGGCGGTGTCGCGTGCGAGGGCTGGTACGGTACGGACTGGGACAATGTTCAGGTCGTGAACGACGATGGCACCATCTCGTTCTATAAGGTGCAGGACGGTGACTGGCTGATCCTGACGCCCGACGGCACCGACGGATACACAGTGACTGGCGACGCCTGCGGCGGTCAGCCCATCGCCGGCATTTGTGCATCGTGCCCCCCATGATGCGTCGTCTCGGAGAGTGGTTGCGATGGGGCGCTTGGGCGACGCGCTTCGCGCTCGCGCCCGCTCCCGGCGCGGTGTGTGTCAGCTACTTCGTCTATGGCCACTACCTCGTGGGCGCCGATGGAACGGGCGTCGCGATTCCGGGGTACCGGCCTGAGGGCCCGTTTGAATTCGCGGCGGTTGCCCACGCCTCTGCGCTCCTGTGGGCAGGGCTCGCCTTCCTCGCTTGGCCCGTGGTCTCGGGGATCTCCAAGGCCCGAGGCGACGCGGCGGAGACGATCCTGCTCCTCGGTGCAGCCGCCACCCTGCTCTCGTGGAGCTTTGACCTCGGTGGCTTCCTTGTCGAGTATCGTGACTAGGCGGCAGCTCCTCGCCGCAGTGTCGCGAATCGCCTGCGCAGTTCCCGCCACGATGGCGTTGGCGATGCTCGGCGTCATGACCAGCCAATTCCTCGTCGTTACGCGCGTCCTCGAACCGGACCAGCTGCTGCAAGTCGACGCGCTCGCCCCTCTGCTTCGCCTAGCTGCACTCAGCACGCCCCTCCTGCTCATCCCCGGCGCCCGCCCATCACCTAGATTTCTCGGCGTCTACTGCTGGGGCTGGGTCGGGGTAGTCGCGGCGTATGGCCTTGGGCGCATGTGCGTCGTGGTCGCCAGTTGATCTACTCGCTGTTCGCCGGGCCTACCGTTGAGGCTTGCTCCCCAGACGCCGACACCGCCATCCCCTGATCGCCCTCGCCCCTACGGCTCAAAGTAAAGCGCCCGCAGCTCGTCGCAGCTCACCTGGTCGAGATCTTGCTGCGTGGCGGCGCACTCGTTGGTGGCCGCGTCGAGCTGGCGCGGTTCCAGGTCTACGCGCTCCGCGTCCCACTCGGAGCGGCAACGGTCGCCAAAGGCGGTGCGCTCGGCCACGTCGAAGTCTTCCCAGGTGGCGCCCCACTCGTCGAGGCAGCCGTCGATCGACTGGGCCACGTCGGCGCAGAGCTGCCGGCAGGCATCACTCGAGCAGGCCAGAAAAAGCAGCAGCGCCACCGCCGCCGCTTATCGCGAGGGGGTGGCGCTGGAGAGGGTGGCCAGGGGCGGGGTCGAACCGTCGACACCAGGATTTTCAGTCCTGTGCTCTACCAACTGAGCTACCTGGCCGGAAGCGGCACGCTTCTAAGGCCTCAGCTAGAGACCGTCAAGCACGCCGCATCGTGAGCTCTCTAGACGTCGAAGCTGGTGCCACAGCCGCAGGAGCGCTTCACGTTCGGGTTCTCGATGTGGAAGCCGGCCCCGATGAGCTCGTCGCGGTAGTCGATCTGCGAGCCGCGCAGGTACTCGAGGTGCAAGGGGTTGACGAACACGCGCACGCCGTCGATCTCGTGCACCTCGTCTTCCGGCTGGGGGTTCTCCTCGAAGCCGAGGTCGTAGGTGTAGCCGGAACAACCACCGCCCTGGAGGCCGAAGCGGAGGCCGTAACCCTGCATGTCGTTCTCAGTGAGCAGGCGCTTGATGTGCTTCACGCCATCGGGCGTGACGCGCACGGTGGGCACGGGGGCAGCGGGGGCGTTGGTCTCGGTCTCGGTTTCGGTCGCGGTTTCCATCGTGACTCCTGGACGTAATCTGGCACGGAAAGTGCCCGCTGTCTGTAAGCACGGCAGCGCCGCCGGTCGACAGGCTAGTTCACCAGCGTGTCAACGCCGCCACGCGTGCTCGTGATCGACGCGCTCGACAGCTTCACCGGCTCCCTGGTCCAGCAGCTCCGCCAGCTCGGCGCCGCCGTTCGCGTCGTGAGGCACGAGTTGCCCGCAGAGGCCGATGAGCACGATCTCATCGTGCTCTCACCGGGCCCGGGGCGACCGGAGGTCCATCCCGCGATCATGGAGGCCGTCACGAGGCGACCGGCGCCGATTTTCGGCGTTTGTCTCGGCATGCAGGCCATCGCCCTGTCGCTGGGTGGCCGCGTGGGGCCGGCCCGGCGCGCCGTCCACGGGCGCACGAGCCTCGTCCACCACGAAGGCCTCGACGTCTTCGCCGGTCTCCCCTCCCCTTCTCGCTTCACCCGCTACCACTCGCTCGCAGTGTACGCGCCACCTGAGGTCTTGCGGGTCACCGCGCGTACCCGCGACGGTCAGGTGATGGGGCTGCGCCACGAGACTCTTCCCCTTGGCGGCGTGCAGTTCCATCCCGAGTCGGTGCGAAGTCACGACGGCCTAGCGCTCATGGCCAACGTGCTGCGCCTCTACGCCCGGCGGCGATAGCGCACGTAGCGAGCCGGCGCCCGACGGTCGGGCTCGGCGCGCCGCGGCGCGAGGAAGGACAGCAAGAAGCCAGCGACGAAACCTAGGATATGCGCCCACCAGGCCACCCCGGGGCTGCCCAGGCCGAGAAACTGCATCACGAACCACAAGCCGAGGAACATCACCGCCGGCAGCTCGATCATCTGGATGAACAGGAGGATGGGCACCGCGGCCTCCACGCGTGCCCGCGGGTAGAGCCGCATGTAGGCACCGAGCACCCCGGCAATAGCGCCCGACGCGCCCACCATGGGGATGGTGCTCGTGGGCTCAGCGAAGAGCTGACCCGCCGCCGCCGCGAGGCCACTCAACAGGTAGAACACCACGAAACCGAGTCGACCGAGCCGATCCTCCACGTTGTCGCCAAAGATCCAGAGAAACCACATGTTTCCTGCGAGGTGGAGCAGGCCGCCGTGGAGGAACATCGAGGTGAAGGCGGGGACGAAGGCCGCCGGATCGCCGAGGCCCGCGAAGAAACGGGCGGGGACGAGCCCGTGCAGCGTGACCCACGCCTCCTCCACGCTCGCCGGCATGGGCAACATGTACAGGTACACCAGCACGTTGACGGCAATGAGCAGCGGCACCAGCACGGGGCTACGGCGCGGCGCGATGCTGTCGCGGATGGGAAACACCGCGAGAAGTTAGTCACCCCCTATCGCCGCGCCATGAGTCGCCTCTACGACATCGTCACCACCTACATCGGCACCGGCCTCCGGCTCGGGCACGGCGGCTGGGTGACCACGCTCGGGCCACGTCCCGCCGCGCCGCCGACACTGTATGAGTTCGAGGCCTGCCCATTCTGCCGGAAGGTGCGCGAGGCCGCCACCGTGCTCGACCTCGAACTCCTCGTGAAACCCTGCCCGAAGGGAGGCACGCGATTCCGTACCGAGGCGATTGCCCTGGGCGGCAAGGTGCAATTCCCGCTCCTCGTCGATGGCGACCGCCCCATCTACGAGAGCGGCGACATCGTGAAGCATCTCTACCAGAGCTACGGGGCGGGCTCGCCCTCCTGGTTCCTCGCGGCGCCGTTCTTCATGCCCCTCTCGGCGGCTTCTTCCACGGTACGGGCGGGGTACGGGCGCGACGCGCGGCCCTCGCGAGCGCCCGCAGAGCCCCTGGAACTATGGAGCTACGAGCTGAGCCCCTACTGTCGCCTCGTCCGCGAGAGGCTCTGCGAGCTGGAGCTGCCCTACCGGCTCCACAACATCGCGCGCGGCTCGAACAAGCGGCCGGCCTTCATCGAGGCCACGGGAAAGCGGCAGTTTCCCTACCTCCGCGACCCGAACAGCGGCACGGCGCTGTTCGAGAGCGCGTCGATCTGCGAGTACCTGGAGCGGAGCTACGCGCTCTAGTTCTTGCGACGGCCGCCGCGCCCCACTTCCTTGGCGATGCGGTCGAGGATGCCGTTCACGAAGGCCCGCGACTCGGCGCCGCCAAACTTCTTGGCCAGCTCGATCGCCTCGTTGATCGCCACGCTCCCCGGGATGTCGGGCCGGTAGACCAGCTCCCAGGCTCCGAGGCGGAGCACGTTGCGGTCGACGACGGGCATGCGGGCGAGACGCCAGTTCTCCGAGGCGGTCTCGATGCGGCGGTCGAGACCGTCGCGATCTTCGAGCACGCCGCGCACGATCTCCTGCGCGAACTCGGTTTCCTCGGCGGTCACCGCCTCGTCGACGGGCTCGGCCAGCTCGTCGAGCAAGGAGCTCCACAAACCCGACAGCGCGGCCGGGCCGTGCGTGTTGCCGGTATCAACAGCGTACAAGGCTTGCAGCGCGAACTCGCGCGCGCGACGGCGTCCCGGCTTCATGGGCTAGGCCAGGACCCGGAAGAGGTCGACCATCTCGATGGCCGCGAGCGCGGCTTCGCCGCCCTTGTTCCCCATCTTCACCCCGGCGCGGTCGAGGGCCTGCTCCACGTTCTCGGTGGTGAGCACGCCGAAGATGACCGGCAGCCCAGACTCCATCGCCGCGGCCTGCACGCCGCTCGCGGCTTGCCCCGCCACGTGCTCGAAATGCGCAGTGCCGCCGCGGATCACGCAGCCGAGCGCGATGACGGCGTCGTAGTCGCCGCTCTTGGCCAGGCGCTTGCAGCTGACGCCCAGCTCGAAGCTGCCGGGGACGCGCACCACGTCGATGTTCGCGTCTTCGACGCCGTGGCGCACCAGCGTGTCGACCGCGCCGGCCACGAGCCGCTCCACGATGAGCTCGTTGAAGCGCGCCGCGACGATCGCGTAGCGACCGCCCTTGTCCACCAGCTTGCCTTCGAGAACGCGGGGCATCGGCGCTACTCCGGAGTTTCTTGCCCGAGCAGGTGCCCGAGCTGCGTGCGTCGAGATTCGAGGAAGCGGCGCCTATCCGGATGGGGCGCGATGGCCAGCGGCACGCGCTCCACGACCGTGAGGCCGAAGCCTTCGAGGCCCACGATCTTGCGCGGGTTGTTGGTGAGTAGCCGCAGCTCGCGGGCGCCGAGGTCGACGAGGATCTGCGAGCCGGTGCCCAGCTCGCGGATGGCATCGGGAGGCTGGGGCATGGCCGTCTCGGGCGTGAGGTGCTCACGAATGCGGTTCAGCGTGCCCGAGGGGTCGCGACCGCCATCGACGTGGAGATAGAGCAACGCGCCGCGTCCTTCCTTGCTGATCGCGCGGAGGGCCGCGTCGATCTGGTCGCTGCTGTCGCTGGAGAGCACTCGGAACACGTCCGCCGGGGCGCACGCCGTCTGCACGCGCGTGAGCACGGGACCGCCCTTGTCGAGCTCGCCCTTCCACAGCACCAGGTGCAAGCCGAGGTCGGTGCTGCGATACACGCGCGCCTTCCACTCGCCGTGCTCGGGGGTGTGGATCACCGTCTCGACCTCACACTTCACCAGGCGCTCGTGGGTGAGGCGCCAGCGAATGAGGTCGGCCACGGCCACGATGCGGATGCCGTGTTTCTCGCCGAAGACCTTGAGATCCGGCAGGCGCGCCATCGTGCCGTCTTCCCTCCTGATCTCGCAGATGCAGCCCGAGGGGTCGAGCCCGGCCATGCGCGCGAGGTCGACGCTGCCCTCGGTC
>SXON01000213.1 GCA_005778355.1 Pseudomonadota bacterium | reverse complement strand
GCCGTCACCTGTGGGCGATGGTGTACTTGCTGCACGCCTACTTCGGCAAAGACGGTCGCGACGAGGCCGACGACTTGCTCGCTCGCCGCTCCGGCGACGCCGACAAGCCCCGCATCCTCGACGCCTTCAACCAGCCCTGTCCCGACTGGCTCACCTTCTTCTGCTTCACCTGTTTCACCGACCGCGACGGCAAGTACCAGCTCGGCGCGCTCGCGGAATCAGGCTTCGATCCGCTCTCCCGCACCTGCAAGTTCATGCTCACCGAGGAGGCGCATCACCTATTCGTGGGCGAGACGGGCGTGGAACGTGTGCTGCGTCGCGGCGCCCAGCTCGCCAAGCTCGACCGCAATGGCGACGCCCGTGCCCAGGGCGGCATCCCCGTGGCGATGGTCCAGAAGTGGATCAACTACTGGTTCAGCTACTCCATCGACCTCTTCGGCAGCGAGATCAGCACCAACGCGGCCGACTTCTTCGGCGCCGGGCTGAAGGGGCGCTGGGCCGAGGCCAAGGACTACGACGAGCACACGGCGCTGAACCAGTGGCAGCGTATGCAGGTGATCGAGGCCGGCAAACTCACCGAGAAGGACATCCCGCTCCGCAACGCGATGAACGAGGTGCTTCGTAGCTCCTACATCAAGGACTGCGAGCGGGTGGTCAAGCGCTGGAACCAGGCCCTGGAAGAGGAAGGCTCCGATGTGCGGGTGGCGCTGCCCGACCGCAAGTTCTTCCGCCGCCAGGGCATCTACGCCGGCTGTCATTTCACGCCCCAGGGCGAGATGATCTCGGCGGAGGCATGGGAGGCGCGCAAGGGCGAGTGGTTGCCCTCCGAGGCCGACCGCACCTACGTCGCGAGCCTGATGCACCAGGTGACGGAACGCGGCAAGATCGCCCAGTGGATCGCCCCCCCGAAGAAGGGCATCCACGGCAACGCCTTCGACTACGAGTACGTGCGCCCGCCTCAGGGATGAGGATTCTCGACCGCCTACTGGGCCTTGGCCCGTCCGACGAGCCGCGGCCCATCGCGGTGGGCAAGCGGGCGCCGGTCGTCGAGCGTCGCGTCGTCTCGGTCCCCGGGGCGGAGGTGCGCGTGGAGCGTAGCGGACGCGACGGCGAGGTGATTCGTTTCCTCGCCTGGTGCCACCGCGCACGCGTCGACGTGGAGATCGTCGACGGCGAGCTGGACCGGGTGTCGGTGTCGGGGAAAGTCGTGTCGCCCACATCCGGCCGAGAGATCATCTCGCGGGCCAGGTCGTTTGTCAAGGACCGCCCGCCACGTCGGATGGCGTGATGGTGGTCGGGCAATCTCGAGAGGTGAGGAGCGAGTCTGCTGCCCGGCGGGAGGCGATGATTGACGCCGAGATGCAGGTGTGGCGTGCCACCGGCGCGGCGAGTGCCGAGGCATCGACCGGTGCGGTCGTCGCGAGGGAGTGGTGCATCCAACCTCGGGGAATCGGGAACGACGCCCGGTTCGTGGGCCACGTCCTGGTGCACGCACCTCAGTCGGCGATCGACAGCATGCGCCAGGCGGCTCGCGCCCGCGAGGCCACCGCCGCCGACGTGGTCGCCGAGGCCGTGAGCATCCCTGTTGCCTACCCCGGGGCAGCCCCCGCTCCGGCTTCGCCGCCGCCCGCTGCGTCCGCGTCGGGTTCGTCGAGGCTGCTAGGCGCGTCCGAGGTCGAGGCCATCGCCGCCACCATGAGCGACGCGTCGTTCTCCGCCGACCGGCTCGCGGCGCTCGGCATGGCCGTCTCGGGTCGCCGACTCACCGTTGCCCAGGCCACCCGCCTCGTGGAGGAGCTCGCTTTCTCCGTGGACCGGATTGCCGCGGTGCAGATGCTCCGTCCCTGCATCGTCGACCCGCAAAACGCCTTTCACCTGCTCGCGCTGTTTCCCTTCTCGGCCGACAAGGCAGCCGTCGAGGCCATCTTCCGCTAGAGGAGGCACCCGTTCGCCTCGACGATTCAGTCAGTACCTGACCAAAACGCGCCAGCCGGGCTGGGCACCGTCCTTGGCGTGGATACAGCAGCGCCCGGGTACGACATGCGCTTCATCCACACTTCCGACTGGCACCTCGGCCACGAGCTGCACGACCAGGACCGCCGTGCCGAGCACCAGGCCTTCCTCGCCTGGCTGCTGGCGCTCCTCGCGCGCGAGACGCCCCACGCCCTCTTGATCGCGGGCGACATCTTCCACACGAGCAATCCCTCGGCCGCGGCCGTGCGCGACTGGTACCGCTTCCTCATGGCAGTGTCGCGACTAGACCCGTCGCCACAGGTCATCGTGATCGGGGGCAACCACGATTCCGGCCCGCGGCTCGACGCGCCCCGGGAGTTGCTCGAACATTTCCGCGTGCAGGTGGTGGGCAACCCGCCACGCGTGGGCGCTGAGCTCGACGCCGCCTCGATGATCGTGCCGGTGACTGGCTCGGACGGGGGGCTCCTGGGCCGCGTGGCCGCCGTCCCCTACCTGCGCCCGGCCGACCTTCCCGGCGGTGAAGATCCCGACCGCTGGGTGGAGGCGGCGCGGGAGGTGTACGCGTCGGTCTTCCGAGCGGTGCCCGACGACGGCCTCCCGCTGGTGGCGATGGGTCACGCCTACATGGTGGGGGGACAGGTCTCCGACCTGTCAGAACGCAAGATTTTCGGCGGCAACCTTCACGCCTTCCCGTCTGACATTTTCCCGCCTCGCGTGGCTTACGCGGCGCTGGGCCACCTTCACCGCGCGCAAAGAATCGGGGGCCAGGACCGGCTTCGTTATTGTGGCTCCCCGATCCCACTGGCGCTCGACGAGCGGGCCTACCCTCACCAGGTGCGGGTGGTGGAGATCACCTGCGGCGTTGCCACCTCCCGCGCCGAGGAGGTTCCCCGCACCGTTCTCCTGCCTCGTTTCCCGGTCGCGGGCGCCGCGCCGCTTCTCGAGGTCGAGGCCGCCCTGCGCGCCTGGCCCGACGACGATGCGGCCTGGATCGAGGTGTGCGTCGAAGACTCGCCCGGACTCCCGGATCTGCGCGCCCGGGTCGACGAGATCATGGCCAGGAAGCGCGCACGCGTGCTGCGCGTCGGTCGAGAGGGCAAGGGTGTCGGCGGCGGGCTGGCCGACAGCGACGGTCCGGCCGAGCTGAGCGAGTGGCAACCGGAGGACATCCTCCGCCGCCTGTGGACCAGCCGGCACCCCGACGACGAGCTGCCCGAGTCCCTCCTGGCCGACTTCTACGAGCTGCACGCCGTGGCGCTCGCGATCGAGAGCGAGGCATGAAAATCCTCCTGGTCCGCGGCAAGAACCTCGCCAGCCTCGCTGGCGACTGGGTCGTCGACTTCGCCGCGCCCCCTCTGGCCAAGGCGGGCACCTTCGCGATCACCGGGCCCACCGGGGCGGGCAAGTCCACGCTCCTCGACGCGATCTGCCTCGCGCTCTACGGGCAAACACCCCGATACCAGTCCGCGGTCAAACACCGGGTCGGCCACCACCACGAGGACGACGATGAGCAGGTGTCGTCGGGCGACGCGCGCGGCATCCTCCGCCGCGGCAGCGGCGAGGGCTACGCCGAGGTGGAGTTCCTCGCCCACGACGGGCGCCGCTACCGGGCGCGCTGGTCCGTACAACGCGCCCACAAGAAGGCGGGTGGTCGCCTACAGAACGCGAACCGCTCGGTCGTCGACGTCGCCACAGGACAGGTGCTCGAATCGGGAATCGACAAGGTCAACGGCTGGGTGATCGAGCACCTCGGCCTCACGCTCGACCAGTTCACCCGCTCCGTCCTGCTCCCGCAGGGCGAGTTTGCCGCCTTCCTCCGCGCCGACGCCCGCGAGCGGGCCGGACTCCTGGAAAAGCTCACCGCGACCGTGCGCTACGGCCTCGTCGGCAAACTCGCATTCGAACGCGCGCGCGAGGCGCAGACGCAGGTGGACGAGGAGCAGAAGAAGCTCGGCGAGCACCGGCTCTTGAGCGCCGACGAGCGCGAGGTGGTCGAAGGGGCCCGGGTCGAAGCCGAGGCGACGGCGACGCTCGCGGGCACCCTCGCCGAGCGCCTCGAGGCACAGGCGCGGTGGCACGCGCGCCTGGAGGAGCTTGGCACCCTGCTCGCGCGTGCCCAGGCCGTGCTCGCTGCGGCGGGCTCGGACCACGAGGCCGCTGCCACCCGGCGGCAGGCGCTCAGCGACGTTCTCGCCGTCGAGCCGTTCCGTTCCCTCATCGAGCGAGCGAGCGAGGCCGCGCGGCGACTCGTCGAGACGGTCGACCACGACCGCCTGGCCCAGGGCCGCGCCGCCGAGGCCAACAGCGCCGCCACACGAGCCCGGGAGGCAGCCGAGGCCGCGCGCGTCGCGCTCCTGGCCGACAGCGCCGCACGGGAGAACGCTGCACCCGAGCTTGCCGAGGCCCGGCGCCTCGACGCGCTGCTGGTGGCCCACGAGGCGTCCACCCGTGCCGCCACGGCAGCCGCCCTCGGCCGAGCCAGGGAACTCGAGGCGGCCCAGGTGGCCCGCCGCAAGGTCAACGCGGAGCTCGACGCGAACGCCGCGCGGCGAGCCGGGGCCGAGGCGTGGCTTGACCGGAACCCGGGCATCGCGCCCCTGGCCGCGGAGTGGTCGCTCGCACGTGCCAACCTCGCGGGTTTCGCACGGCACGAGGCAGAACGCGCCCGCCACCAGGGACGAGCCACCCCCCTCCTCGAGGCCCACGCGCTCGCCGCGGGCACCCACGCCGAGCTCGATGCGCGGTCGGCCGCCCGGGCGGGCGAGGCGGTGCTCCAGGCGCAGCGCCTCGCCGCCGCGGAGACAGACGCCGCCCAGCACCCCTTGGAGGCCGCCAAGACCGCGCGGCGTGAGTGCGAGGCGAGGCGCTTGTCGCTCACGCAGGCCCGCAACCTGCTCGCCAACGCCGCGCGGGCCGAGCTCGTCGCTCGCAACGCCGCCGAGGCCAGCGCGACGCACACGGTCGAGTCCGGTCGGCAAGCCCAGCGCGCGGCGCAGGCCGAGGCCCGCGCGGACGCCCACGCCGTCGCGCTCGCGGAGGTGGAGCGACTCCTCTCGCGGGCGCGCCTCACCGTGGATGTTGCCGTCCACCGCGAGGCGCTCCGGCCCGGCGAGGATTGCCCACTCTGCGGGGCAAGCAAACATCCCTACCGCGACCGGCCGCCGGTGGTCGATGAGCTGCTCGCCAACCTGACCGCGCGCCAGCGGGAGCTCAAGCAGCGGGAGAAACACGAACGAGGCGAGGCAACGGCCGCGGCCGCGCTCGCCCACGCCAGCCAACGCGCCGCCGCCGGCGAGGCCCTTCGGGAGCAGGAGGCGCGTGCAGAGTGGTCGCGACACGAGGGGGCGTGGCGAGCCCTGGGCCGGGGCGCCGAGCTGTCCCTTCTCGTCGATGCCGAGGCCCGGCTTGGAGCCGACGAAGCTGCCCTGGAAGCCTGGGAAAACGAGGTTGACCACGCCGAGCAGGCCGCAGCCCGTGCCGCCGCGGGCGTGAAGGCTGCGCTGGAGGATTGGAAACGCGCCACGTCCGCCGCGGCCGACGCGAGACTGGCCACCGACGACGCAGCCAAGGCGGTCGGCGGCGCACAAGAGGCCATCGACGACAATGCCCGCGCCCTTCGCGACGCCGAGGCCGGGGTCGACGCCTCGCTGCACCAGCTTGGCGGCCCGCTGGCCGCCATGGGCGCGTGGCGCGGATTGCTCTACGCGGACCCCACGGGCTTCGCGCGAAAATGTGCCGAGCTGGTGGAGGCGTACTGCCAAGTCCAGAGCGTGATCGCGGATTGTGCGAGGGAGGAGGCGGCGCTATCGGCCCGCGTCGTCGCCCTGGAAGGCGCGCTTGCCGAGGCATTGTCGCGACAGGACGAGGCCGAGGCCGCTCGCAAGGCCGCCGCCGACGCCCTCGACGCCTCCCGGGCCCTGCGCGAGCGCGTGCTCGGCGGCCGCGCGGTCGACATGGTGGAAAAGGAGATCGCGGAACACGTCAAGTCGCGACAGGCCGCCTTCGACGCCGCCCGTTCCACCGCCGAGGCGGCCACCGTGGAGGCCGGCGCCGCCCGTGCCACGGCGACCGCCGCGAAGGACGCGCTCGACAAGGCAACGCTCGACGCCACCTCGCGATCTCAGGCACGCGACGCCGCGCTCGCCGAGGCCGGCCTGGGGCTCCCCCTGGCCGAGGCACGCCTCGCGGTGCCCCGCGACTGGATCGCCGGAGAGAAGGGCGCACTCGCAGCGCTTGACCGATCACTCCACGATGCCGCCGCGGCCCGGGATGCTCGCGAGCGCGACCTCGCCGCGCACGAGGCCACGCCGCGTCCCGAGGCGACTCCCGACGAGGTCGCGACTGCCCTCGCCGAGGCGCGCACGGCCCGTGACAGCGCCCGCACCCGCGTGGGCGTGCTCGTCCAGCAACTCGCCGAGGACGACGCCCGCCGGGCCCGAGTGGCCGCGATCAACGCCCAAGTCGAGGCGCTGAAGGTGATCTACGAGCGCCGACGCGCCTTGAACGACCTCCTCGGCGATGCCACCGGGAGCCGCTTTCGCACCTATGTGCAGTCCATCACGCTGGATGTCCTCGTCGCGCGCGCCAACGAGCAGCTGGCCCGCATCGCGCCGAGGTACCGCCTGGGCCGCGCGCCGGGCGAGTCGCTGGCCCTCCAGGTGATCGATCTCGACAGCGCCAGCGCGATCCGCCCAGTGAGCAGCCTCTCGGGCGGGGAAACGTTCCTCGCGTCGCTGGCGCTGGCGCTCGGCCTGTCGAGCCTGGCCGCGCGCGACCTCCGGATCGGCTCCCTGTTCATCGACGAGGGTTTCGGCACCCTCGACGCCAAGACGCTGGAGACGGTCATCGAGCTGCTCGAGTCGCTCCAGGCCAGTGGCCGCCAGGTCGGCATCATCACGCACGTGCCGGGCCTCGCCGACTCGCTCGGTGCCTGGGTTCGAGTGGTGAAACACACCGCCACCCAGAGCCGCATCGAGGTGGGGACGGGTCCCTTGCCATCGTAGCTCGCGGCGAGGGGATTCACGCCGGAGGCCCGCTTCTGGGTATGCTCTCGGACATGGACCGCCTCGCCCGCCTTCTCGATGCGCTCCTCGCGCCGGGCGTGCCGCTCGCGATCACCACCCACGCCTGCTTCGGCCAGCTGGTGTTGCTCACGTGTGCCCTCCTGGCCGACATGGGAAACGGCGGAAACCAGCTTGCACGGTGGTCGTCCGTCATGCCCGCGGTCACCGGCGTGACCCAGCTCGACCCGGAGGCCTTGCCCACGGCGCTCATGGCCCTTGCCGGTGCCGCTGGCGCAGGCGCCTTCTGCGGGATCGGCCTCGGTCGCCGCCCCTGCGGCTGGGCCGGCGCCGCGCTCGTCGCGGCTCTCGTGAGCGTCCCGTGGATCGCCCCCGCCGCGCGCCTCGCCACCGCGGGATTGCCGGGCCTGCTCGCGCCGCTCGCCGTGGTGCCCGCCTGGGGGGCAACGGTCCTCATCACCGGATGGCGACGATGAAACTCGAGCCCGGGACCTTGCTCGGGGGGCGTTTCCGCGTGGGCCACACCCTGGGACGGGGCGCCATCGGACTGGTTGTCGCCGCGACGGACGAGTCGAGCGGCCAGGACGTGGCGTTGAAGATCCTGCTTCCCGAGCACGCCGAGTCGCCGATCACCCGGGAACGATTCAGCCGCGAGCTCGGCGTGGCGCAGTCGCTCGGCGACCACCCTGGCTTCGTTCGCATCTACTCCTTCCACGACGACGGCGACCGCTGCTTCTTCGCAATGGAACGACTCCCCGGGCAAGACCTCGCCCGCTACCTGCGGGCACACCCCCGGCCTCCTGCGGGCGAGCGGCGCGCGATCGTCGCCGCGATCCTCGAGACCCTCGCCTACGCGCACGCGCGCGGCGTGGTGCACCGCGACATCAAGCCGGGGAACATCATGCGCCTCGGCGATGGGGTCGTGAAGCTCCTCGACTTCGGCCTCGCGCGGGTGGGCGCCTATTCCGACCTCACCACCTGCTCGATGGTGCTCGGCACGCCCGACTACCTTGCCCCCGAGGCCGTGAGCGGTCGCCCGATCGACGCCCGCGCGGATCTCTACGGGCTCGGCGTCACCTGGTATGAACTCGCCACCGGGCAGCTCCCCTTCGTCGCCCCGAGCGTGTACGAGCTCTTGCACCAGAAGGCCACGCGCGACGGTCCTGTGCCGTGCGGCGACGACCTATTCCCGGGCGAAGCGGAGCTCATCGCGAGCCTCTTGCGACTCGACCCCGATGCGCGCCCGGCCACCGCGCCCGCCGTGCTCCGTGCGCTTGCGACACCACCGCCCCGCCCCGTCGCACCCCCCTTCGCTTGTGCCGCCTGCGGCGAACCGAGCCAGCAGCTGGACGACTGTCTTGCCTGCGGCGCGAGCCCGGCCGCGCGCCCTGGTGGGAGTATGGTCGTGCTCACGCGAACCGACCGCGCGCCCGCCGCCGTCCTTGGCGAGCTGGCTCGCCACGGTGCCACCCCGGCCCCCGGGATCGACCCCGAGCGCGCGCTGGCCTCGCCCCCCGTCGTGCTGGTGTCCGATGTCGACGCGGCGTACGCGCACGCGCTACAGGTGCGGCTCGTCAGCGCGGGGCACACCATCGAGGTGCGTTCGCGGGACGGATCCAACTTCGACCTCCTTCACCGCGCGGAGACGCCCGGCCTCTTCCTGGTCGGCGGGATCCTCGGGGCCTGGGCAGCTGCGTGCTGGCTGGGCTGGTTTGCGGTGGGCCAGTGGGGGCTCGTCGCGACGCTCGCGGCCGGTCCGCCAGCAGGATGGTTCATCCACAAGAACGCGCACTGGTTCCTGCCCGCGGCCTTCCGCCTGCCACGCACTCAGGCCGCGGCCATGCTCCTCGCGCCAGAGTGGAGAGCATTCCGAGCCCTGGCCCCTCCCCCCTCCGCCCTTGGCCTCGGGCGCGCGCTCATTCGACGGCTGCGGGCTGCGCTCACGCAGCTCGATCCCGATTCCGCCCGCGCGGCCGTCGACGCGGCGCGCTCCAGCCTCGCGCTACTCGCGACGATCGCCCAGATCGACCGCGAGCTGGAGGCCCACGCCCGATCACGGCGCCCCGGCGACGATCCCGCCGCCGAGGCACACGCCCGGTGGCTCGAGGCGCGGGAGGACGAGCGCGCGCGTCGTGTGCAAGCGGTCCTGGAAGTGATCGCCGCGCTCGACGCGATCGACACCGTGGCCCTCGACGCGCAGCTCAGCGCCCAGCGCGCACTGGTGACCGAGCTGTCGCACCGCGAACGCGCGGCGCGCGAATTGGCAGCCTCGTGACCACCCTCGTCGACGTGCTCCGCCCGCGCGCCCTGCGGCTCTTGCTCGCCCTCCCCGCGGTGGCCTTCCCGCTCTACGTGGGCTCGCTCGTCACCGGCGTCGCCGAGCGAGCGGGCTGGGCGCTGGCTCTGGAGGAGGCCCGGAACCGCGACGCGGCATTCGGCCCGGACAGCACCTCGGTTCGCCTCTGCGAGGCCATCTTGGCGCGCGCGGACGCCGCCACGCGATCCCGCGCCGCGAACTCCAGCGCCTGTCTCCCGCAGCCGAAGCCGCCACAGTTGGAGCCACGATGAACCGCGGGTTCGCGTTCTTGTCACTCCTCGCCTGCAGTGGGCTCCTGTCCGACGAACCCGAGACCATGCCCCCCGCCGAGACGCCCGCGCCCCCGCAGCCGGTCGTCCCCGAGCCGGTCGACCCGGTGGTCACCGACGCGCCGCCGGACAGCGAGGGCTGGCCCCTCCACGGCCTGGGTCGAATCCCGGCGGGACGCGGCGTCCCGTTGCCAACCGGCCACCAGCTCGTCGATCTCGACCTCGACGCGCAGGGTCGCTTTGCCGTCCTGGTCACCACCACCGGCCTGGACTACGCGGCCTGGACCTGGGACTTCGGACAGGCGCTCGCGCCCCTCTCGCTCCCCGGGGCCCGCGAGTTCGCGCTCTCCCGCCTCGACGACACCGCCTACGCGATCGTGCACGACGGCACGGGCTGGAGCATCGTGAGCGGGCGCGCGTCTGGCGGCGCGTGGGCCGGCACGGGCGTCGTGTCGGAGAGTGAACACCCCCTCTCCTCCCTCATCGCCCCCTTCGTGCGCTACGACGGCGAGGAGCGAGTCTTCTACGCCCGCGCGTACGAGGGACAGAAGACGCAGGTCCTCAGCACCCGCCGCTCCGGTTCGCGCACCTACGAGGTGACGACACCCGACGGCAAGCTCGGGCCGCTCACCGACGCCGACATCCGCGAGCCGGCCGACGAGTGGCAGAAACCCCCGGTCCCGGTCGCGGCCCAGAGCGCCACGCCGCTGTCGCTTCACCCGGCCACCGGCGCGCTCCTCTGGCGCGATGGCGACGGCGGCATCCACGAGCGCGCGTGGGACTCTGGGAATCTCAACTGGGGAGACGACGCGACCTACGTCGTGAGCGGCCACTACACCTGGAGCCCCAACGGCTACTACGCCGTGGGATGGTCGGCTGAGCGGCCCGGTGTCCGCCTTCGCGATCCGTACGACAAGGAACTTGAGGTGACCGGCCCACAGTTCCTCGCCCCCCCGGCGACCGCCGAGAATGGTCGAACCCTGGTGGGCCCCACGGCCGGAGGCCTAGTCACCGTGGCCGTCGAGGCCCCGCTGGCGCCGGTGCGGCACCTCACGGCCGTGATGGCATCGGCCGCCGAGGAGGCCGCGCTCGCCCGCGCGGGTATGCACCTGTCCACGAGTCGACGGGAACAACTCTACGAGGTGTACGACGGCTGGCTCTACGACGACACCAGTCGACCCGTCTTCGCCTCCCTCGACGGCATGCTGGAGGTGCTCCACGCGGGCTTCCAGGGGGTCTTCCTCCAGGTCGAGCGCGACGTCGCGATTCCCCGCCTCCACGCCCTGGTCGACGCGCTCGAGACCGCCGCTCGGCAACGCGGCATTGACCGGGTGTCGCGCGTGGCGATGGGCACGCGGAGCATGCTCCAGGGCGACTACGCCTTCCCCGATGGCCAGGCCGCGCTCGCCGAGGGCAGCCTCGCCAGTGAGGATCACGGGGACACGGTCGACTTTGCCGACTTTCACCCTCGCGGACCCTACGCCACAAGCGAGGCGCTCTCGAACTACTTCCGGGCCTTCAAATACATCGATAGCCTGAAACTCAGCCGCGAGGAACGCGACGCCCTCCGGGGCGAACCCGGGCTCGTCGCGGCATGGCGCGCCTGGATCGACGCCCAGTCGCCCTACCTCTCCGGCAGCCGGTACGACGGCGCCCTCGGCGCCTGGGACAAGACGCCCCACGCGAGGGCGGACTGCCCCTCGGGCAAAGTCGCGAAGCGCCCAGAACGTATCTTCCCCCTCTCCTGGGGCCGCGACAGCGAGATCCTCGAACGGGTGACCGCGCACGACGAACTCGCGGGCACCTGCACCGTGCCCGAGCGTGGCCTCCCCTCGGGCCTCGACCTGCTCACCGGCCTCGGCAGCCGCACCGCCCGCGAACAGCTCCGCGCAGCCTATGACCGTTACCCCGACCTCGACCCCGTCCACGACGAGCTCCAGGCCCGCTTCGGGGCCCCCATCCAGAGCGAACGCTTCGTCGACAACTGGCTCCGACTCGTCCAGCTGCTAGGCAACGACGAGACGACTCCCGAGGGCGTCGATCCCGAGCGCTGGCGGGCCCGCCTCTGGGAAACGGCGCTGGCCAGCTGGACGAGTTTCCGTCACACGACGGTCCTGGTCAACGAGACCTCGGCCGCGCAGATGGGCGGTGGTGGCCCGGAGGGTTTCGAGTACCTCACCACCGAGCCGATGCGCGGCGTTGTCGACCCCGTGCCGGAAGCCTGGGCCCAGGTCGCCTTGCTGCTCGACCGCCTGGCCGAGCACGACAAACACGCGGCCACGCCCGGTCGTGTGCCCGAGGTCCTCGCGGACGCAGCGACCGACGCACGACGCCTCGGACTGCTCGCCGAACGCCAGGGGCGCGACGAGCCCCTCTCCGATGAGGACTACCAGTTCATCCGGTCATTCGCCGGCACCACCGAGCACCCCTTCTTGCTCCTGTCGGCCACTGCAGCAGGCAAGGAGATGGAGATCTCCGCCCCTGATCCGATGATGAAGATCGTCGATGTGCACACGTGGAACGACCCCCTCGATGGCACCAGAGAGTGGCACGCCGCCGTGGGGCGGCCGCGCTCGATAACAGTGCTCCTGGGCGACCGCGGCCTGCTCATCCCGGGCTACGGCGCGGTGTACAGCTACTACGAGGTGGTGGCCGGGACCAAGCTCGACGATGAGGCCTGGCGGAAGCAGGTCGACAACGCCGAGCGACCGGACTGGGCGAACGAGGACGACAACTGAAGGCGCGGGGGAACCGAGTGGAAACGACAATCGAGGGCACGCGAACACTGGCGGACGCCCTGGTGCTGGAGGAGCCCACGACCCTGCGAGGCACCCCCGGGGCCTGCATCGAGGGACACATCCGCGACGCCCTGATCCGCGTGCGGGCCAAGGTCACGATCGAGAACCTCGAGATCCGGAGGACCGCCCGGCCGGACGGCACGGCGTCCTGGGGCAGCCTCGTGGTGGTGGAGCCCGGCGGCGAGCTCCTCATCCGCGAGTGCCGCCTCGTGGGCGCGGCCCACGGTTACGTCGTGGAACCAGCGGCCAAGTGGGGCGCCCACGAGAGCAACGTCCACGCGGGCATCGACGCGCGGGGAACGGGGCGCGCCGTCGTCGCGAAGTGCAGCTTCGAGAACTGTTGTATCGGGGCCAGCACCTCGGCCTACCCTCGCGCCGAGCACGTGAACTTGGAGGTCGAACACTGCACCTTCCACGGTTGCCCCACGGGCGTGAAGGCGTCAGCCGCCGGGCGCGCCAAGGCGCGGCGCTGCGCCTGCGTCGGCCCGGGCAGCAGGGCATACCACGCGGAAATGGGGGAGCTGCACCTTGATCGTTGCGACGCGAGCGCCTACGACACCGGGTTGACGGCGGACAGCGGAAAACTCCATGTGAAGGGCGGGACAATCACGGGCGCCCGCCTCGGCCTGCGGGCCGACCGCGACGCCGTCATCAGCGTCCGTGGCGTCGCCATCACCGGCTCAACCGGTGCCGGCGTCAGCGCGGCCGACCGCTCCAACGTCGACCTCCGCGAAACCACGGTGAGCGCCAGCGAGGGCAATGGCCTGGAGGTCCAGGGGGTCGCCAGCCTTCGCGCGAAGGGCGGATCCGTGGAGTCGCCCCTCGCGACGCTTCTCGCGCTCGACGCTGGGAGGCTCACGCTCGAGGGTGTGACGCTGGGAGGCACGCCCGAGTGGGCCGCCTATGCCGACGTGGCCGGCGTGATCGAGGCGCCGAACTGCACGCTCCCCCCCGGCAAGGTCGAGGCGCGGGGCAGCGGCCGGGCCACGACGGCCGTCGGCCCCGGGCTCGACACGGAAGGCTGGATCGCGGCGCTGACCGCCCGGGGCGACTGGTTGGCGGACCAGCGCAAGGCGAGCGTGTCCATGTGGACCGGCGCCGACAACGCGCTGGTGGCCGCCTGGGCCGAAGCCGGTACTGCAGGGGTGGCCGCCTTCGCCGCGTTCTCGGGACGGCCGGCGGGCCCTGCGCCGCTCCTCCTCGGGCCGCCCACCCCGCTCGCCAAGCTCGGGCGCGCGGGTGTGAACGCGATCGTGGGGGTCGAGGGGGGTTGCCTGGTCGCCTGCACCGACGGCACCCTCGCGCGGGTTGGCGCCGACGGCGTGGCCGCGAGAGGGAAAACCGCGACGAGCTGCGTGGCCCTCGTCCACCGCCCCCCGCACGTCATTGCCCTGTCGCGAGGCAGCACGCACTCGGTCCTCGGGCTGACCCTACACGACACGTCCCTCGAACGGCTGGGCGACACCGCCGTGTATGCCCCGCTCGTTGCCCTCAGGGTGGGTGATCCTCACGTGCTCATCAGCGCCGACGACAGCGGCCACCCCACCGACCGCTGCACCTGGCGCCAGGCGTGGCGCCCGCCCGGACCGCCCACGAATCCGGAGGCCATCGCCCAGGGGGCGTTCATACCCGAGGAGCCCTGGGACTGGACCGGCCTCCAGTGGTTCCGACTCGACAGCTTCATGACGCCCCTCGGCCCGTACTCGCTGGTGGCCATGGACGGCGTCCTGGTTGCCCACGATGTCCACCGGCGCTGCCTCCTGCGGCTCCCGCTGCCAGGCGTCTGCGCGCTGGGCGTCGCCCCCGACGGCAAGACCCTCTACGTCGGCACGACGGCGGGAGAGGTCCTCGCCCTGACGGTCACCTTCGGCGCCTGAACGGCCGCCGACGCCGGGATACCACCGGGCGACGAGGCGTCCATGTTCAACGAGCTCGCCAAGATCGACTTCGTGGTGAGGGTCAATGGCCAGGACGTGGCCGTGCAGACCGACCACCGCGAGGCCGACGAGATCGAGGCCGACTGGGAAACCAGCGTGCTCTTCGCCGCGGCGCGGGTCCGAAACCCGCTACGGTCGGGCCGCTGCGCCGCCGTGCGGTACGCGGCGATGCAGGGCCCCCCTGAGCGTTTCGCGCGCCTCCTCGCCGCTCTGGGTGCGAGCGTGGAAGTCACCCCTGGAGAGACACGCCACCCGGCGTCGCCCGACCCGACCGTGGTGGAATCCGAGGTCAACGCCGCGATCGAGCGCCTCGGCGAGCGCGTGCTCGCCGAACACGGAGAACTCGAGGTTGCCGAGCGCGCCATCGTCGCCAGGCTCGACAAGGAGCTCGAGGGAGAGGTGTGGGCGGCCGTGGCCGCGCTCGGCTCGGCCACGGTGGTGGCGATCCGGCGGCAATACCCGGCCCGGCTCGTGGCCGACGACGAGATCCAGTGCATGATCCCGTTCCGTTTCGCGGTGGGCGGCACTCTCATCAACGTGTTTGGGCGCACCGAGCGTTTCCTCAACGAGGACAACACGGAGTTCCCCAGCCGCTTCCTCGCGATGCTGGCCGACCAGCTGGCGCCCGACGGCGACGTGATGTACCAGCTCCGTCCACATGATTTCCCGGGCCGGGAGCTGGCGCTGCACGTGCCCATCCTCGGCACGACCGAGGCTCTCGAAGCGAAGTTGCCGCTCCTAGGTATCGTCGTCGACCTGCCTTCGTCGGTGAAGTCGATGCCCGGCGACGCGAAGGCCGAGGAGGTGGCACAGTACCGCGTCGAGGCGGCGCTCAACCTCACCAAGGTCGAAGTGCAGGTCGACGAGATTGCCGTCGACGAGCTCAAGGCCGTCGTGGCCTCGGGACACTACTACGCGGCAGAGAAGCTCTTCGACCGGGCCTTCATGCGCGGACTTCACGCCCGGCTTGGCGCCGAGCTGCTCGCAGCGGCCGTCCCCTGCAAGGGTCGGCTCTGGGTGCACAACGGCGTGGCGAAGCCCGAGGTGCTCGGGGGCTTCCAGAACATCGTGAACCACGACTACGACAAAGCGGCGCCGAACGAGCGACTCGGCACGACGCTCTTCGCGGTGATCGACGGCGAGGTCGTGGGCCTGGCGAGGCTCACCCGGAGCGACGGCAAGCCGGTGGAGCACCAGGCGCCAAAGAAGACCGGCTTCTGGGCCAAGCTCTTCGGCCGCTAGGACTTGAGCTTCCTCACCATCCATCCCGGCCACCTCGGGGGCGACTCGCACCTCGGCGGCGAGGTACTCCCCGCGCGGGTCCGCGAGCTGCGACTCGACCGTTGGCCGCCCGAGGTGGTGACCATCGACGGGCGGATCGGCCTTGTGCACGCCACTCATCGGCGCGACCTCGAGAACTTCGGGCGACTTCACGGCATCCCCGTGGTGAGTCGCGACGACCTGTGGTCGTTGCTCGCCGAGGAGTTCCTCGACACCGAGTTCGATCCGCCCCAGAAGTCGGAGACACTGCGACGACTGGCCGAGAACGGCATCGACGAGGCCGAGACCCGGGACATTCGCGCCCGAATCGGCCCGAGGATGCTTGCCTACACGGCGCTCACCTGGGAGTGGGTGCACTACGGGCTCGCCGACGTGCTCCTCGTGCTGCCCGCCGGAGACCGGCCCTGGGTCGAGGGCATCGCCAACCGGGCCATCGAGCGACGGCGACAAGCGCGGCTGCCGGAGGCCTCACTTGACGACGTGATCCAGCGCTGTCGATGGCGCTTCCCCTGGGGCCACGACACCCTCCGTGACGAGTTGATCTCGGCCTGGTGCGAGCCCCACCGTGCCTACCACGGCCCGCGCCACTTGCTCGCCGTGCTCGACGCCATCGCCGGCCACCATCCGGCCGAGGCCTTCATACTCGCGGCCTTCTTCCACGACGCTGTCTACGACCCCACGCGCGCCGACAACGAGGTTCGGTCCGTCGAGTGGCTCGACCGCGCCACGCCGGGAATGGTGGAGAAGGGCGTCAAGCCCGCCGACCTGGCGCTCGCCCGGCTGCTGGTCCTCGCGACCGCCCACCCCCTCGACGAGATCGCACCGGGCCCCCACGGCAAGTCGATCCGACGTTTTCTCGACGCCGACTTCGGTGTCTTCGCCTCCCTCGCCGACGACTACGCCACCTACGTACAGGGCGTGCGCGCCGAGTACGCCTTCGTCGATGACGATGCCTTCGCCGCCGGCCGGGCCGCATTCATTGAGAAGCTCGCCGCCACCGTTCATCGTCGCGGCTTCTTCTTCAGCGAGTCCACCCCGTTCGCCGAGCACGTCGCCCGCCAGAAGGTGCCGGAGGTTAAGGGTTAAGACCTAGCTCTTGGTCAGTCAAGAGCAACGCCCTGCTCGTGAGGGGATCGCCCGGTCCACCTCGTTGTGGCAAGCAACCCGGAGCCCCCGTGTCCATCGAACTCGCCGCCGTCGCCACCTCCGCCTTCGCCCCCGGCGAGGCCCACGCCCCTCTCCTGGCCCTCGCTGGCCGGTGGTCGGGACCCACCGTCACTTGGCTCGACCCCTCCTCAAATCCGCCCGCCACCCACACCGAGGCGGAAATCCAGCCCATCCTCGGGGGCCGCGTGGTGCGGGCCGCCTACACAGGCACCGTCGCCACCGAGCCCCATGCCGGCGAGTTCCTCCTCACCTTCGACCAGAACGAGGGGCACTTCGCGATGGCCTGGGTCGACAGCTTCCACCTCGGTACCGGTCTCATGTTCGCTCCCGGCGGTCCCACCGGGGACGGCGCGTTGGCTTTCCTCGGCAGCTACGCCTGTGGCGGCGAGCGCTGGGGCTGGCGCACCAGCATCCGCCTCGTCGACGCGAACACCGTCATCGTGAGCGCCACCAACATTGCACCCGACGGCACCGAACACCGCGCCGTGGAAACGCGCCTGTCGCGACAGGGATAGGCCTACACGCGCCGCACCGCCCGGACGGTTATCGCCCGGTCGATGCCCTCCGAGCTACTCCTGAGCCTGCGCGTGAACGGCGAGCCCGTCCGGCGGCTGGTCCCCGCCTCTCGTAGCCTGCTCGAATTCCTGCGAGAAGACCTCGACCTGACGGGTAGCAAGCACGGTTGCGACGTCGGCGACTGCGGTGCCTGCACCGTACTGGTCGATGGTCTCCCGCGCCTTGCGTGCATCACACTCGCCGCCGACGTGGAAGACCACGAGGTCACCACCATCGAGGGTGTGTCGCCCGACGGCCAGCTCAGCCCCATCCAGGCCGCGTTCGACCGCCACGTGGCTGCCCAGTGTGGCTATTGCACGCCGGGCTTCGTGATGGCGCTCACCCACCTCCGGGCGGAGCGCCCGCACCCCAGCGAGGACGAACTCAGGACCGCCCTCGGCAGCAACATCTGTCGCTGCACCGGCTACACGAAGATCCTCGCCGCCGCTCGCGAGGCGCTCAAGTGAAGGGGCCGATTGGCGCCTACGCGCCCAAGATCGACGGCCGCGAGAAGATCACCGGGCGGGCTCGATTCGTCGCCGACATGAAGCTGCCGCGGATGGCACACGCGAAGTTCTTGCGCTCGCCGCACGCCCACGCGCGTATCAAAAGTATCAACCTGGCGCCCGCGCTCGCGATTCCTGGAGTGTACGGCGCGTGTATCGGTGAAGAACTCCCGAGGCGATACGGGGTGATTCCTGTCGCACAGGATGAAACGGCGCTCGCCCTCGGCAAGGTGCGATACATCGGCGAGCCAATCGTGTGTATCGCCGCCGTCGACGAAGACACCGCCCGCCGAGCCTGCAACGCGGTTGAAGTGGAGTACGAGGCACTAGAGCCGGTCTTCACGATCGAAGACGCGCTCAACCCGGCGAAGCCGGTGATCCACGACGAGGCCCGGAAGCCCTCCAACGTGCTCCGCCGCGTTTTCCAGGACTACGGCAAGGTGGACGACGCCCTCGCGGGTGCCCACCTTTTAGTCGAGTCCACCTACGAGTACCCCGGCTCCACGCACGTGCCGCTCGAGTCACACGCCGCCCTGGCTCGCCTCGAGCCCGACGGCAAGCTCACCCTGTGGTCTAGCACTCAGAACCCCCACTACGTGCACCGCGACGTGGCGAAGGCGCTCGGCATGCGCGACGCCGACATCCGTCTCATCAAGCCCGCCGTCGGTGCCGGCTACGGCGGCAAGTGCGACCCATTCTGCACCGATATCTGCGCGGCGTACCTTGCGAAGAAGCTGGGTCGCCCCGTGCGGATCGTGTTGGAGCGTGAGGAGGTCTTCTACGCCCACCGCGGGCGTCATCCCACGCGGATGTGGCTCAAGATGGGGTTCTCGGCCGAGGGCGCCATCACCGCCATCGACTTCAAGGCATGGGCCGAAGGCGGCGCCTACGCCAGCTACGGGGTGGTGACCAGCTACTACCTGGGCGTGTTCATGACACTCCCTTACAAGCTTGAGAATTATCGATTCGAATCGCACCGACTTTACACCAACAAACCCCCCTGCGGCCCCAAGCGAGGGCACGGTGCGATCCAGCCTCGCTTCGCCCTTGAGATGCACCTCGACAAGGCCGCCGCAAAGCTCGGGCTCAGCCCCGTCGAGATCCGCCAGCGCAACCTCATCGAGGCCAACTCGGAGACCTGCAACGGGCTCCGCATCACCAGCGTCGGCATCAAGGAGTGCATCGAGAGGGTGGTGGAGGCCAGCGGGTTCCGCACCCGGCACGGGAAACTCGGCCCCAACCGGGGACTGGGCCTCGCCGCCAGCGCGTACATGTGCGGCGCGCTGCATCCGGTGTACCAGAACGAGATGCCGCACAGCGCGGTGCAGATCAAGATTGATCGCAGCGGCGAGGTCACGCTGTTCTCGGGCACCGCCGATATCGGCCAGGGCAGCAACCACATGCTCGCTGCCCTCGCGGCGAACGAGCTTGGCCTGCGACCGGAAGACGTGCGGGTGATCGAGGCTGACACCTCGCTCACGCCCGTCGACCTCGGCAGCTACTCGAGCCGGGTCACCTTCATGGCGGGCAATGCCTGCCTGGCGGCCGTGCGGCCGCTCCGCGACAAGATCGCCGCGGCCGTAGCGACAAAGTTTGCCACTGAGACCTCGAGCATCGATTTCGGCCCTGACGGCGTGGGCACTGATACATCGCGTGTGTCATGGGTCGACGCGGTGTGGCTGGCGGAGGAGAAGTTTGGACCCCTCATCCAGGGGGGTGGCTACACGCCGCCCAAGATCGGCAGCCGTTTCCGGAGGCAGTCTGTCGGTCCGAGCCCGGCGTACAGCTTCACCGCCCAGGTGGCCGAGGTGACCGTCGATCCCGAGACGGGGGTCGTGACCGTCGACAAAGTCTGGGTGGCGCACGACTGCGGGAAGGTGCTCAACCTGGCGATCGTCGAGGGACAGATCGAGGGCTGCGTGTACATGGGCGTGGGCGAAGCGATGAGCGAGGAACAGAGCTACCAGCAAGGCCGCGTGCGCGCACCGAGCCTGCTCGAATACAAGATTCCCACGGTGCACGAGTGCCCCGAGATCGTCGTCTTCCCGGTGGAGTCCAACGACCCTGAGGGGCCGCTCGGCGCCAAGGAGGCCGGGGAGGGACCGCAGCTCTCGACGGCACCTGCCATCGCCAACGCGATCCACGATGCGACAGGCTTATGGATGGAGCAACCGCCATTCACGCCTGAGCGTGTGCTGAAGGCGCTGGAACGAAAGCAGCGGGGGAGGGCCTGATGCTGCCCTTCCCTCGCCTAGACTATGAGGCACCCGCAACGCTCGACGCGGCCATGCGTCTCGTCGCCGAACCCGGCGCGAAACTACTCGCAGGCGGTACCGATCTGCTTCCCTCGCTGAAGCACGGCCTTTTCCAGCCGAGCGTCCTGGTTTCGACACGACGCCTAACGGAGCTTCGACAGCTTTCCCGCGGCACCATTGGCGCGGGCTTGAGCCTCCGAGAGGTATCACATGTACCATGGGTAAACGCTGAGTATCCTGCGCTCGCCGCAGCCTGTCGCACGGTGGCCACGCCCACCATCCAGGGCATGGCCACGCTGGGTGGCAACCTGGCCCTTGATACACGCTGCGTGTATTACAACCAGCCCGAAGGCTGGCGCAAGGCACTCGGCGGTTGCCTGAAGTGCGAGGGCACCATCTGCCACGTGGCCCCCCGGGGAACGGGCTGCTACGCCGCCCACTCGGCCGACACGGTGCCCGCGTTGTGGCTCTACGGTGCCCGAGTGCGCGTGCATGGACCGACAGGCGAGCGCAGCGTGAATGTATCAGCGATGTATCAGGCCGACGGTCGTGACTCGTTGTTTGCGCGCGGAGACATCATCGCCTCGGTGGAGCTCCCCCCAGCTCCGCCCGCGGTGGTTCACCGGAAACTCCGCTTGCGCGCGGCCATCGACTACGGTCAGTTGCTCGTCGCCGTGTCGCGTGACGACGAGGGCTACCGGGCCGTGATCTCCGCCGTGGGCCCGAGGCCCCTGGCCGTCGCCGCTCGGACGCCAGCCGACCTGGTCGACGCGGCCCACGCCGCTGTTCAACCGCTCGCCACCCATCTCACTGCGGTCCCGTGGCGCAAGAAGATGGTCCGGGTCGAGGTCGCGCGCGCGGCCGCCCTGCTCCCGAGCTAGCGCCAATGCCGCCGATCATGACTCAGCTATCAGAGCGGCATTGGCCCTAGCCCGAGTCGCCGAAGTCCTCGTCGTCGCCGTAGTCCTCGTAGTAATAGTAATCGTCGAACCAGTTGTTATTGAAGTTACCCACGTGGCTCGCTGGGTCGGCGTCGAGCCGCAGGCCGGTCATGGTGTAGCCCGACACGTCGGTTTCGGTCTCGCCGCAGTCGCGACCGGTGTACTTCAGCTGGAGGTCGCCCGCGACCTGGGCGGTGCCGGAGAACTCTCCGCTCAGGCTGAGAATTTGCTCGTTCTCATAGGTGCAGTCCCCGCGCTTGTACGCGTAGCTCTCCACCAGCGACACCTCGATGGCGCCGGCCTCGATGGCCCCGGTCATCAACGTGCCCGCGAAGTCGGCCACCGTCTTGCCCGAGGCGGTGGTGTAGATGTTGACCATCAGGTCTTCGCGTTGGCCGGTACCGCCGCCTTCCTCGCCCTTGTACACGAAGCTCATCAGCCAGCTCCCGTCGTAGCTGCCGCCGCAGCCGAGGAGCAGCCACAGCGCCGTCATTCGGACCCTCCCACATAGCTGTCGCGACTCGACGTGATGCGGTCAGCGGTGAAGCCGTAGCTGCTCTCGCAACTGTAATCGCTGCCGTTGTCCGACTCGCGCCAGGACCCTGAGCTCACCTCCCCCAGCATCGCCCCGCCCTCCAGCGTGGCATCGAGCGTGAGGAAGTTCGAGCGCGTGGTGGACCCCTCGGTGTACTCCTCGAGCCACTCGGCATGCAGCGCGCCTCCCCCGGCCTCGCCGGTGAGCACCTCGTCGAGCACCACCGCGTAGCCGCTGGAGGCCAGAGCATAGATGTCGACCAGGGTGCCGCGGTTAGACTCGTAGGTGCTGTCGTCGTCGTCTTCCTCGGCGCAGTCGCCGCTCACCGTCGGCTCGGCGTCCAGATAGAAAACCCAGGTACCCTCGAAGGGCGAGCAGCCGAAGAGGAGGGAGAGAAGCATGGCGTCGCCTCCATTGCACGCGGGAGCCACATGATAAGCTGGCACGTGCTCGCGATCATCGCCATGGCCTCGGCCGCGCCGCTCGACAGCTGCTCGCGAAGCTTCGGTTCCGACGAGGTGATGGACGCCGCGAGCATCGCGGAGCAAGCCTTCGCAAGCCAGGACGCGGAGAACTTCGTGTCGGCCCGGCGCGAGGCCGAGTCGCGACTCGGTTGCGTACACGACCCCCTGTCCGCGCTCGACGTCGTGCGCTTGCACCGCCTGATGGCCCTCGGCGCCTTCCTCGACGGCGACGAGGCGCGGATGAAGTACGCGGTGGCCGGCATGCTCGCGATCGACCCGGAGGTGCGCTTCCCCGAGGAGCTCGCCCCCTCGGGGCACAAGCTCGACCAGCTGCGGGCCTCCCTCGTAGGCGCGCCCCATGGCGAGGGCCCGGTTCTCGCCGCCTTCGCCGACGGCTGGATCGAGGTGAATGGCGCCTTCGCCCCGCGTGTTGCAGCCGACGTGTCCGCCACCCTCCAGCACCTCGACAATCAGGGCGTCGTGAAAGAAACGCGCTATTACTGGCCCGGCGATGCACTCGTCGACTGGGAGAGCGCCACTGGGGAGGTCGCCGCGCCCGTGGCGGCAAAGGCATCGACGGCGCCGCGCGGTCCGCGATCCGTGGCCAAGGCGATTACCGAGAAGCCTCCCAAGCTGAAGCCTTCCGCCAGCTCAAAGCCAGCGAGCGAGACGCAGGCCCAGATCGACCGCGAGAACCGGACCGCGCGCCACGTGGCCCTCCTGGCCGGCACCGGCCTCGGGCTCGCCGCCACGGGGGCCCTCTACGCCTTCGCGGCCACCGCCGAGCAGAACGCGCTCGATCCAGGGGTGCCTGAACCGCAGGCCGAGGTCTTCCGCAGCCAGGCCAACGGACTCACGTGGGGTTGGATCGGGACGACCGTGCTCGCGGGCGGCCTGGCCACCACGCTGGTGGTCACGTGGTGAAAGGGGCGCGGAGCTACCGCGTCCAGGCCCAGCTCGGGCGGGGCGCGTTCGGCGCGGTGTACCTGGCCGAGACCGTGGGCACCGGCCTGGAGCGGCGCGTCGCAGTGAAGCTCCTGCGACCAGAGAAGGCCCTCGAGCCCGGACTCGTCGGGCGCCTGCGCGACGAGGCGCGGATGCTGGCTGCGATCCGTCACCGGGCGATCGTGCGGGTCGACGACCTCGTGGAGCTCGATGGCACCTGGGCGATCGTCATGGAGTACGTCGAGGGCTGCGACCTCACCGAGCTCCTTTCCCTTCGTCCGGTGCCGCCCGTGGCGGCGCTGGCCATCACCGAGGAGGTCGCGAGCGCGCTCCACGCGGCGGCCCACCAGGCGGGTCCCGACGGCAAGCCACTGAAGCTGATTCACCGCGACATCAAACCCTCCAACCTCCGCGTCACCGCACAGGGCGAAGTGAAGATCCTCGACTTCGGCGTGGCCCGGGCCGAGCTCACCGCCCGCGAGGAGGCCACGCGCGAGGCCGCTTTCGGCACGGTGCCCTACATGGCACCTGAGCGTTTCTACGGCGAGGACTCGCACGCCGGCGACATCTACGCCCTGGGCGTGACGCTCTTCGAGATGCTGACCGGGGTGAAACCTGGGAAGACGGCGATGGACGCCGACCGACAGCCCCCCGGGGAACGCCTGAAGGCCCAATGGAACTGGCTCGCCGAGGTGAGCCAGCCGCTGCATGATCTCGTCGCCTCCATGCTGGCGAAGAAGCCCGGTGACCGGCCCACGTCTCGCGAGACGGCCCGGCTCTGCGCCACCATCCGCGCCGCCTTGCCGGGGGAGTCGCTCGACGAGTGGGCGGAGAACGTGGTGCCTGGTGCGCTGCGGGTCCAGGAAGAACGTCGCGCCACCGCGGCCGCCGAGCGCACGGGGACAATTCTCGTGGAGAGAAGCGGCTCCCACCCGGTGTCCACCGGTACACGCACCAAGCAGAGCGGCGGCGGACTGCCCGCGTGGGTGGCCGCGCCCGCCGCGCTGCTCCTCGCGGGCGGGCTTGCCGCCGCGATCGTCATCCCGGCCGTGATCATTGGCTTCTCGGCGGGCGGGGGCGAGGGCAAGGAAGCGAACACCGCCGTGGCCGCCACCCCGACGCCGGCCGTTCCCCCGCCGGCGGTCACCGCACCGGCGGTCACCACGCCGAGCGTCGTGCCGACAGCAGCCTCTCCGACCGCAGTCGCGACACCGGCAACCCCGCCACCCGCCGCCACCGCCGCCACGACCACGCCCGCGCCGACGAGCGCACCTGCCGACAGCAAACTCACCGCGACGAAGGCGGAGAGTAGCAAGCCGACGGCCGCGTCGGGGAAGGAGGCTACCCCGACGACTTCACCGGCGGTGAGCCCGTCGTCCCCGCCGACGCCCGCCCCCGAGGCGGCGGCCCCGCCGAGCGGCCCGGGACGCGTTGCCCTCGGTGGCGACGCCGTGTCGGCCAAGCTCACCGGCGCGACAGGAAGTTTCGAACCGGGCGAGCTGCCCGCTGGCGACTACACCGCCGAGGTGAGCTTCGGCGAGGGCACCCCCGTGAGCCTGCGCGTGCAGGTAGTGTCGGGCAAGACCACGCAGCTTCGCTGCTCCAAGTCCTTCGGCAACTGCAAGGTCATCAAGGAGTAGGCTCGTGGGTGTACTCACCAGCGTCCGTCGCTGGCTCCCCTGGGTGGTGCTCGGCGCGGCCCTCGGCCTCGCCGCCTTCGCCCTGTCCCACCGGCCGCCTGCGCCGTCGACCGGCGTCGCCAGTCCGGGCACCTGCGAGGCCTACTGCCTCGACCGCAAGCCGGACTGCGAGGCCACGTTCCAGACCCAGGGCGGATTCCCCCCGCTCGCATGGTCGCCACAGGACCGCGCCTCGGCCTGCTTCGGCAGCTGCCTGGTGCTCCGCCGCACCCGCCCCCCGGGCAGCGAGGACTGTCTCGACTAGCCGGGCCAGAGCTGGGGTGCGCGGCGAGGCGCCGTGTAGGCGCTCCAGACCCGTCGCATGTAATAGCCCATGAACCGTGCGATCCCGCGCAGTCCCAGCCACGCACCCGCCCCGCGGAAGCTGAGGCCCTGCATGGTCACTGCGGCTGGGCCCATGCGCAGCACCCCTCTCAGCACCGGCTCGCCCTGGTCGTTCTCGCCCGTGAAAACATCCGTGAAGAGGGTGGTGGTGTCGACCGGCATGGTGGGAATCCACCACCGCCTCGACACCTCCTTCACGCCCCGCAGGAAGTAGCGCCGGCCGTCGTCGGCCCTCAGCCGGAGCTGGTAGTGCATGTGGAAGGCGCGATCAGCGCCCGGCGCCTCGACGAAGAGGTCGAAGAAACCGTGCTCCACGACCAGGGGCAGCGGGTCCAATGCGGGGGCCACGACACACCCGTAGGCGCGGTTGCGGTGGCGAGGATCGGCCACCATCGCGTCGACGTCGGGCGTCACTACCGTGAGCACGAAGTAGCTTGGGCTTCCGCCGGATTCCGCCGAGGCGTGTGCCTCTGACACACGGGCGGAGAGCCGCCCCGTCATGCACTCGGTGAAACGGACGAGGTCGGGCATCGCGACCCGTAGCCCGCGCCCTCGATCGCGTCCCAGGGGCGGGCCAACTCGCCCCTGGGGTGGTGTGTAATTCCACACAGCGTGACCGTCGGCCGCGCCGGCCCTGTGGCGGGTGACACACCAAAAGACAGCCCTCCATCGCGCTCCTCAGCGTGGCCTCTCCCCGTTGGCACGGTCGTTGCAGTAGGCCCGACCCCCTACCGGAGCCCACATGTCTCTCGCCCCCTGGCTGGTCTTTCTCGCGTCGTGCACGCCAGCCCCCAAGGAAAGCCCCCAGCCCGCCGCCGGTACCGGCGGGAACCTCGCCTCGATCATGACCGAGCGCGGCCTGTCCGAGGCCGACGTCATCGCCGCCGCCAAGACCTACACGCCGAGCGGCAAGCTCGACGAGTACGTGATCATGGCCTCGGGCGGCCACGGCGGCAATCTCATCGCCATCGGCGTCCCGTCGATGCGCATCCTCAAGTACGTCGCGGTCTTCGGCCCCGAGTCCTGGCAAGGCTACGGCTACGGCGGCCTCGGCGACAAGGTGCTCTACGAAGACAGTCGCCAGGGCGGCAAGGAGGTCACCTGGGGCGACGTTCACCACCCCAACTTCTCCGAGACCAACGGCGACTACGACGGCGAGTTCATCTTCGTCAACGACAAGGCCAACGCGCGCGTGGCCGTGGTCGATCTCAAGGACTTCATGACGAAGCAGATCGTCACCAACAAGCTGGTGATGAGCGACCACGGCGGCGCCTTCGTCACGCCGAACACCGAGTATGTCGTCGAAACATCGCAGTACGCGGCGCCTCTCGGCGGCGGCTTCGAGCCCCTCGCAAACTACAAGGAGAAGTACCGCGGTGCGGCGATGTTCTGGAAATTCGACCGTGAAAAGGGTCGCCTCGACGAGAGCCAGAGCTTCGCGGTCGAACTGCCGCCCTACGCGCAGGACCTGGCCGACGCCGGCAAGCTCGACAGCTATGGCTGGGTGTTCATCGGCTCCTGGAACACCGAGATGGGCGCGGGCACCGAGGGACAGAACAAGCCCTACCTGGAGAGCGCCGCGTCGCAGAACGACATGGACTACCTCCACATCATCGACTGGAAGAAGGCGGAGCAGCTCGTGGCCGAGGGCAAGACCAAGGTCATCAACGGCGTGAGGGTGATCCCCCTGGAGACCGCGGCCGCCGAGAACGTGCTCGTCCTCGCCCCAGAGCCCAAGTCGCCGCACGGCGCCGACGTCACCCCCGATGGCAAGGCGATCGTCGTCGGCGGCAAGCTCGACACCCACGCCACCGTCTTCGAGATGTCGAAGATCAAGGATCTCGTGGCCAAGGGCGACTTCGCGGGCAAGGATGCGTACGGTGTCAACGTGCTCGACTTCCAGAAGTCGATCCGCGGGCAGAAGGAGATCGGCCTCGGCCCCTTGCACACGGTGTTCGACAACAAGGGCAACGCCTACACCTCGGTGTTCCTCGACAGCACCGTGGTCAAGTGGAACCCGAGCAACCTCGAGCAGCCCACCGAAGCCCTCTCGGTCCAATACAACATTGGCCACATCATGTCGGCGGAAGGCGACACCGTGTCGCCCGACGGGCACTGGGTGGTGGCGATGAACAAGATGGCGCAGGACCGCTACCAGCCGGTCGGCCCCTTGCTCCCGCAGAGCTTCCAACTCATCGATGTCAGCGGGCCCCAGATGGAGATCGTCTACGACCTTCCCATCCCCCTCGGCGAGCCGCACTACTCGCAGATGATCAAGGCCGACAAGCTCAAGACCATCCAGGCCTACACCCCGGCGGGCACCAACCCCTACACCGACGAGGTGTCGCCGAACGCGGTGGCGGCGGGACAGGAGCGCATCGAGCGCAACGGAAAGCAGGTCGACGTGTACATGAGCGTCATCCGCTCGCACTTCACGCCTGACTACATCGAGGTGAACGAGGGCGACACCGTCACCCTGCACATGACGTCTCTAGAGCAGGCCTACGACCAGACGCACGGCTTCGCGATCGACATGTACAACGTCAACGTGTCGATGGAGCCGGGCCGATACGAGGAAGTCACCTTCAAGGCGGACCGTTCCGGCGTCTTCCCGATGTACTGCACCGAGTTCTGTTCCGCCCTGCATCTCGAGATGATGGGCTACTTCCTCGTCAAGCCCAAGGGAGCCTAGTCAACCATGCGATTCCTCCTTCTCGCTCTCGGTCTCGTTGCCTGCGGCGGCGGTGACCAACCGACGGCATCCAACGCAACGGGCAGCACCTCCGCCGCCCCTGCCGCCCCGTCCACGCCCGCGCCCAAGCCCGCGCCTGCCCCTGCCGCTGAAACGGTGGGGCCGGACGGGCCAGCCGGGATCCCCGTGCCGAGCATCGCGGAGATTCCCGCCGACGCGGGCGTGATCGCCGAGGGCGAGAAGGTCTTCGCCGCCAAGGGTTGCGGCGGTTGCCACCAGTTTGGCAGCAAGCTGGTGGGGCCCGACCTCAACGGCCTTTACACCCGGCGCACCGTGCCCTGGGTGGGACGCATGATCCTCGCGCCCGACCTCATGGTCAAGCAAGACCCACAGGCCAAGAAGCTCCTCGCCGAGCTGATGGTGCCGATGCCAGACCAGAACGTCACCGACGAGGAGCTTCCCAAGTTGCTCGCGTTCATCAAGTCCAAGGGAGGCTAGCGCCATGTCCGCCGAGCACACCATCGTCCGTCCTCACTGGTCGCGCGCTCGCCGCGGCTGGGTGGTGGGCTTGTCGCTGCTCGGCGTGCTGGCCTTCGGCGCGTCGTACTTCTTCCCCTGGTGGACTTTCCAGCTCTTCGCCCCCCAGTACCCAAAGGGGCTGGAGCTGATCATCAACCTCACGGGCGTGGCTGGCGACGTGGCCGAGATCAACACGATCAACCACTACATCGGGATGGGGCACATCGACGACGCCGCCAAGCTCGAGCGCGAGTTCGCGCACTGGCTGATCGGCGGCCTCGGCGTGGCCGTTGTCACCGCGATGTTGTTCGCCGGGAAGAAGTTCACCACCCTCGGCGCCTGGTTCGCCGTGGGTTTCCCCCTGGGCTTCATCCTCGACACCCAGTACTGGATGTACCGCTTCGGGCACGACCTCGACCCGAAGGCCGCCATCGACATCCCCCCCTTCACGCCCGTGCTCTTCGGCGATGGCAAGGTGGGCCAGTTCCGCACGATCGCCCATCCCGACCTCGGCTTCTGGCTCGCGGTCGCGGGCGTGGCCCTGGTGGCCGGCGCCATGTACAACCGCTGGAAGGTCTGCGGTGTATGCCCCACCGCCGGGAACTGCGGCGCCACCTGCTCCCATGCCCTTGTGCGGATTCCGAAGTGATCCCCCTGTGTGTGTCCTGGGCCCTCGCCCAGGACATGGCAGCGCCGGAGGTGGGCTCGGTCGAAATCGCATCGGTCAACCTACCGATGGGCGCGCCCACGCACGTTTCCGCGCGCCCGGGTGACGCGCTCCAACCCATTGTCGATCGCCTCACCCCGGGCTCCACGCTCACGCTCGACCCCGGCCGCTACGCCGGACCCCTGCGGATCGACCGGCCGCTGAGCGTGCAGGCCGAGGGCGCGGTGATCACCGGGCCCGGCCGGGGAACGGTGCTGCTGGTGCTCGCCGACGACGTGTCGGTGCGGGGGCTCGAGGTGGAAGGCGGAGGTCGCGATGCCCACGAGGGCGACGCCGGCATCCTGGTGGTGGGCGACCGCGCTCGGCTCTCTGGGCTCTCGGTGCACGACGTGCTCATCGGCATCGACCTGCGCGAGGCCAACGACGCGGTGATCGAGAACAGCAAAGTGCAGGGGCCCTTGGATGGTCCCATGGGCGCACGTGGCGACGGCATTCGGCTCTGGGAGTCCTACCGCAACACCATCCGTGGCAACCACCTCGACCACGTGCGCGACATGGTGGTGTGGTACTCCGGTCACAACCTCTTCGTCGACAATCGCGTGGAGAACGCGCGCTACGGCGTGCACTTCATGCATGCCGACGACAATCGCGTGGTCAACAATCACTTCGTCGACAACGTGGTTGGCGCCTTCGTGATGTACAGCACCGACATCTACCTGCGCCACAATGTGTTGGCCGGGGCCAACGGTGCGGCCGGCATGGGCTTTGGCTGCAAGGAGTCCGACCGCGTGACCATGCAAGACAACCGCGTGCTCGGCAACACCACCGGCTTCTACCTCGACGCCTGCCCCCATCGGATCGACGGCCAGGCGAGCATCCAGGGCAACCTGCTCGCCTACAACCACGCCGGCATCCGCTTCCACCAGGTGAAGCCCGGCATCGACATCGGCGACAACGACCTCTACGAGAACGGCGCGCCCGTGGTCGTCGACGGTGGCGGCGACGCGACCCTCGCGCGCTTCCGGCAGAATCGCTGGAGCGAGTACGAGGGCTACGACCTCGACGGCGACGACGTGGGCGACCTGCCCTACGCGCCCGCCCTCGCCTCGCGTGGCCTCGTCCAGAAACGGCCCGTGGCCACCTTCTTCGCGGGCTCGCCGGCCGCCATGCTGCTCGATTTCCTCGGGACGGCTTTCCCGATGCTGGCGCCGCGCCCCCTGTTCTCCGACCCCGAGCCCCGGATGGGACGCACATGATCGAGCTCGACGGCGTCTGCAAACGCTATGGAAGTCGCGCCGCGCTCGACGGCGTGTCGCTCAAGATCCGCCCGGGTGAGCGCGTGGCGCTGGTCGGGCCCAACGGCAGCGGCAAGACCACGCTCATGCGCGCGACGTTGGGGCTCGTAGCCGCCAGCGGGCGCGTGCGCGTGGGGGGGCATGACCCTTGGACCGACCACCGCGCGAGCATGGTCAACGTGGCCTACGTGCCCCAGAGGGCGCCGTCGTTGTCGGCCCCGGTCGGCGAGCTCACCCGCGCCTGGTCGCAGCTCCGCGAGGTGCCGGTGGCCTCGCTTCGTGCGGAGGCGATGGCCTTTGGCCTGCCCGTCGACGACCTCGACGCGGTGCCCTTCCGCTCGCTCTCCGGCGGCATGCAACAGAAGCTCCTCGCCGCGATGGCGCTCGCCTCCACCGCGCGAATCCTCTTCTTCGACGAGCCCACCGCCAACCTCGACCCCGTCGCCCGGGGCGTCTTCCTGTCGCGACTGGCCACGCGCGACCCCGAGCCCACGGTGGTGTTGTCCTCGCATCGCCTCGATGAGCTCCAGGCGCTGGTCGACCGGGTGATTGTCCTCGCCGACGGCCGCGTGAAGTTCGACGACAAGCTCGAAGTCTTCCTCGACAGTCCCACTCTCCGCACCGAAGCAGGCCTCGCCGAGAACACCATTCCCTTCCGGAGGCGCGGATGATCCTCTTCCTCCTGGCCTGCGCCAACGATCCGAACGCGCCCCCCGACGTGGCCTTCGATCACGTGGCCTGTGACCACTGCGGCATGCTGGTGAGCGAAGCTCGCCACGCGGCGGTCATCCGCCCCCGCGAGGGACAGGACAAGGTCTTCGACGATCCCGGATGCCTCTTCCAGTTCATCGTCGACACCCATCCCTCCATCGCCCAGATGTGGTTCCACACCGAGACCACCTGGGTGCGCGAGGACGCCGTGGCCTTTCTGCAAGACGGCACCACCCCCATGGGCAGTGGCCTGCTCGCGGTGCCCGTCGGCACGTCCGGGGCGCTCGGCGTGGGCGAGGCGAGCGGCGTGGCGCTGGGGGGGGGTGCCCGGTGAGCGCGCTTCTCGCCCCCCTGTCTCGGCTCGAGGGTCACGCCGTGCTGCGGCAGCGCTGGTTCGTGGCCTCCGTGCTGCTCGCCGCCGCCATGGTCGGCTTCTTCTACGTGCTCGCCACCCGCGAGTCCGACGTGCTCGGCTTCACGGGCTACGGCCGGGTGATGGCCGGCGTCGTGCAGGCTTCGCTCCTGTTCGTGCCGCTCCTCGCCTTGCTGGCGACCGCCCAGGCGGTGCCATCCGCTCGCGACAGTGGTGTGCTCGAATGGTACATGACGCTCCCCGTCGATCGCTCGGCGGCCTTCCGCGCGCTCTGGTGGCCGCGGCTCCTGGCCGTGGCGGGCCCGGCGGTGATCGCGACGCTCAGCCTCGGCGGGGTGGCGCTCGTCACGGGGCGGGCCGTAGAGCCGCAACTCTGGGTCTCGCTGCTGGCGCTGCTCTCGGGGCAGGCCTTCTGCTTCGCTGCCCTCGGGATGATGATCGGCGCCTACAGTCGTTCCTCCGAGAGCGCGCTGGTGCGGGCACTGGTGGTCTGGGCCGCCTGCGCGCTGCTCGTCGATTTCATCGTGCTGGGGCTCTTGTTGCGCTGGGACCTGTCTCCCTTCGCCGTCTTTGCCACGGCGAGCGTCAACCCCATGCAGGCCGGCCGCGTGGGTATCCTCGCCAGCATCGACCCCGAGATGGGCGCCCTCGGCCCGGTCGGCACCTGGGCGGTGGTCACCCTTGGCGCGCCGCTCACGACGGCCTGGGGACTCGGCTGGCCCTTCCTGGTGGGCCTCCTCGCCCTCGCGCTCGGTCGGCGACGCTTCCTGCGAGGCGATGTGCTCTGAACGAGCCGTTGCTCAGACCGACTGGGCGGTGATGGTGACGTAGAACTCGCCGCGAGTGCTCCTCGACTCGTGCGTGGGCAGGTTGACCGTGAGGGCGAGCGGTCCTGAGCGCGGCGCTGCCCCCAGGTGATCTGCCGTGCCCACGACGGCACCCACCCAGTTGCCGACCCGGGCGAGGAGGGCACCTGCAGGAAGCAGGGGGTCGGGGGCGTCGCCGCCGGCCATCATGCCGATGAGCCCCTCTGCCTCAACGCGGGCCCGGCGTTCGTGAAGGCGCAGCCACCCGCTCACCTCGACGTGTCGCGGCGTTTCGCCCAGAACCACCGTCGTGTCGAGCCAGCTCCCTTCTGGAAGGACCACCACCCGCGTGAACCGCCCGTCTGCCGACGTCCAGGGCGCCGTGTTGCGAGAGAGGCGCAAGAACGCCGTGCCAAGGAGGTAGCCGGAGACCATGAGCAGGCCTCCGATGACCGCCACCAGGAGTCCCATCGGGGCGAAGCTGCTGCCGCCCAGGAAGACGGCGCCGCCGAAGATCACACCGACCGCACCGAGGGCGGCGACCCCAAGCAAAAGCATGCCGGCGAATCGGACCAGCCCGCGACGGACCCCGGGGAGCGGCGGTGCCCGCACACCCACAGCTCTAGGTTGCGATGAGCCGGCCGCCTGCCCCATGCGCAAAGACGCCTCCGCGTGGAGCGCGTCGAGCGACTCGAAAACCGCGACCAGCAGGGTTTCCGGTCCCGACGTGTCGAGCTCCTCGGCAAGGACGCGCCGCCCCTGCCGCAGGCTCATGAAGGCGCTGCGCCCAAACTCCTCGTCGGTGTCCTGATCGCACAGGCTCCACAGCGCGGCGTGAATCTCCGCCCTCCCCGACCCGGTGGGCTCGCGAAGCAGCTCACCCAGCGACGCATGCGCGCCGAGCACGTACGCCCCGACCGCGTCGACGACTTCGAGCAGAAGGGACTGCACCGCGCCGGTGGCCTGCTCGGCCGGGCTCAACCGACGCAGCGAAGGCACGACCGAGAACGCGGCGAAACCGGCCCGCACGACCTCTTCCACCTCGGTGGGCATGCTCACCCCCACGGGCAGGCGACGCCGGTAGCGGCCGAGCGTTCGCTGCCCGGCGATGCTCATCCGCTCCCGAAGCAGGGCCACGCGTGCCTCCAGCACGGGCAAGTCGACGACACCACCGCCCGCCGCCGCGGGTTCCGGCACCAGCGCGGCGGGGGCCACGAGCCCGGCAAGAAGGAACGCCCGTCGTTGCATGTCGTGTCCTATGCCGATCACCGGCGTGCCCAGGGTTAGCGTCGGTCATGCGCGCCGCCACCTACCACCTCCACGGCCGCCCCTACGCCGCCCTGGAGTGGGGCGAGCGCGGGGGCATCCCGACGGTGCTGCTCCACGGTTACCTCGACCACGCCGGCGCCTGGTCGCGCGTGGCGCCCGGGCTCTCGGGCTGGATCGTGGCCATCGACCACCGGGGGCACGGCCTGTCGCCCCACTGCGGCCCCGGCGAGTCGTACAGTTTCCCCGACTACCTCGCCGATCTCGACGCGCTCCTCGCAGAGCTCGGCCCGGCCAAACTCGTGGGACACAGTATGGGCGGCACCATCGCCTCGATGTACGCCGGGGTGCGTCCCGAGAAGGTCGTGGCGCTGGTCACGGTCGACGGCCTCGGCCTCTTCGACTCGTCCACCCACTCGGCCGAGCGCATGACGCAGTTCCTCGACGAGATGGCGCGCCCGCCGGCGAACAAGGTCTTCCCCTCGCTCGAGGCCGCCGCCGCCCGGCTCCGGCACAGCAACCCTGCCCTCGACGAGGCCTGGGCAACCGAGCTGGCCGGCCGCATCCTGCGACCGGTCGTGGATGGTTTCACGTGGACCTGGGACGCGCGACATCGGATTCGCGGACCCATCCCCTACCGGCACGACAATCACGCGCAGTTCTTACGACGGATCCGCTGCCCCGTGCTCGCGGTGCACCCCGAGCACAGCCCCTTCGCCGCCGCCGACGTGGCCCACCTCGAGTCGCTCGTCGCCAACATCCGCCGGGTGACCGTCCCCGGGGCCACCCACATGGTCCATCTCGATACGCCCGCCCAACTCGCCGCGGCGATCCGCCCCTTCCTCGACGCCATCGACGAACCCCCCTCAATGGGATAAAGGGGCCGGCCGGAGCAGCCCCATGCCCAAGCGTCGTCACGTTGTCATCACTGGTGGAGGCCGTGGAATCGGCGCGGAGATCGCCCGCCGTTTCGCCGCCCTCGGCGATCGCATCACCGTCCTCGCTCGCACGCGAGAAGAAGTCGAGAAAGTGGCCGACGAGGTCGGCGGCTATGGCGTTCGCTGCGATGTCGGCGAGCCCGCGAGCGTGGAAGCGGCGTTCATGGCGGCCGGCCCGGTCGACGTGCTGGTCAACAACGCCGGCGTGGCGCGGTCCTCGCCGGTCTTGAAGACCGACGTGCGCGTGTGGGACGAGCACCTCAAGGTCAACCTCACCGGTGCTTTCCTCTGCTCGCTCAAGGTGCTCCCGGGCATGGCGAGCCGCGGCAACGGGCGCATCATCAACGTGGCGAGCGTGGCCGGCCTGAAGGGCTACCCCTACCTGGCGGCCTACTGCGCCAGCAAGCATGGCCTGGTCGGTCTCACCCGCGCGCTCGCCGCCGAGTACGCCGAGAAGGGCGTCACCATCAACGCGATCTGCCCCGGCTACGTGGAGTCGCCACTCCTCGATCACGCCATCCAGAACATCGTCGACAAGACCGGTCGCGACAGCGACGAGGTGCGTCGCGAGCTGGAAGACCGCAATCCCCAGCACCGTTTCCTCGGCGCCGAGGAGATCGCGGCGATGTGCGTGTACCTCGCCAGCGAGGAGGCCCGCGGCGTCAACGGGCAGGCGCTGTCGATCTGCGGCGGCGAGCTCAACAGCTAGGATGCCGTACACCCTCGGCGGGATCCTCGGCGAGGACGGCCCCGTGCAGCCCGAGGGCTGGGCGAAGCCTCGAGGCTACAGCAACGGCTACCGGCTGGGTGACGTGCTCTTCGTGGCCGGCCAGGTGTCGTGGGACGAGCAGCAAAAGCTGGTCGGCCCGGGCGACTTCGCCGTCCAATTCCGGCAGGCCTTGAAAAACGTGCGCGCGGTCCTGGACGCCGAACGCTTCGCGCCGGAGCGGGTGGGAAGAGTCACAGTCTACGTGACCGACAAGAACGCCTACAGCCAGAATCTCAAGGCCGTGGGCGCCGCGTGGCGAGAGTTCATGGGACGCCACTACCCGGCGATGACGCTGGTGCAGGTGGCCGACTTGCTCGAGGAGGGCGCGATGGTCGAGATCGAGGCCACGGCGATCCGATGAGGGTCGAAGTCGACAACGGCGTGGCCACGCTGTGGCTCAGCCGCCCTGATCGTCTCAACGCGCTCACTTTCGATGAGTACGCGGCGCTGGTGGGCTGGTTCCGCAGTCCACCGGCGAGCGTTCGCGCCATCGTGGTGACCGGCGAGGGACGCGCCTTCTGCTCCGGCGGCGACGTGGAAGACATCATCGGGCAGCTCTTCGGTCGCGACATGGAGGGTCTACTCGCCTTCACGCGCATGACCGTCGACCTCGTCCGCGCGATGCGCAACTGCAAGGCCCCGATCATTGCCGCCGTCAACGGCGTGGCCGCCGGTGCCGGCGCCATCATCGCCATGGCAAGCGACCTGCGGGTGGCGTCGCCCCGGGGTCGCGTGGCCTTCCTGTTCAACAAGGTGGGGCTCTGCGGTGCCGACATGGGCGCGGCGCACCTCTTGCCGCGCATCGTCGGCCTCGGCAGGGCCTCGGAGATGCTCCTGCTCGGCGACACGGTCGACGCGGAGAGCGCGCTCCGCGCCGGCCTGTTCAACCGAGTGGTGCCTGAAGACCAGCTGCTCGCCGAGGCCCGCGCCATCGCGGCCCGCATCGCGGCGGGCCCGGCCTTCGCGAACGGGATGACGAAGGAAGCGCTCAATCGCGAGCTCGACGTGTCGCTCGACACCGCGCTCGAGATGGAGGCCCAGGCCCAGGCCATCTGCATGGTGCACCCCGACTTCCGCGCCGCCTACGAGGCGTGGAAGGCGAAGAAGCCCTAGTGTTCACCGGGCAGTTCCCCTACTTCTTCGGGCCCGAGCACGGGGCGCTAGAGACGCGAGCGCGCGACTTCGTGGCCTCGGGCAGTATCCGCGAGCGCGTGGCGGCGCTGGGCCAGTCCGGGCTGCTCGAACGTCGTGACACTCGCTCGCTCGCCGTTACCAGGCGCCAGCTGGCTTACCGCGACCCGCTCACCGACCTCGCCTTCGTCATCCAGGAGCTGGGCTGCACGCCCCTGGAGACCGCGGGCGTGCTCCCCGAAGTCGTGGCCGCCGCTCGATCCGGCCAGCGGGTGCTCGCCTTTGGACTGACCGAGCCAGGCGCCGGCTCCGACGTGCGCGCTGTGGCTACCACCGCCACGCCCGATGGCGACGGCTGGCGCCTCACCGGGACCAAACACTTCATCAGCAACGCCCCCGACTGCGACGGTGCCGTGGTCTTCGCCCGCACGCCGACCGGCGTCGCGGCCTTCTTCGTCGACCACCCCGCGACCGAGGCACAAGGCGTGGCGAGCCACAGCATCGGTCGGCTCCTCTTGAGCCACACCCCGGCCACGCTGGTGTCGCCGCGTGGTTTCGCGCTGGCTTTCGGCACGCTCGAGCGTTGCCGCCCCTCCGTCGGCGCCGCCGCCGTGGGCCTCGCCGCCCGGGCGCTCGCCGAGACGGTCGCCCACGTGCGAGGCCGCGAGCAGTTCGGCGCGCCGCTCGCTGAACTCCCGGTGGTGCGCCTGCGCCTCGCCGAGATGAAGAACGACCTCGACATAGCCGCGCTGGCGACGCTCCATGCCTGCTGGACTCGCGACCAGGCCCAGGGCGCGCGCGTGGGCCCCGTCATGGCCTTCGGCAAGGTGGTGGCCACCGAGGCCGCCCAACGCGTGATCGACACCGCCGTCCAGCTTCACGGCGGGAGCGGCGTGGAGGAGGGCTCCGTCGTCGAGATGCTCTACCGAGCTGTGCGCCCGCTCCGCATCTACGAGGGTGCCACCGACGTGCTCCTCGGGGTGATCGGCGAGTCAGTTGCCACCCGCAAAGGTGCCGGAGATTAAGGGTTAAGACTTGGCTCTAGACGGGTCAAGACTCATCGCTTCCGGGCGATAAACTCCCACACGGGCGGCATCACGATGAACTGGTCACTAGAAACCTCGATCTCCGCGAGTGCATCGAGGAACTGGTCCCTCGTGCTGGGCGTGATCTCCCCCATCTCGGCGAGCCGCGGCGCGTAGTTCCGCCACCAGGTGCTCGCCCACTGGAACATCGTGTCGCCCGGGAAGCCGAAGCGCTGGTGCACATCGACGTGCTCCACCTCGAATCCTTGTCGCGACAGCATGGCCGGCAGTCGACCACAGACATCGGGATCGCCGCCTCGTGCCTTCCACGAGCGCGCGGTGGCCAGTACCACCTCGGTCCACACCTCGCGCGGGGGGGCCGAGGTCATCGCGGTGTAGTTGAAGTAGTCGTGCACCACCAGCCGACCGCCCGGGCGCAAGAGCCGCGCCGCCTGCGCCACCACCGCCTCCGGCCGCGGCACGAAACACAGGAGCCAGCGGGCGTACGCCAGGTCGAAGGGCGACTCGCCCGTGAGAAAGTCAGATGCCGCCTGCACATCGCCCACCAGCGCGCGCAGGTTGGGGATTCCTCGGTCGTTGGCCGCCTCCACGAAGCCGGCCGACTCGTCGATCCCGACCACGCGCCCCTCGCCCCCCACCAGCACCGCGAGGTCTGCGCTCGCGAACCCAGGCCCGCAGCCCAGGTCGAGCACGCGCTGCCCACGAACAACCCGGGCGCGCTTCCAGGCTGCGTGGCCCGCATCGGCCCACAACCTTGCTTGAAAGCCGAGCCGTTCCAGCTCGGCATCGTGAGTCCCCAGTACGTACTCTGCCACGAAGGTGCCGGAGGTTAAGGGTTAAGAGTTAGCTCTTGACGCGTAAACCCTAACGTCCCCGGGCCGCACCCCACAGCGCGCCCCGGAAACGAGCGCGACGCCCTAGGCCACCCAGAGCGACAGCCCTCTCCCGAGGTAGCCAAGCCCGAGCAGGACCACGATCCCGCGCGTCCACCGCCGGAACTCCCGCTCGCCCAGCCGGTCGAGGATCAAGGACCCCAGCAGGGTTCCCACCATGGTTCCCGCCGCGATGCCAAGGAGCGCGCCAGTCTCGAGGTCGATGCCGACGACTAGCGGCGCCCAGAAGGCGATACGGAGCACGTGGGCCAGGGCCTGCGTGAGCGCCTTGGTGGCCACCACCGCGCGGCGGTCGGCCTCCACGCCCACCCAGAAAACGTCCATCAAGGGCCCGCCCACGCCGCCGGTGAGCTGCGCCGCCGTGGTCACCGCGCCCGCGAGCGCAGCGCCACGGGGTCGCGAGGCGTCCATCCAGGCAAACTGAGGCACGAGGAAAGAACCAAGCACACTGGCCCCGAGCACGGTGAACAGGGGCGCGGGCTCCAGTCGCGGCACCCACCACGAGAAGGCGGCGTAGACCGCCAGCGCACCCACCGCGAACCAGGCCACCGGGCCACTCATCACCCACCGCCGCTGCACGGCCACGCGCGAGACATTACTCAGAAGCTGGGTGCCACTGTGCACCACGACCGCTGTCGCTACCGGCAAAATCGCCGTGTACACGCCGAAGAGCAACAAGCCACCAGCCATTCCGAATACACCGGACAGAGTGGCCGTCCCGAGGGCGGCGATGGCGAGCACACTTTCCATGCCGCCATCGTAGTCGCTGGTGATACACGTGAACTGAGAATATGTATCGCATGACATATTCTAGGAGCTCATGTGTTGGACCTCGTCGATGCCCTGGTCGCCCTCTCCGAGGAGGGCACGATGGGGCGCGCTGCCGTTCGACTGCGCGTCACGCAGTCCGCCGTGAGCAAGCGGATCGACACGCTCGAAGCTCGCGTCGGCTCCCCATTGATCGAACGCGCCGGTCGCCGCGTGCGACTCACGCCGGCCGGGACTCACCTCGTAGCCATGGTAGCCCCCCTCTGCGCCCAGATCCGGGCCGCCCTGGCCGCGGAGGCCCCCGGGCGCCCAGTGGTGATCGGCTCCTCACCGGCGCTCCTGTCCTCGTGGCTGCCCTCGGCCCTCGCTCGAGCGCGAGACGCCGTCCCCGGCACACCGCTCGAGATCCACAGCCACCGCGGCCCCGGCGTGGTCGACCGGCTCCGTTCCGGCCTGGTCGACATCGCCGTGGTGGTCGACGCCGGGCTGCCCGCCGACATGGAGGTTGACCGCGTGGCCGAGGAGCCGATGGTGGTCGTGGGGGCCCACGACGCCCTCCCCACGCGGCTCTGGCTCATCGAGACGGCCTCGCTCACCTGGATGGCGCTCGAGCGGCGGGTAGGCCGCCTCGGCGTGGAGCCCATCGGCCGCGTGGAGTCCTTCTCCACGCTGGTGCAGCTCGCGCGCAACGGCTTCGGTCCCGCGCTCGTCCCGCTCGGAATCGCCGAGGCGATGAGGGCCGAGTCGCGACCCTTCCACGATCTGTCCCGGCCCATCGCCCTCGCCGGCCGTCCCGGCGTGCTCGCCCGTCCCGACGTGGCGCGGCTTCGAGAGGCGCTCACGGAGGCGATTCGTGCCGAGTGCCCGCGATAAGCCCTTCGACCGATGAACCTCGCCGCCTACTTCCTCGACCACAACCTCGCGGACCGGCCCGACAAGGTGGCCCTCCGCACCGCCACCGCCTGCTTCACCTTTGCCGAGATGCACCGCGCGAGTTGCCAGTTCGGCAATCTCTACCGCTCGCTCGGCGTGCGCGAGGAAGACCGCGTGCTGCTCTGCCTGAACGACGGCGCCCCCTTCGCGGCCGCCTGGTTTGGGGTGGTCCGCATCGGCGCGGTGGTGGCGATGATGAACCCCGGCGTCCCTCCGGAAGACTATGCCTACTACCTGCGCTACACCCGCGCGCGGGTGCTCGTCACCGAGCGGCAGTTCTACGAGCTCAATCGGGTACAGGTCGACGCCTCCGGCGCGCGCGTCGTCTGTGTCGACCGCGACTTCGCGGCGATCGACGCCCAGCCCACCGAGTGTCCGTACGGCGACACCGGTCCGGACGATCCGAGCGTCTGGCTCTTTTCCTCCGGCAGCACGGGCAAACCCAAGGGCTGCGTGCACGTCAACAGCGACTTCGTCTACAACACCGAGCGCTACGCCAAGCAGGTGCTCGGCATCCGGGAAGACGACGTGACACTCGGCGTCCCCAAGCTCTTCTTCGGCTACGCGACTGGCACCAACCTGATGTTCCCCTGGGCGGTCGGTGCCACCACCTGCCTATTCCCGGAGCGGTCCACCCCAGAAACGATGCTCGCGCACATCCAGCGTTTCCGGCCAAGCATCGTCACCAACGTGCCGACCATGATCCACAAGATGTTGGAGTCGCCCCTCTGCGCAGAAACGGACTTCTCTCGTGTCCGCCTGGTCCTTTCAGCCGGCGAGGCCCTCCCCGGCGAGCTCTACAATCGCTGGATCGCGCGCACGGGCGTGGAGATCCTCGACGGCATCGGCAGCGCCGAGATGTTCCATATCTACATTACGAATTACCCGGGCGACGTGAAATGCGGCACGCTCGGCCGACTGGTGCCCGGCTACGAGGCGCGCATCGTGGGGGACGACGGCGCCGACGTGGCCCAGGGTGAGATCGGCACGCTCATGGTGAAGGGGGCGAGTAACGCCATCTGTTACCACGGCGACCGCGCCAAGAGCCGCGCGACATTCCGGGGCGAGTGGACGACGACGGGCGACCAGTTCTGTGTCGATGCCGAGGGACGATTCCGCTACTGCGGCCGGGGCGACGACCTATTGAAGGTGGGCGGCGTGTACGTGTCGCCGGTGGAGGTGGAGAACTGCCTGCTCGCCCACCCGAGGGTTTTCGAGTGTGCCGTCGTGGGCGTGGAGAACGGGGGTCTGACGAGCACGGTGGCCTACGTGGTGGCCGTCGGGGAGCCCTCCCCGGAGCTGGGGACAGAGTTGCAGTCCTGGGTGAAAAAGCAACTCGCGCCGCACAAGTATCCACGGGCGGTGCGCTTTCTCGACACGCTTCCTAGGAATGACCGCGGGAAGGTGGCCCGGGCAGAGTTGAAGCGGGTGGGCTGAGCTTGCCCTGCGACAGCTCGCCACCTAGATTCGGCCACCCGCCATGCACCTCGCCCCGCTCCCCTTCCCTCGCGCTTCCCTCGTCGGGAAGTGGGCGATCCTCCCCACCGGCGCCTGCGAGGCGCACGGCCCCCACCTGCCGCTCGACACCGACGTGCGCATCGCCACCGCGATGGCCGAGTCGGCAGCGGCGCGCATCGACGGCCGGGTGCTGCCGCCCATCACGTATGGCGTGGCCCGCTTCGCGCGGAACTTCCCGGGGACAATCACCGTCTCCGCCGAGGTGATGACCGCCCTGGTGGCCGAGGTGCTCATCAGCGCCCACGAGGCAGGTGCCGCCGGGCTGGCGATCGCCAACGCCCACCTCGAGCCCGACAATGTGAACGCGCTTTTCGCCGCCTGCCGCCTCGTGAAGGAACGCACGGGCGCAAGCGTCGCGTTCCCGAACGTGGGGAGCAAACGACAGGCCGAGCGCCTTTCCAAGATCGTGCCCTTCGACGGCCACTCCGGCATCTACGAGACCTCTCTGGTGCTCGCCATCTCCCCTCGCCTCGTCCGGGGGCACAAGAAACTTCCCGCGGTAGACGCGGATCTCGGGCAGGGCATCGCCCGGGGCGCCGATAACTTCGAGGACGCCGGGGGACCGCGCGCCTACTTCGGGCAACCTGCGCTCGCGACGGCCGACGCCGGGCGACGCCTTGTGCGTGAGCTTGGCGACATCCTCGCCGAGACGATGGACAGCTCGCGGCGCTGACAGCCTCCACGGTCCGCCTGCTCGGGCGCGGACCCGCGGGGAGGTCGCGGCGAGCGGCCTCCCCTTTTCCTGGATAGCCCGCCTGTCGTACCGGGTTTGACTCTCATGTCGTTGTTCGCCGAGGCTGGCTGGGTGGGCTGGGTGCAGGTGGCGGCCTGCGTGCTGGGTCTCTTGTGGACGCTCGTGTGTGCCGTGCTCCTCGGTATGAAGTGGAAGGTGCCGGCCGCGATCGCCACCGCCCCGCTCGGGCTTCACGCCCTGCTGGTCGTCGTGAGCGGGATGGTGGGCGGCTCGGCGCTCGATTCGGTCGTCGGGGTCGACCCCTCGCAGCGCGCTGCGCTCTACGCACACGGCGTCGCCCAGGTGCTCGCGGGCGCCACGCTCGCAGCGGTTGCCTTGCCGTCGGCGGCGCTCCTCGGCCTTGGCGGCGCGGCCGGCGGCGCGCGCGCGCCGCGTGGCTATGGTGCCCCGGCGATCGCGTTCTTCGCCTGCGGCCTCGCGGCGATCATGCCCCTCGGTGGACTCTTCTTCTACGCCTCGATGCCCTTCGTGTTCGCGAAGCTGCTCCTCCTCGGGATGGGCGCGATCCCGGTGGCGGTGTCGCTCCTGGGCAACGGCCAGAACAGCAACGCGCGCGAGTCCTCCGTGGCCACCACCATCGCCTACTTCTCGGTGGCTGCGGCGTTGGAACTTGTGGATCGCTCGGCCAGCTGGATGAAGGTCTTCGCGGCGATCGCGAACGCGGACCCGGAGTCGAAGGGCGCGCTCATGGTCGCGGCCTCCGAGGAGATCGCCGACGTGTCGCGATTCGGCTGGATGAGCCTCGGCCTCGCCTTCGTGCCCATCCTCGCCGCCGTGCTTCGCCCCGCGGCCGAGCTGAGCGAAGAGGAGCTCATGACGGGACAAGTGAACCCGTCCGGCTTCCGCATCATCGCCACCGGCCTGGCGCTTGTAGTCCCACTCCTGTGGTTCGCGGCCCTGCTCTCGGCCGACCCCACGGCTGCCATGCTGAAGATGGCGAAACCGTGATTTTCGCACCCTTGCTGGCCTGCACTGCGGGCCCAGCGCCGGTCGAGGAGAAGCCGAGCGATACGGCGACCGACAACGGCGACACCGGCAATACCGCAGCCGACACCGCCGACACCGGCGGCACCGGGGAGGCCCCCGCCCCGTGGGAGCCCTTCGACACCCTCGACGACGCACGCTGGGACATCGCCACGTGGACGCTCGGCCGCAGCGAACTCGCGGTTGAGAACGTGAGCGTGACCGACGGACAGCTCGCGCTCCACCACGAGGGCGCAGGCGACGCCTGGCTCGGCGCCGAGATCTTCACCTCTGAGGCCTTCTTCGGAGGGCACTGGACGGCGGCGATGACCCCGCCGACCAGCACCGGCACCGTCTGCGCCTTCTTTTTCTACGGGACCGACGGCCAGGGCCTCGTCCACGAGATCGACGTGGAGCTCCTGGGCGGCCAGCTCTGGGTGGGCACCTACGCCAACTGGTCCCCTGCCCATGGTTACGAAAACGGCCCCACGCGCGAGTACGTCGTGATCGAGATCGACGCGCCGCAGACCTTCACCATCTCGTGGGGTGACACGGTCGATTTCCTCGTCGATGGCAGCCCCGTCGCGAGCTTCGCCACCGCGGTACCGAGCATCCCCCTGCAGCTCCACCTGAACCACTGGACCACCGATACCTGGGCCGACGTGGCCTACCCACCGCCCGCCAGCCTCGATTGCCGCTTCGACAGCGTCGATCGCGCGGACGAGTAGCCGCCAGCGGCGGTCATCCCCCCGAAAATCGGACACTCGGCCCACCCATGTGGGAAAAAATAGGACGAGCGACCGGGTCCGGGCGTACGCCTCACGAGTGAACCGTCATTTTGAGCGACACCGGTCGACCCGATCGACCCCGGAAAGCCCCATGTGTCCTATTTCTTGCCACATGAGCACGCGGACCGTTTCATTCTGACCATGATGACCTCTGCCGATATTGTCGCGACACGCTGTACGTATTGTCAAGCCTCCCGGCGCGCCCACTCGAGACACGAGTTCCGACCTCCGAGCCGCAGCCCCGACTCAGGCGTCCCGGGTCCCGACCTCCGAGCCCGTGCGCCGAGTCCCGAACCCGGAGTCCCGGCCCGCGACTCCCGACGCCCCCCCACTCACCCCCGGCGGGCCTCGTCCCCTTTCCCATCCACCCGCCACAGCCACCCTGCGGCCACCGTGGCCAGCACCGACACCCCCGCCAACATCTCGAAGATCGCCGCCGTCCCACCGAGCGCGCGCGCCTCGCCGGCCAGGGCCTGCCCGGCGAGCGAGCCCACGCCGTAGGAGGCCGCCGACCACAAGGACTGCGCGCTCGCCGCCACGTGTGCCGGCGCCCCATGGGCCATGCGCTGCACGCCCGAAACCCAGAACATCCCAAAAGCCACGCCGTGAAGCACCTGCACCCCCACGAGCACGGCTGGGTCGTCGGTCCACGCGGTGATCGCCCAGCGAGGCACGTTCACCGCCGCCGCCAGGAGTAGTCCCCCGGCCGGACCCACGCGCCCGAGCAATGGGCGCGCCCAGGCCATCAGCGTGGTCTCGCAGGCCACCCCCACCGCGAACGCGGCGCCCACCACCCACTCGGGCAAGCCGAGCGCCGCCACGTGCACCGACAGGAAACAGTCGTACACCGACAGCGTGAAGGCCTGGAGACAGCCCGCCAGGAGCAACGGCAGGAGCCACCTCTGTTTCACGAGCGCCACCAGCGCCGGCCACACCGGCGCCGGCCCCCCCTCCCCGCGCGTAGGGAAGGCGAAGGCCACCGCCGCGGTCGCGATGAGGCCCACGTCGCTCAACCAGGGTCCCGCGAAGGGCGCGCTCGCCAGGATCACCCCCACCATGAAGCCGAGACTCCCAAAGAGCCGTGTCCGCCCGTACTCCGCCAGCGACCGTCCCCTCGCCCGAAGGGCGTCCATCACGAACACGTCGGTGATCGCCCCGAGCGGCGCCCGCATCGCCGAGAAGCAGAACATCGCCAGCCCGAGCACCCACACCTCCTCGGCGCGAGCCACCACCATGCCGGCCACCGCGCTCAGAACGCAGGCCACCCTCAAGACCAGCCCCGCCGCCTGGTATCGGTCGGCCCACCAGGCCCAGAGCGGCACCGACAAGAGCCGCCCCAGTGGCAAGAGTGCCATCAAGAGCCCGATCGTCACCCCGTCGAGCCCCTGCCGTTCGAATCGCCCGCCGAGCAGCGGGATCAACGCGGCCATCGACCCGAGCATCAGCCCGTAGAACAACCGCAGCATCGGGAGCGACAAGTCCGCGCGGCTATCCCACCGCGACCGGGTGTAAACTCCCACGATGCTCGCCCTCCTCCTCGCCTGCGCCTCCCCCCCGGAGGGTGCCGAGAAAGACCCCGGCTCGACCGACGGTGAAACTCATGACGCCGACGGCGACGGCTTCGCCACCGACGCGGGCGACTGCGACGACAACGACAGCGCCGTCTACCCGGGGGCCACCGAGCGCTGCGACAACCTCGACAACGACTGCAACGGCACCGTCGACGACGACCTCGTCCAGTCCTGGTACGCCGACGCCGACGCGGACGGCTTCGGCAACGCCGCGCAGGCCGTCACCGCCTGCGAGCCGCCCGACGGGGCCTACATCGCCGATGATTCCGACTGCGACGACACCCGGAGCGACGTGTACCCGAGCGCGCCCGAACTCTGCGACGGTCTGGACAACGACTGCGACGGGCAGACCGACGAGGACGACGCCACCACCTGGTACGCCGACGCCGACGGCGACGGCGTGGGCGACGAGGCCACCGCCATCTCTGCCTGCGCCGCCCCCGGCGAAGGCTGGGTGACGGACAGCGGCGACTGCGACGACACCCGCAGCGACGCCTTCCCCGGCAACCCCGAGACCTGCGACGAGATCGACAACGACTGCAACGGCCTGGTCGACGACGGGGTGTTGCTCACCTGGTACGAGGACCGCGACGCCGACGGCCACGGCAACAACGCCGAGATCGACGAGGCTTGCCGCCAGCCCACCGGCTACGTCGAGTCGGGCGACGATTGCGACGACAACGACCCCGCCGTCGGTCCCGCCGCGCCCGAGGTGTGCAACGGCCTCGACGACGACTGCGACGGCCTCGTCGACCTTGCCGACCCCGACGCCGACCCGAGCACAGGCTCGGTGTACTACGCCGACGCCGACGGCGATGGCTACGGCGACGCCTCGTCCACCACGACCGCTTGCGATGTTCCTGCCGGATTCACGACCGACAACACTGATTGTGATGATACAGCCGCCGATGTATCACCGGCTGGCACCGAGCTCTGCAACGGCGTCGACGACGATTGCGACGGGGTGATCGACCCGAGTAGCAGCGCCGACGCGCTCACCTGGTACGCCGACACCGACACCGACGGCTACGGCGACGCGTCGACGACTACCACCGCTTGCGACGCGCCCACCGGCTACGTCGCCGACAACACCGACTGCGACGACGGTCACTACGCGATCAGCCCCGGCGCCAGCGAGGTGTGCAACTGGGAGGACGACGACTGCGACGGCCTGGTGGACGACGACGACCCCACGCTCGACCTCGGGACCCGCTCAACCTGGTACGCGGATGCCGATAGCGACGGCTACGGCGACCCCGCGTCGACCGGCCCCGGTTGCGACGCGCCCAGCGGCTACACCGCCGACTACGCCGACTGCGACGACACCGACGCCGCCATCAACCCCGCCGCCACCGACGACTGCGACGGCCTCGACAACGACTGCGACGGCACCATCGACGGCGGCCTGTCCATGTCGACCTGGTACGAGGACAACGACGGCGACAGCTACGGCGGCGCCGCCGTGCTCGACTGCGCCCAGCCCCCGGGGACGGTCGACAACGACTGGGACTGCGACGACACCAGCGCCAGCGTGTACCCCGGCAGCGCCGCCACTTGCCCCTGGTCGAGCTGTCTCGACTTGTTGACCGACGGCATCGCCAGCACTGACGGCAGCTACTGGATCGACTTCGCCGGCACCGCGACCGAGACCGAGTGCGACATGACCACCGACGGCGGCGGCTGGACGCTGATCTTCGACGACAACTTCGACAGCGGTGCCGACAGCCGCTGGAGCACCACCAGCACGAGCAGTTGCGGCGGCTGGGGCACCATCCTCGGCGGGTACGGCATCATCTCAGGCGGGAGCATGTCGATCGCGCTCTCCACCTACGCCATTGTCCACACGCAGACCTGGGTGGAGATCGAGTACATCGCGCTCGACAGCTGGGACGGCGAGAGCGCGTACGTCGCGGTGGACGGCAGCACGCTGTGGAGCCAGTCGCAGAACAACCACAGCAGCAGCTACAGCGAGGTTTGCGGCTGGAATCGCGGCCATTCCGGCTCATACGACAGCTTGTGGATGATCTCGGCCACGATGGCACACGCCGCGGGCACGCTCACGCTCGCCGGCGGCAGCACCCTGGACCAGAGCGCCGACGACGAGTCCTTCGGTCTCGACGACACCTACGTGTGGATCCGCTAGACTAGGGGGCATGCGCCTCCTCCCCTTCCTGGCCCTGTCGCTCTTCGCCTGCCGTGAAGCCGGCGAGACCAAGTACGTCACCGACCGCGACGAGGACGGTTTCGGCGAAGACGACGATTGCAACGATGAGGATGCCAGCGTCGGCGGACCGGTCACCTACTACGCGGACTACGATCACGACGGTCACGGCGACCTCGCCACCGGCGACGCCTACTGCGAGCGCCCCGCCGGCTACGTCGAGGTGGGCGACGACTGCGACGACAACGAGGCGGCCGCGTACCCGGGCAACACCGAGGTGTGCGACGGGGTCGACAATGACTGCGATGGCACAGTCGACAACGGCGCCGAGTCCGTCCTGTACTACGCGGACGTCGACAACGACGGCTACGGGGACGACGCGAGCACCATCTACGATTGTACGCCGCCGGAGGGCTACGCCACCGTGGGCGGCGACTGCAACGACACCGACGCGGCCTACAACCCCGGGGCCCTTGAAGAAGACTGCGAAGACCCCAACGACTACAACTGCGACGGCTCCGTGGGCTACGCCGACGACGACGGCGACGGCTTCGCTGCCTGCTCCGAGTGCAACGACGGCGACTCGACGATCTTCCCCGGGGCGAGCGAGAGCTGCAACGGCATCGACGACGACTGCGACGGCACGACCGACGAGGAGGCGGTCGATACCACCACCTACTACGCCGACGACGACGCCGACGGGCACGGCGATGCCAGCGCCCCCGCCGAGCTCTGTGGCCTCGAAGACGGGTACTCGGCCAGCGCCGACGACTGCGACGACACCCGAGGCGACATCTCACCGAGCGCCACCGAGGCCTGCAACGGCTACGACGACGACTGCGACGGCCTCGTCGACGACCAGGACGATAGCCTCGACACCGGCACCGCCAGCACCTGGTATGCCGACGGCGACGGCGACGGCTACGGCGGCAGCACGACGGCCCAGGCCTGCGAGATGCCCGCTGGCTACGCCAGCCTCTCGGGCGACTGCGACGACGGAAATACCGCCTACAACCCCGGCGCCAGCGAGAGCGACTGCACCGATCCCAACGACTACAACTGCGATGGATCGGTGGGCTACGACGACGCCGACCTCGACGGCTACTCCGCCTGCGAGGAGTGCGACGACGGCAACGCCGCGATCAACCCGTCGGGTACCGAGAGCTGCGACGGGGCCGACAATGACTGCGACGGCGAGGTGGACGAGAACAGCGCCATCGACGCGGGGACCTGGTACGCCGACGCCGACAGCGACGGCTATGGCGACGACACATCCACGACCGTCGCCTGCGACGCGCCCAGCGGATACGTGGCGGACAACACCGACTGTGACGATACATCCACCGATGTATCAGCGGCCGCCACCGAGCTCTGCAACGGCATCGACGACGACTGTGATGGCAGCACCGACGAGGACAGCGCCGCCGATGCGAGCACCTGGTACACCGACGCCGACAACGACGGCTACGGCAACGCCGCCTCGAGCGCCGTCGCCTGCGAGGCCCCCGCCGGCACCGTGGCCGACGGCACCGACTGCGACGATACATCCAGCGATGTATCACCGGCCGCCACCGAGCTCTGCAACGGCCTCGACGACGACTGCGACGGCGTGAGCGACGAGGACGAGTCGATCGACGCGCTCACCTGGTACGCCGACGCCGACAGCGACGGCTACGGCGACGCGACGACCGTGGTGATCGACTGCGACCAGCCAGCTGGCTACCTCGCCGACGACACCGACTGCGATGATACATCCGCCGATGTATCACCCGCCGGTACCGAGCTTTGTAACGGTATCGACGACGACTGCGACGGCGATACGGACGAGGACAGCGCGGGCGACGCGTCCACCTGGTACGCCGACGACGACGGCGACGGCTACGGCGATGCCACCGACGCCTCCGTGGCCTGCGACGCCCCGGCGGGCACCGTGGCCGACAATAACGACTGCAACGACGCCGAGTTCGACATCAACCCCGCCGCCACCGAGGTGTGCGACGACGTCGACAACGACTGCGACGGCGACATCGACGACGCCGACAGCTCACTCGACACCAGCACCGCGCTCACCTGGTACGCCGACAGCGACACCGACGGCTACGGCGACGCGTCGGCCGGCACGGTGGCCTGCGACCGCCCGGCGGCCCACGTGGCCAACGACGACGACTGCAACGACGCCGTGACGGGAATCAATCCCGCAGCGAGCGAGTCTTGCGACGACATCGACAACGACTGCGACGGCTCGACCGACGAGGGTCTCTCCACGAGCACCTGGTACGACGACAACGACGGCGACGGCTACGGCGACCTCGCCGTTACCGACTGCGCGCAACCGAGCGGCACGGTCGACAACGACTGGGACTGCGACGACACCAGCGCCAGCGTGTACCCGGGCAACGCGTCTTCCTGTCCATGGACGAGCTGCCTCGATCTTCTCGACGACGGCATCGCCAGCGCCGACGGCGACTACTGGATCGACTTCGACGGCACGGCCACCCAGACCGAGTGTGACATGAGCACCGATGGCGGTGGCTGGACGCTCATCTTCAGCGACGATTTCGACAGCGGTGCCGACAGCGGCTGGTCGACCACCACCACCACCTCCTGTGGCGCCTGGGGCACCATCCTCGGCGGCTACGGGGTGCTCGCGGGCACCACCGTCGACATCGACGCCGACGCCTACGGCATCGTTCACACCGAGGCCTGGCTGGAGCTCGAGTACGCCGCCCTGGACTCCTGGGACGGGGAAACCTCCTACGTGCAGCTCGACGGCACCACCGTGTGGAGCCAAGCCCAGAACAACCACCGCACCAGCTACTCAGAAGTATGCGGCTGGAACCGTGGTTACTACGGCTCCTACGACTCCTTGTGGCCGGTGTCCGAGGTGCAGACCCAGTCCGACGACAGCATCAACGTCTTGGCCGGCAGCACCCTCGACCAGGGCGCAACCGACGAGAGCTTCGGTATCGACGACGTGTTCGTGTGGATCCGCTAGCCCTGCGCTAGACTCGGGGGATGCGACTGCTCCCCCTCGCGACGTTTGTGCTCTTCGCCTGTGAAACCACGCCGGAGACGAAGTACGTCACCGACCGCGATGGCGACGGCATCGCCGAAGACGACGATTGCAACGACGAAGACGCCGGCGTCGGGACGCCGCAGACCTACTACGCCGACATCGATCACGACGGCCATGGCGACGGCTCGGTGTACGACAGCTACTGTGATCGCCCCGTCGGCTACGTGGAGACGGGCGACGACTGCGACGACGCCGACGCGGACGTGTACCCGGGCGCCGAGGAGGCCTGCGACGGCAAGGACAACGACTGCGACGGCACCGTCGACAACGGCAGCGGCAGCACCGTGTACTACGCCGATACCGACGGCGATGGCTACGGCGACGACGCGACCACGGTCTACGACTGCTCGGCGCCGGAAGGCTACGTGGACGTTGGTGGCGACTGCAACGACGCCGATACCGCCTACAACCCTGGTGCGCTCGAAGAGGACTGCGAGGACCCGAACGACTACAATTGCGACGGCTCGGTGGGCTACGCCGACAACGACGGCGACGGCTACGCGGCCTGCTCCGAGTGCGACGACAGTAGCTCGAGCATCTTCCCCGGCGCGCTCGAGTACTGCAACGAGGCCGACGACGACTGCGACGGCGAGATCGACGAGGACGACGCGGTCGATACCACCACCTGGTACGCCGATCTCGACGGCGACGGTTTCGGCGACGAGGCCAGTCCCGCCAACGCCTGCGACCCCGGCGAGGGCTGGGTGGCCGACGCCAGCGACTGCGACGACAGCCGCGCCGACATCAACCCGATGGCCACCGAGGTGTGCAACGACCTCGACGACGACTGCGACGCGCTGATCGACGACGCCGACGACAACCTCGACAGCAGCACCGGGAGTGCCTGGTACACCGACGCGGACGCCGACGGCTACGGCGACAGCGCCACCAGCGCGCTCGCCTGCGACCAGCCCACCGGCACTGCCGCCCTCGACGGCGACTGCAACGATGCCGACACGGCGTACAACCCCGGCGCCAGCGAGACCGATTGCACCGATCCCAACGACTACAACTGCGACGGCTCCGTGGGCTACGCCGACGACGACGGCGACGGCTACGCGGCCTGCGCCGAGTGCGACGACACCAACGCCGCCATCAACCCCGCCGGCACTGAGTCTTGCGACGATGCCGACAACGACTGCGACGGCGAGGTCGACGAGTCTACCGCCGACGACGCCTCAACCTGGTATGCCGACAGCGATACCGACGGCTACGGCGATGATACAAACAGCACCGTAGCCTGCGACGCACCCAGCGGATATGTCGCGGACAACACCGATTGCAATGATACATCGGTGGATGTATCACCCGCCGAGACCGAGGTGTGCAACGGCATCGACGACAACTGCGACGGTGCGGTCGACGAGGCCACCGCCGTTGACGCGAACACCTGGTACGTCGACGCGGACAGCGATGGCTTCGGCGACGCGGCGGTCACGGCAATCGCCTGCGATTCACCCAGCGGCTACGTCGGCGACGACACCGACTGCGACGACGCCGCGAGCGCGGTGAGCCCCGTCGCCACCGAGTACTGCGACGGCATCGACAACAACTGCGATGGCAGCATCGACGAGGACGCGTCGATCGACGCGAGCACCTGGTACGCCGACGCCGACAACGACGGCTACGGCGACGCCAGCACGGTGGCCGTCGATTGCGAGATGCCGAGCGGCTACGTGGCCGACGACACCGACTGCGACGACGCCGTCGGCAGCATCAACCCCGGCGCCGACGAGCGCTGCAACGGGGTCGACGACAACTGCAACGACACCATCGACGAGGACACCGCCGTTGACGCCTCGATCTGGTACGCCGATGCCGATGACGACGGCTTCGGCAGCGCGGCCAGCAGCACCGCCGCCTGCGCCCAGCCGAGCGGCTACGTGGGCGACGACTCCGACTGCGACGACAACAACGACGACGTCAACCCGCTCGGCACCGAGCTCTGCGACGAGATCGACAACAACTGCGACGGCACCATCGACGAAGACACCGCCGCCGACGCCAGCACCTGGTACGCCGATGTCGACGAGGATGGCTACGGCGACATGAGCACCACCACCCTGGCCTGCAGCGCGCCGCTGGGCTTCGTGGGCGACGACGAGGATTGCGACGACACCGAGGCGACGACCAACCCGGCCGCCACCGAGTACTGCGACGGCGTCGACAACGACTGCGATGGCAGTACCGACGAGAACTCGGCCGCCGACGCGGCCACCTGGTACCTCGACAGCGATACCGACGGCTACGGCGACGCGGCGGCCAGCGCCGAGTCGTGTAGCCAACCGAGCGGCTACGTGGCCGACGCCACCGACTGCGACGACACCGCCGCGAGCGTCAACCCGGCCGGCACCGAGTACTGCAACGGTGAAGACGACGACTGCGACGGCGACATCGACGACGACGCGGCCGCCGACGCGCTCACCTGGTACGACGACTCCGATACCGACGGCTACGGCGACGCCGGCACCACCACCCTGGCTTGCGCCCAACCGAGTGGCTACGTGGCCGACGACGACGACTGCAACGACAGCGACGGCGCCATCAACCCCGCCGCCACCGAGTACTGCGACGGCGTCGACAACGACTGCGACGGCAGCACCGACGAGAACAGCGCCGCCGACGCGAGCACCTGGTACGACGACGGCGACAACGATGGCTACGGCGACGCGGGCGACGTGAGCGTGGCCTGCGATGCCCCGAGCGGACACGTGGCCAACGACGGCGACTGCAACGACAGCGCGGCCGCCGTCAACCCGGCCGCGACCGAGGCTTGCGACGGCATCGACAATGACTGTGACGGCAGCACCGACGAGGCCGGCGCCACCGGCGAAGGTACCTGGTACGCCGACGACGACGGCGACGGCTACGGCGACGCCACCTACACCGCCACCGCTTGCGACGCGCCCAGCGGCTACGTGGCCGATGCCACCGACTGTGAAGACGGCGACGCCGATGTGAACCCCGGGGAAGCCGAGGTGTGCAACACCATCGACGACGACTGCGACGGCGACAAGGACGAGACCGGCTGTCCCAGCGACTGCGCCACCGCCGAGTACGGCGACCACGTGTACATGTTCTGCGACAACTCGCTCACCTGGTCGGCCGGCCGGACCGTCTGCCAGACCTACGGCTACGACCTCACGACGGTCAACGACAGCGACGAGAACATCTGGATGGTCGACGTCGCCTACATCATCTACTTCGGGAAGTGGTGGACCGGGTACAACGACGTCGCGAGCGAAGGCTCGTGGGTGTGGGCGAACGGCGAGACCACCACGTACACCAACTGGCACTCCGGCGAGCCCAACAACGTGGGCTCGGGCGAAGACTGCATGCAACTCGGCCGCTTCGGCAGCTACACCTGGAACGACGAGCCCTGCGACTCCCCCTTCCACTACATCTGCGAGGAGTGATCGAATCGGATAGGCGCCCGACCCTCTGAGGCCGCGCCGATGATTCGTCTCAAGTCTTGGGTGTACGGAACCTGGCACGAGGGGAACGGCAAGCTCGCCGCCCTGGTCAACCCCGCCACCGAGGCCCCGCTCGCCGAGGCCTCCAGCGAGGGCGTCGACTTCGCGCGCGTGCTCGACCACGCCCGGGGCCAGGGCCTCCCCGCGCTCTCGTCCATGAGCTGGGCCGAGCGGGCGCTCATGCTCAAGAACGTCGCGAAGCTCTTCCACAGTCACCGCGAGGAGCTGCTCGACCTGGCGCAGCAGAACGGCGGCAACACGCGCGGCGACGCGAAGTTCGACATCGACGGCGCCATTGGCACCCTCGGGGCCTACGCGAGCCTCGGCGAGAGCCTCGCCGCCAAGCTCGGCGACCGGAAGTTCATCCTCGACGGCGAGATGGCGCAGCTCACCCGCGCCCCGCGCTTCGGCGGGCAGCACCTCTGGGTGCCGCGCAAGGGCGTGGCGGTGCACGTCAACGCCTTCAACTTCCCCGCCTGGGGCACCTTCGAGAAGGCCGCCGTGGCCTGGCTCGCCGGGGCCCCCATCGTGTCGAAGCCGGCCACTGCCACCGCGCTCGTGGCCTTCCGCATGGCGGAGCTCCTGGCCGCGAGCGGGCTCGTCCCCGAGGGCGGCTTCCAGCTGGTCTGCGGCTCGGCAGGCGATCTCTTGTCGCGACTGGGTGCTCAGGACAGCCTCGCTTTCACCGGCAGCAACAACACCGGCGCGATGCTGCGAAACACGCCGGGCTTCGCCGAGCGCGGCGTGCGGGTGAACGTCGAGGCCGACTCCCTCAACGCGGTGGTGCTCGGTCCCGACGCGGAGATCGGCGGCGAGCTGTGGAGCACCGCCGTGCGCCACGTCGTCACCGACATGACGCAGAAGACCGGGCAGAAGTGCACCGCGATCCGTCGCGTGGCCGTGCCCGAGTCTCTCGTCAACGAGTTTCAGGAGGCGGTGGTGGAAGCCCTCGCCGCGCACGTCGTGGGCAACCCGCTGGTCGTCGGGGTGACCGTGGGGCCGGTGGCCACCGCCCAGCAACTGCGCGACGTGACGGCCGGCATCCGCGCCGTGGCCGCCAGCGGTCGCGTCGTGACCGGCGGGGCAGAGCGGGTAGACGGCAGGGGCAGCGACGCTGGCAAGGGCTACTTCGTGTCCCCCACGGTGATTCGCCTCGACGGGGCCGGCGCTGGCCCGGTCCACGATATCGAGGTCTTCGGTCCCTCCGTGTCTATCCTGCCTTACGATGGATCCGCCGCCGAGGGCGCCGCCCTCCTGGGCCGCGGCCAGGGCAGCCTCGTGTCCACCGCGTACAGCGACGACCGCGCCTGGCTCGGCCAGATGATCGTCGACGGCGGGCCCTGGCTCGGCCGCTTCATGCTGGTGTCGTCGAAGGTGGCCGACCAGGTGACGGCCCCGGGCATGGTGCTGCCGAGCTGCGTGCACGGCGGCCCCGGTCGCGCCGGCGGCGGCGAGGAGCTGGGCCACGAGCGCGGCCTGGAGTTCTACATGCAGCGCACCGCCTTGCAGGGCGACCGCGTGGTGCTCGGCAAGATCCTCGGCATCGAGGCCTAGGCCTGTAAGCTCCTCTCGCCGCGCTACGTTCCCGGCGCGTACTCCGCCGGAGCCGTTCGATGCGTGCATGGAAGAAGCTGCTACTGGGTCTCGGTGGCGGCGCGGTGATGGTGGGCGTCACCTGCGCCGGCGTGGCCGGGCCCTGCTGGAGTGCCTGGTGGTCGTACGGCGTGGTGGAGTGGACCTGCCCCGCCGGGGTGATGCCGTATTTGTCGGTGGAGACCAGCGCGCTCGGCCGCGGCGTGAAGGGCACGGTGTCCGTCAACGCCATCGGCCAGCTCTACGACGCGCAGCTCAACCCCACCTACACCTCGCCGGTCCGTCGTTTCTCGCCCACCTTGACGCTGGTCAAGCCCGACGGCACCGAGGTGCCGCTCGAGCCGGAGCGCCGCTGGAAATCACCCTGGGCCGGCCGAAAATACGCCGAGTTTTTCCTTCCGAAAGACCTACCCGACGACGACTACCTCCTCCGGGTGCGCGCCAAGGTCCCGAGCGGCGAGACGACCCTCGACGTGGCGCTGCCACTCTACCGCCCCGCGCTCGAGCACGTGCTCACCGACGCGCCGCTCTACCGGGCCGGCCAGACCGTGAAGGCGCGCGCGGTCTTGCTCGCCGCGGGGAGCCTCGCGCCACTCGATGATCGACCCGGCCGCTGGAAAGTATGGGATCCAAGCGGCGAGCTGGTGATGGAGGAGAAAGCGCGCACGATGGCCTTCGGTGCCACCGGCACCACCTTCCCGCTCGCGCCCGACGCCCCCCCGGGCATGTGGGCGATTGGCTTTGAAAGCGGCGCGTTGACCACGCGGCACAGCTTCGAGGTGCGGGAGTACCGCCTGCCGCGGTTCCTCGTCACGCTCGAACCCACGGAGCGCTGGTATGGCGAGGGCGGTCACGCGGTCGTGGAGGGCACGGCTCGCTACACCTCGGGCGCCCCCGTCCAGGCAGCCGCCGTGGCGCTCTCGGTGAACGCGAGCGGTGCCTGGCCGCCCCCCAACGAGTGGCTGGAGAACCGCGTGCTCCAGACCGACCGCGAGGGCAAGTTCAAGCTCGACCTGGGGGCCGTCCCCGACGACCTCGTGGGCAAGGTCAGCCTCGGCGTGTACGCCCAGGTGACCGACGAGACCGGCGAGACCGGCGCCGGGTCGGCCAGCGTCTTGCTCAGCGAGGACGCCATCGCCGTGGAGGCGGTGACCGAGCTCGAAGGCGGGCTCGTGCCCGACGCCAACAACCGCCTCTACCTCCGGGTGACGACGCCCGATGGCAAGCCCCTCCCCGGCGTGAAGGTGAAGCTCCGCCGCGAGTGGGACGGTCGCGACCCCGGCATGGAGGCCGAGACCGACGCCGACGCCGTGGCCAAGTTCCAGTTCGATCCGGGCCAGCCGGTGACCGTCACCGAGCCGGCCCTGCCGGTGCGCCCCTCCATGGCTGACGTGCCGGTGCGGCTCGTCGAGATCACCGACGAGGTGAGCGGCAACGCCGATCTCGCGCTGTCCGAGCTCGGCGACAAGCTCGCCGTGGCCTGGCGGCCCTGCGCGAACCTCGTCGATGCCCGGGAGGCCGGTGTGGCCCACCTCCGTGCCGGTCCGGGCGGCGTGTCGGCCCTGTGGACCGCGGAGTTCAGCCCGGTGGTGCGCGACTGCCTGCGTGAGGGGGCGCGTGCCGCGCGCCTGCGCGGGGGCGAGGACCGCGTGGTCAACGTGGGCTTCGCGCTCACCAACCCCGGCGTCTCCACCGTCAACGCCAGCGTGCGCCTCTTCGCGGGCAACGACGAGGGGGTCAGCGAGGCGTTCACCGACGCCGCGCGCGCCGCCCGGGCCTGCGTGGCCGGGGCTCAAGATGGCGGCGAGCTACCCAGCGCCTGGACCTTCGTGATCCCCCGCGAGGGCACGTCGCCCCGGCTTGCCCGCGTGGGCGCCGAGGGCGACGATGAGGTGGCGCGCTACCTCCCCTGCGTCGAGCGGGCCCTCTCGGCCGCGCGGACGGACGACGCGGTGAGCGAGGAGGTGGCGGGCTTGTTGACCGCGAGCGTGTACGCCGCCTCGTCGAGCGGCTCGTCCTGGACCAGCCCACCGAGCTACGCCGGCTTCTCGTTCGTGGCCTCGGTGGTCGAGCAGGGCAAGTCCACGCTGCGCATGCCGGTGGGCGCCGTCCCGAGCCTGCGCCTGCGCTTCTCCGAGGTGGTCGTCGATCCCGGCGCCGAGATCGAGCTCACCGCCCTGCGCGGTCCCGACTTCTACGGCGAGCTGCCGAAGGAGATGCGCTTCGTCCAGGGCGACCGCCTGCTGGCGAAGTTCGACTTCGACCCCAAGAAACGCGTCGGCAAGTTCGTGGTGCCGAGCGACGCGAGCGGATTTGCCTGGGTGGAGTGGAACGGCGCTCGCGCGCTCCTCTACGTGCGCCCACGTGCCGAGCTGAACGTGGCGCTTTCTTCCGCGGGAACCTGGCGTCCGGGGGCCGAAGCGAGCATCGAAGTGAAGACGAGCACCCGGGCTGGCCCGGTGGCCGCGGGCGTCACGCTGGCGGGGGTCGACTCGGCGATGGCGGCGATCGCGCCCCTGCCGGCCCCCGACGACTGGGCGAAGGTGACCGTGCTCGCGTCGAGCGCCTCGCCGGCCTTCGGCATCCTCGACGCCAAGGCCCTGCAGACCGGCCAGGTGAGCGGCGACTTCGCCGCCCAGGCCACGGTCTTGCGCGTGAGCAGCTTGCCGCCCTCGCAGCCCGGCTCCGACAACGTGAACACCTCGGCGAGTGGCGTAGCCGACGTAGAAACACCCCTCACCGAGGCCTACTACGAGCTGTACGCCGAGGCGCGGAAGGCGGTGCGGAACTGGGAGAAGACGGCGCCGAAAGACGAATTGCTCACCGCCGAGAAGATGGTGAAGCTCTGGGAGAGCACGCTCCGGGAGCACCCAGCGCGCGACCCCTTCGGGCGCCTGCTCCACCTGTCGGTCCTCCCGCAGAACCTGCTCGCCCTCGCCGACCCCCGCGTGATGGTGGCCGACGCGGGCCGGCTCCCTGAAGACGTCGAGAACTGGCCCGTCTACGTGGCCGAGGAGGCGCCGTGAAGCTCGTCACCGTCGCGACACTGGTTGGTTCAGGGACGCTCTTCACCCTCGCCTCATGCATGTCGCGCGACGCCGCGCCCGCCAGGCAAGAGGAGGAGAAGAACGCCGCGTACCCGGTCGCCGACGCGCCCGCGCCGGCCGCCGCGCCGATGGAAATGGATGACGCCATGGGCGGCGAAGGGGGTCGCGCCCGGCAGAAGATGGCCGCGCCAGGCGACTTGACCCTCGGTGCCATCGGCTACGCGAGCACCGAGGACAAGAAAGGCGAGAGCAAAGACCGGCAGGACCAGGACGAGCGCGGGGGCGGCGGCGCCCCCCGAGCCTGGTTCCCCGAGAGTTTCCTGTGGCTCCCCCTCGTGGAGACGAACGGCGATGGTGTCGCGACCGTGCCGGTCACGGTGCCCGACTCGCTCACGACTTGGCGGGTGCTAGCGCTCGCCCAGTCGCGCGACGGCGCCCAAGCCGGCAGCGAGGCGAGTTTTCTCAGCACCCTTCCGGCCTACGTCGACGTGGTCGTTCCCGGTTCGCTCTACGCGGGCGACGAGGTGATGCTCCCGGTGCAGGTGGTCAACACCACCGGCGACGCGATGAGCGCGCCCTTGTCGGTCAGCGCGACCGGCGCCAGCGGCAGCGCCGCGGGTGCACTGAGCGTGGGGGCTGGCGGCAGTGCCAGCCGGGCGGTGCGCGTGGTGGCCGGCGCCCCCGGCACGGCCACCATCACCGCGAGCTTCGGCGACATCGACCGCGTGCAGAAGGACGTGCCGGTGCGGCCCGTCGGCCAGCCGGTCGACGTGGTGCGTTCCGGGGCCATGGCGGCCGACCGCGAGCTTGAGTTTCCCGGCATCGAGCGCGGCCAGTTCGGCGAGCTGGCGCTCACCCTCTGGCCCGGGGCGATGGCGGTGGTGCGCGAGGAAGTACGCCTGGGCGGCGGGTGGGACGAGCCCTGGATCCGCCACGGTGCCGACCTGTCGCGACAGCTCTACCGTCTGGCGCTGGCCAACGCCGCCGCGGAACTCGACGAGGACGATGCGCCCCCGGAGAGCATCCGCGCCATGCGCCTGCGGGCCTGGCAGCCCGTCGCCCGCGCCGCCCGGGCCCCCGACATCGCCACCGCCTGCCTCGTGGCCGAGGGCCTGCGCGGCGCCGAGGAAGGGAGCCTGGAGGCCACGCTGCGGGAGCGCATGGTCGACCAGGTGGCCCGCGAGCAAGCCGCCGACGGCACCTGGGTGACCACCGCCAGCACCATCGACCAGGTGTTGGCGCTCACCGCGCTCTGCGCCCGCGCCAGCGACCACCCCGGTGTACGACTTCGTGCGCAAGGCGCCTTCGACCGGAATCTTCCTCGCCTCGACGATCCCTGGCTCGCGGCCTGGGCCCTCGCCTCGGGCGCCATCAGCGACACCGAGCTCGCGGATCGCCTGCGCGAGGTGGTGAAGAAGGGCCTAGTGGAAGGGGAGGACGGCAATCGGCTCTTGCGACCGGGGGGCGCCCCGCGTCCCGACGGCTGGGCGGCCGGCACGCCCGAGGGCACCGCCCTGGCCGCGCTCGCGCTCGCCGACGACCCCGCGCTCGCCGCCGAGCTGGCCACGGCGCTCCTCGGTCAACACCGCACCGAGGGCGGCTGGGGCGACGGCTTCGCCGACCTGCTTGCCCTGCGTGCGCTCGAAGCGAGCTTCAAGGGCGCCACGCCCCCGGCGCTCACCGTCATCGTCGAGGCCGACGGCGTGGAGGTGGCCCGCGGCACGCTCGACGCGACCCAGCCCCATCGCGCCGTCACGCTCCTCGCGCCACTCTCCGCCAGCGCCCACAAGCTGCGCGTCCGTGCCGAGCCGGGCGCCCCCGGGCTCGTCTTCACCGCGCGGCACCGCGCCTACGTGCCGTGGACGGCCCCCGAGGGTGCCCCGGTGCAGGTGTCCGTCACCCCGCCGAGCGGGCTCCGAGCCGGGGGGGCCGGTCAGGTGGCGGTCCGCGTCGCCAGTCCCTCCGACACGCCGGTCGACCTGGTCGTGGGCCTCCCCGCTGGCGTACGCGCCGACGAGTCGGGTCTCGAGGCGCTCGTGGCCAGCGCGCGTATCCAGAGCTTCACGGCGGCCGAGGGCAGCATCACCCTGCGCGGCATCGAGGGCGGCGGCTGGGAAGCGAGCTTGCCCGTGACCGCGGCCCTCGCCGGCTCGCTCCACGCCGCGCCGAGCACCGCCCTCGACCCCGGGGATGGCGACACGCTCTACACGCTTCCTCCCCAGACCTGGCGCATCGGGGGCTAGGTGCGGGACCTACGCGACGAGCCCCTGTCGCGACAGGGGTACTGGCGGGTCGGCGGGCCGATGGCGCGCTTCGTGGTGGTGGAGACCACCGCGGAGCTGGCCGGGATCGGGGAGATCGAGCTGCTCCTCGGGAACGGCTCCAACTTGTTGGCACCCGACAGCGGCCTCCCGGGGACGGTCGTACGCCTGGGCGGCGAGTTTCGCGCGCTCGACGTCGTGGAGGAATCAGGCGAGAAGGTGGTCATCCGCGCCGGGGCTGGGCTGCACAACAGCGTTCTGTTGTCGCGACTCGACCGGATGGAACTTGGCGGCCTGGGCTGCCTCGCCGGCGTGCCCGGCACCGTGGGTGGCGCGGTGGCGATGAACGCCGGCACCGTGCTCGGCGAGATCGCGGATCGGCTCGTGGCCATCGACGTGCTGCTCGATGGGTGCGCCCGGCGCATGTCGCGACAGGATCTGCACATGGAGTATCGGCACGGCGACCTGCCGAGGAGCGCCGTCGTCACCGCCGCCTACCTCCAGAGTTCGCGCGCCGACGCAGCCGCCGAGCGCGAGCGAGTGGCCCATCACCTGGCCCGTCGCAAGGCCACGCAGCCCCTGGAGTTGCCCTCCTGCGGCTCGGTCTTCCGCAACCCGCCGGGCGACCACGCGGGGCGGCTCGTGGAGAGCGTGGGACTCAAGGGCCACGCCATCGGCGGCGCGCGCATCAGCGAACGACACGGCAACTTCATCGTCAATGGCGGCGGCGCCACCGCGCTCGACGTGATGCGCTGCATCCGGCTCGCGTGGGACACGGTCCTCCGCGAGACGGGCGTGCGCCTAGTGCCCGAGGTGCGCGTCGTCGGCGACTGGCCGGCCGAGCTCTGGCCCCTCCCGGGCTAGCGACGACCCGTCCTACCGGCGACGCCTCGCCGCGAGCAGGGCTGCCAGGCCCGCCGCGAGACCGGCGAGCGGTCCCGGCGTGGTGGCGCACTCGGCGCCTGCGGGACGGTCGGCCGAGGGGCCACAGCCACCATCCGGCGGGTCCTCGGTCTTGTCGGTGTCGTCAGTGTCGCCGGTCTCCCCGTCGGTGTCGGCGCCGGGATCGGCGTTTGGCTCGCCGGGGCTCGGCGTGTCGTAGGGGAAGAAGTCGGTGTGCTGGTCGCTGTCGCCGCCGTCGGGGTAGCGGCCAAAGCTCGCGCCTGTCCCCGGGTCGTCCACCACGTCGGTGGCGCCGTTGTCGCCGGTGATATCGTCGGCCAGCTCGTCGCCGTAGAGCACGGTGTCGAGCACCAGTCCCTCGCAGTCGAGCACGCGCACGCCGTCGCCGTCGGTACCGTTGCCGAGGTCGAGATCGTCGGCCGCGTAGTCTTGCTCGGGCACGTCGCCGCCGCCGATCACGAAGAACTCGCCGGGCGCCAGGGAGAGCTCCGCCGGGAGGGTGGCGTTGTTGTCCCACGAGGACTTCGCGCCTTCGAGCTGGAATCCTTCGAGCTGGATGGTGACCGAGCCGGCGTTGTAGAGCTCCACCCACTCGTAGGTGTCGTCGTCGTCGCTCGGGTCGTAGACCACCTCGTTGACCTTGAGCCCCTCGCCGCCGGTGGGATCGCAGTGGGGCACCTTGTTGGCCGCGCCCGGCGTGGGCTCGGAGGCGTAGACGAAGTCGTCCCCAGACATATTTGTGTCGCGACCGTCTTCAAAGCGGGCGAGCGCGGTGCCGTCGCTGGGCGAGGGCGCGAAGGAGGTGGCGAGGCTGCCGCTGTCGTCGGTCAGCTCGCCGGGATCTTCGTCGCCATACACGACGGTATCGACGGCAGCACCGTCGCACACGATGCGCACACCGTCGGCGCTGGACCCGGCGTCGCCCATGGAGAAGCTGACCTCCACGCCGCCGTAGCCCACCACGAGGAAGCCACCGGCCTCCACGACCGTGCCCGCCTCGAACTCGAAGTCCGAGGCGCTGTCCCAGGAGGAGGTGTCCCACTCCACCAGCCAGCCGCCGAGGTCGATGGCCTCGCTGCCGCCGTTGTAGAGCTCGATCCACTCCTGGTCGGAGCCCGAGCCGTCGGGGTTGGGCATCAGCTCGTTGATCGTCAGGTACGGCGCGAGCGAGCAGTCGGCGAAGGTGCCGCCGCCGGTGTCGCCCGTGTCGCCGGTGTCCTCTTCCTCGGGCTCCGCGTTCGCGGCCCCCGGCGACGGCACGTCGTAGTCGACGAAGTCGGTGCCCGACACGTTGGTGTCGGCGCAGTCAGGCCAGCGGCCGAGGGAGTGGCCCTCTCCCACGTCGGGCGCGGGGGTGGAGCTGCTGCTGCCGAGGTCGTCGACGAGGCCGTTACTGTTAGCGTCGTCGTCGTAGAGCACCGTGTCGACCACGGTGCCGTCGGGAGCCAAGAGCCGCAGTCCGTCGGTCTCACCCCCACCGTTTTGCAGCTCGGGATCGAAGCTGCCGGGGTGCGTCGTGGAGCTACCCCCGAGGATCAGGTACTCGCCGGGGGCGATGCTCCCGCCGGTGATGTCGAAGCACGAGCCAAACTCGGTGCCGCCCGACTCCACCCAGTAGCCAGTGAGATCCACGCTCTCCGTGCCGTTGTTGCACAGCTCGATCCACTCGTCGGCGCCGGTTTCCGAGCCGGTGGGATCGTACATGACCTCGTTGACCAGGAGGCCAGAGAGTGCGGGAAAAACGAGGGCAAGGAACATCCGTCCTCCGGGCCAGTCGAGCTAACCCGACGTCGAGCGACGCCGCCGGGCGAGTCCCAGCATGGCACCGAGCGGGCCCAGGAGGAAGTGCGAGGGCGAGGCCGACGCGCAGCTGCAGGGCTCGGTGCCCGGGGGTTCGGGCCGGTCGGAGCGCCCGGTGTCGGGGGACCCCGTGTCGCGACCGAGCGCGGGATTCTCCTCCCCGGGGGTGGGGTAGGCGTACACCACGAAGTCGTCCATCGACACGTTGCTATCGACACAATCGGGGTAGCGGCCGAGCGAGGCGCCGCTGTCGGCCAAGGTGTCGGGCCCCTCGGCGAACTCGCCCCGGTCGTCGGCCACGTCGCCACGATTTGGGGCCCCGTAGAGCACGGTGTCGACCACGTGGCCGCCCGCGTCAACCAGCCGCAGGGCGGCGGTGCCCTCGTCGCCGTTCCACATGCCGTCGGTGAAAACGGTCACGAGCAAGTGCTCGCCCGGTCCGACGCTCATGCCGTCGAGGGTGCCGAGCTGTCGCCAGTCGTGACCAAAATACTCGAGGTTCCAGCCCTCGAGCTCAACGGTGACGCTCTCAGGATCGTCGGCCGGCACGCAGATCTCCACGAACTCGTGCCCGCCATCGCGATCGGGCCAGTCGTAGAGAAACTCGTTGACGACCGGGATCGCCACCTACTCCTCGAAGCCCGGCGGGGGATCCTCGTTGCCGGGGGGGCCGGCGTCGATCATCCCTTCCATCGGCCGCCCCGGGCCCATGTCGTCCTCGGGGTATTCGAAGTCGTCGGGCGGCCCCATCTCGTCGCCCATGTCGCCCCCCTCATCGTCGCGCGGTCGCCGACCGCCCTGCCGCATGTCGCCCATGTCGTCCATGGGCTCGCCAAGCGCGTCGCCCTCGCCGGCGCCATCGCCCTGAGTCTGCGCGGCCTCCTCGCGGCGTTTCTTGAGCCGCTCGCGACGCTCCTTGATGCGATCTTCGCGACGTTTGCGACGCTCCTCGCGCGCCGCGTCGGGATCGTCCTCGCTGAGGCCACCCTCCTCCCCCGACAACAGCCGCGGCTTGCCCGGCGACTCGTCGTCCTCGTTGCTGGCGCGCGACGACTTGCCCGTGCCTCGGCCTGGCCGGAAGGTGGGCGAGAGCACGGTGCCGCCGATGCTGAAGTGGAAGCCGCCTTCCTCGTCGCGCGAACGCTTCAGTGCCGGGGCGATGGAGGCGAGCTTGTCGAGGTCTTCCGGCAGGGTGACCACGAGCTCCAGCCGGTTGCGGCTGCGCTCGAGCTTCTTGTTGAGCGAGATGTCGCCCGAGAGCTCCATGTCGATGACGTCGCCATCGAACTTGCCCTCGACCACCTCTAGCTTGCCCTCCTTGACCTCGAGCTTCACCCCCGCCGTGGTGAAGGTGACCACGGGGAGCTCGATGCCCATCACCTTGGAGCCCTCGCCGAGCTTGAGCCCGTCAAAACGCAATTCCAGGCCACCGGTCGAGGCCTTCACGTCTTCGGTGTCGAGCACGAGGTCGGCCTGGCCGGAGAGGGTTCCGAGCAGGCTCACCGACACGTCGTCCTTCTCGATCGGCGCGGCGCCGAGATCGAGCTCGTCGACCTCGAAGTCGAGCTCCATCGACGCGTCCGAGCGGGCGAAGGCGCCGTCGATGGTCCCGCCGAGCAGCTCGGCCTTGTAGCTGATTGCGGTCTTACCGAGGAGGAAGGGAAGTAGTTGCGCGCGGACCGCGAGGCTGTCGAGCTGGATCACCTGCACCCGTTCGAGCTTTGGACCCTCCTCGTCCTTCTTGCGACGCGCCTTCTTCACGCTGTAGAATGTGACATCGTCCGCGGCGACCCCCGGCAACCACCAGGGCCGCACGCCGCCGACCTCGAGCGCGTAGTCGTCGTTGGCCTGGTGCACGCGCCACTCGGCGTAGTCGGCCGCCTTCGTGGAGGGGAAGGCGACGTAGAGCCCGACCACCGTGCCCACCGCGCTGGTGGCGAGGCAACCGGCGCCGAGCGCGAGCCAGCGCAACATCACTCACCTCCCTGGGGGGCAGCGGCCGCCCCTTCTTCGAGTCGATAGGCGCTGACCTCGAACGCGGCGTTCATCAGCTTGGAACCAGCGGTGCCGCTGGTCTTGATACGGCTCTGGTCGATGCGGAGCGGGTAGCCGCCGGCCTCCACCTCGTAGAGGAAGTCGGTGAGCTGCTGGAGCGTCACCTTGTCGACGTCGACCGCGTAGGTCTTCACTTGCAGGGTGCCCTCTTGCGTCATGCCCTTCTCCCGTACAGCGCGGAGGTTCTGGGTGACGCCGGTCTTCTCGGCGGCCTTCTCCACGTAGGCCTGGAAGTCCTGGTCGGCGTTCTTCCGTAGGATGTCCTCGATGGCCGCCACCTCGGCGGCGTCGGCCAGGTACTGGGCCTCCAGCACCCGGAGACGCCCGAGCACCGACTCGCGCGCGTCGACCCGCGAGCGCGCGTCGGAAACGAGCGAGCCGCCCAGCCAGAGCGCAAAGCCGAGCACGCCCACGTAGAGCGCCACGATGAGGCCGAGGAACATCTTGCGATCGCGCGGGCTCATGTCGGCCACCAGCGCGCCGAAGCGGGTCTTCACCGGCTCAATGATCTTCACGGCCATCTAGCCCTCCTTCCCTTCCGGGGCGGCGCCCGGATCTGGCACCGGCGCACCGTCGGGCGGGGCCTCGACTTCTCCCCCCTCGACCACGCCCAGGGGGATGCTCATGTTGAACGTGAGGCCGCCGGAGGACTTTTTTTCCTCGGACTTCCTCGCCTGCGTGAAGCGCTCGGAGTTCTTGAGCGCCTCCTCGATGTTGGCGGCGCTCTCGTAGCTGTCGGTCTCGGCCTTGAAGCTCACCGCGTCGGCCGAGATGTTGAGCTCGCGCACGTCGATGCGCGCCTCCTTGTTGGGCGGCAGCGCGGTCGACAGGGCCTTGAGCATCGTGAGCGTGGGCGGTTCGCCCGACACGGCGGGACCGAGCGCCGCGACGCGGGCGGCGGCCTCCGCGGCCTTCTCGGTGAAGATGGTGAGCGCCACCGACGAGTCGCTGAGGCGCGACGCCTCGACCTCGGGGAAGTTGCGGGTGACCGCCTCCACCACCTCGCCATCCACCTCGGTGCCGGCCGTCCAGGCGTTGCTGAGGCGGTAGGCGCTCACCCCGAGCGCCAGCAAGATCCCGGCGGCCGTCGCGAGCGCGCCCCAGCTCACCGCGCTCCACATGAGGTCGGCGTGACCCCGGTAGGCGTACTCGCCCACCCGGAGGTCGAGCGGCTTGACGTCTTCGGCCGCCACGCGGGCGTAGGCCACGGCCAGCGCGCAGGAGGCGGGATGTCCGCCGGGAACCAGGACCGCACGGGCAGGGACACCGGTCGCGAGCGAGAGGCGCGCGGCGAAGCCGCCGAGCAGACTGCCACCTCCCGCGAGGAGCACCTCGTCGATGCCCACAGACAGCTCATCCTCGAGGGCAATCAAACGTGCCCGCAACTCGACGATGAGCTCGTCGACCACGGCGAGCAACGCCGCCTCGGCGGCGGCGTGCCCGGCCACGCCTTTGCGGTCGGCATCCGTGGGCTCGGCGTCCGACCAGCCCTCGGCGCTCGCCGTGCCCGCCGGGACGGTCGACCCGTGCTTGAGGCTCTCGGCCTCTGACTCGGGAATGCCAAGCGCATCGGCGATGGCGAGGGTCATGGCGTGGCCGCCGATGGGCACCAGCCGCGCGGCCACGAGCTGTCCGCCCTGCGCCAGCGCGAGGATCGTGCGGCCGTGGCCCACGTCGATCACCGCCTGTACACCCCGGTCGGCGAAGCTGGCAAGCGCCTCCGCGTCGAGCACCAGGGCCTTGGGCTCGGCGCGGGCGGCACGGAGGAGCTCGAGCGTGGCCTCGATCGCCGCCTTCGGCGCGATCACCGCGCGGGTGCGAGACTTGCCCTTGTCGGTGTCGACCAGCTGCGTGGCGAGCACCATGTCTTCGAGGTCGTAGGGCACGCTCGATTCCACCTCGGCCGGGAGCGCCTTGGCCACCGTGGCCCGATCGGTGAAGGGCAGCGTCACAAGGCGCATCGCACCCTTCTCGAGCGGGAAGCCGCTAGCCTTGTCGGCCTGGTTCCAGCCCGGCTCCTGCGCGCGGATCGCCTCGAGGGCAGCGGCGGTGCCCACGCTGGTCTCCATCTCGGTCACGTCGCGCAGCACGAAGCGGCGGAAGGTGCCTTCCATCGTGGCCACGCGCACGCGCCAGCTGCCCACGTCGATGCCTTGAACGATCGCCATCGGGGCTCCTTACTCCACCCGCCAGTACTTCACGCGGCCGGCGTCGGACGATGCCTGGTCGATCACCGCAGTGATCGTGACCATCACGTCGCCCACGCTGCCGGTGGACTTCACGGTGTAGACGGTGTTCTTGTTGGTGCAGTACTTGAGGAATTCCTCGTCCATCGTGATGCCGGCTTTCTCTTGCACTGCGTTCTTGAAGTCGGTGCACGTCGCGATCACGTTGCCGTCTGCCTTCCAGGCCTCCAGGCCCGTGAGCACGTACTCGGCCTCGGTGTCGGTGGAGATCCCGCCCCAGGCCCGGAGCATCATCTTGATGATCTCCTGGTCGGTGCAGGCAATGTTGATCTTCTTGCTGCCGTAGATCGTGATCTTGTCGCCCCAGCGCTCGAAGACCGAGTCTTGCCAACCTTCCACGAGGCGAATCTCTTCCATGCTGTCGAAGGGGGCGTTCTTGGCCACGTAGGGGCTGTCGAGGTGGTTGTAGTAGTTGTCCTCGTAGCTACCGGCGCCGCTCGCCACGGTGTTGTCGCTGTCAACCCAGTCGGCGAGGTTGCCCACCAGCTCCTCGGTGCGGAGGTTGCGCTCGCGCAACCACATCTCGTTCTCCTCACCGGACATCAGGGCTTCCAGCATCTCGTAGACGGGGTCCTCGGTGATCGGATCGGTGTGACTGGCGAGCCCGGAAATGTTGATCTTGCAGTCCTCGCCGTTGGCTTCGGCGGAGAAATCACCCTCGAAGTCGAGGAAGTTCCGGTTCTTGAACTTGGAGCTGCCGCCCTGGCGCGACTCCTCCACGGTTTCTTCGCTCAGCTCACCCGTCTGCGCGTACTCGGTCACCTCGTCTTCATCGAGGTCGCCGTTGCCCACGAACATCATGCGGAGCAAGCCGGTGTTGATGAAGGGCAAGTACGTGAGGAGCAGGTCGTTGGTGGGGAGCCCCGACTCGGAGAAGTACTCCTTGAGAGTCTTGTTCGAGTTGACGTAGGTGTTGAGCTGCTTGTTGCCCATCAGGACCAGCCGCATCAGGCTCATGCCCGAGTTGGCAATCCAGTAGGCCTGCGTGGCGTCGCGGCTGTGGGTGGCCGAGATGAACCGGACGCGCGTGCCGAAGTCGATGTCGACCACCAGCGTGGTGAGGATCATCAACGCGGCGGTGACCACGATGAGGGCGATGCCCCCGCGGCTGCGGCGATTACGCGCGCGACCGGCCCGCATCAGTTGTTCTCCTCGCCGGTGTCACCGTCGTCGTCTTCCGACTTCTGGGTGAGCTTGTTGGCGTAGTGCAGGATGACCGTGGTCGCGAAGGGGCGCTCCACCATGCGGGTGTCGTCGTCGGGGTCGGGCACGAGAAACACCAGCAAGACCTGCACGGCGCGCGGCAACATCGCGGAGGTCTCCGAGCCATTGGTGTCCCACTCGTCCTTCCACTCGTTGCTCTCCGGGTTGATGTACCGGAACTCCACGTCTTTCAGATGGTAGGCCAGCGGCGCGATGAGGCCGTCTTTTTCCGGCTCGTTGTCGATGCGGGGGGCCTCGCGCCGCAGGAGCACGTAAGCGCCCGGGAGCGTCGGGTCGGGCTCGGTCCAGTAGGTGACCTCGGTCTGGTCGCACTCCCGACTGTCCACGTACATGCGCCGGTGCGACAGGGTGGTGAAGAACATGGCGTCGGGGTCGCCGTTCTGTCCCACGAACTGCGTGGCATAGGTGTTGACCGCGCTCACGTTCTTGGTGAGGTAGGCCAGGCGCAGGTCGCGGGCGAGGCGGTCGAGCGCCACGCGGGCCGACTGGTTCGCGGCGTCTTCTTCTTCGAGCACGTCGCGGGTGATCGCGGCGCTGGCGATCGTGGAGAAGGTGATGGTGCCAATGAGCGCGAGGATGCCGATCCCCACGACCACTTCCACCAGCGTGAAGCCGCGGCGGAGCGTCATGGTTCCTCCTCCTGCGTGTCGCTGCCGCCCTCGGTCGCGACGACGGTGCCCGAGGGATTGAACACGTGCGTCACCAGCTCCACGCAATTGTCACACAGCTCCTCGCTCTCCAGATCCCCGGGGTCTTCCCCCCACCACACCACCACCCGCACCTCGCGCATCCAGGGCGACAGCATCTCGTTGAGCGCATCGCCGCCGAGCATGTTCCCCATCATCGACTGCGTCAGATCACTCTCCCCGAGCGACTCCTCGAGGTTGCCGTCGGTGGTGTCTCCTTCGCCCGACATGCCCTGGAGGTCGGAGATGGCGCTGCTCACGTCGCCCATCTGCATGTCGACCTCGCGCACCGTCCACGCCCAGCCGTAGTCGTCGTATTCGCCCTCGAAGTCGATGGCCTCGCCAAAGAGACCGTCGGCGCCGAAGTCACGGAAGTCGCCCTCCTCGCCCTTGTCGGTGTCGGAGAAACCGTCGACCTCGAGTTGGAGGAGCACCTCGGCCATCTTCTGGTTGGCGAGGGCGTTGCCGGTGAGCACTCGCTGGCTCTCGATGGTCATCGTCACGCTGCCGGCCTCAGACTCCACCAGCACGGCGAGCGAGAAGCCTAGGATCGCGAGCGCGATCACGATCTCCACGAGGGTGAATGCGCGCCTCATCGGGTGGTCGGCGCCTCCGACGGAATCCAGCTCTGGTTGGCGCCCACCTCGGAGAACTCGGTGTCGAGTGTCACGCGCCCACTGAAGGGCTCGACCTCCAGGGTGTAGCCGTCTGCCGGGTCGTAGATATCGACCAGTCGGACGACGGTGTACTCCATCGTCCCATCGGGGAAGATGTGGCTATACACGATGCGCTCGTCTTCCGCGTCTTCCGGCGGCTTCTCGCTAGGAACGACGGGGTCGCCGTACTGCGGCGTGTAGACGAAGGCGAAGGCCGTGTCGGCCGGGAGCTCGTGCTTGGTCTCGAAGAAGGGCGTGTCGAGCCCGGCGAACTTGCCGCCGTCGTCGACGATGTCGTCGGCCTCGCCCTTGGCGATCTCCTTCTGAGTGAAGTGCTTGAGCTTCCGCTGCCGTTCCCGTTCCGCGTCCTCCCGGGCCCGGGGGTCGGAGAAGATGAGCGCGCTTGGCTCGCCCACCTCCACCCACCAGGTGCGACGGTCGAGGTTGTAGCCGATGCGGAAGCTGACATTGCGAAGCATCGCCTCGGTTTGCAGCAGGCGGTAGGTGTCGACCAGCTGCTTGGCGGCGCCGCGCTGCTCGAGGTCGAAGACGGCCGCCATCGAGGGGATCGCCACGGCGGTGACGATCACGATCACCGCGAGGGCGACCATGATCTCCACCAGGGTGATGCCGCGGCGAGCCCTCATCGGCTACTCGTCCATGTTCCAGGACTGGATGTCGGCGTTGGCGTCTTCGCCGCCTTCCTTGCCGTCCTTGCCCAGCGAGACGATCTCGTAGGCGTGGTCGCCGTGGCTACCCGGCGAGGAGTACTGGAAGGGGTTGCCCCACTGGTCGGCGGGCACCTCGCCGTTGTCGCCAAAGTACTTCTTCGCGGCGTCGAGCCCCTCGGAGGAGCTGGGAAACTTGCCCTTGTGCTTCGCAGCGTAGGCGATGAGCCCCTTCTCCATGTTGCGGATCTGGATCTTGGTGCCATCGACCGCCGCGTCGTCGAGGAAAGAGAAGACGTTGACGGCGATGACGCTGCCGACGATACCGATGATCGCGATGACCACCATGATCTCGGTGAGGCTCATGCCACGGCGCGAACGGGCGCTGTTTGCGAGCAGACGGGACTTGTCCATTGTAAAACTCCCTTAGCGGAGGGTTGAGGCCATCTGGGACATGGGCAGCAAGACCGCGAGCGCGATGATGCCCACCACCACACCCATGAACACCACGAGGATTGGCGCGAGGAGAGAAGTGAAAGAATTGACGGTATTCTCCACTTCGAGATCGTAGGCGTCGGCCACCTTCGACAACATCGCCTCGAGCTCGCCAGTCTTCTCACCGATCGCGATCATATGCGTGACAATCGGTGGGAACTGGCCGCTCGCCTTGAGCGGCACGGCGATCGACTGGCCCTCGCTGATGTTCTTCGAGGCCTGCTCGACCGCGGCGGCCACCACGTCGTTGCCGACCACCGCGCGGGCGATGTTGAGCGCGGTGAGGATCGGGACACCGGACACCAGCAACGTGGCGAGCGTCCGGCAGAAACGCGACACGGCCACCAGGCGATTGAGCGGCCCGAAAACCGGCATGCGCAACGACGTCCGGTGCCACCAGGCACGACCCTTGGCCGACTTGAACCAACGCCGGGCGCCGTAGGCGACGAGCGGGATGGCGACGAGCAAATACCACTTGTAGTCGAGCACAAAGCTCGACAGGCCGAAGATCACCCGCGTGAGCAACGGGAGCTCCTTGCCCGAGGTCTCGAAGATACGCTGGATGCGCGGGATGACGAAGGTGAAGAGTCCGAGCACCAGGGCGCCGCTGATGAGCGTCATGATGATCGGGTAGGTGACAGCGGCGATGAGCTTGCCGCGCAGCGCCACGCTCGCCTCGGTGTAGGAAGCGAGACGGGAGAAGACGACGTCGAGCGCTCCGGACTGCTCGCCCGCGTCGACCATGTTCACGTAGAGATCGTCGAAAACGCTCGGGTGGGCGCGCATCGCCTTGGCGAGGCTGTGGCCCTCGTTCACCTTCTCCCGGATGTCCGTGAAGACCGCCTTGAGCTTCGGGTTCTCCGTTTGCTCCAGGAGCGCGGACAGGGCCTCGACCATGGGGATGTTCGCACCCACCAGCGTGCTCATCTGCTGGGTGACCGTGGAGAGCTCCTGGGGCGTGACCCGCTGGAAATACTTGGAGAAGTCAACCTGAACCGCCAGGCCTTGTCCCCGGACGCCGCCTTGCTGTTGCTCGTGCACGTCGGTGGGGAAGAGCCCCTGCTTACGGAGCCGCGCGCGCGCACTCTTGGCGTTGTCGGCGTCGATCACGCCTTTGATCGACTTACCGGCCCCGTCGAAGCCAACGTACTCAAAGACCGCCATCAGGCCTCCGAGACGTCCTCTTGGGTGACACGCATGACCTCGTCGAGCGAGGTCCCGCCTTCCATGACCACGCGAATGCCGTCGTCACGAAGGGAGCGCATCCCCAGTTCCTTTGCCTTGCGCGACACCGCCACGGCGCTCGCGCCGGAGAGCACCAGCGTCCGGATCTCGTCGTCGATCATCAAAAGCTCATAGATGCCGCTTCGACCCTTGTAGCCAGTCGAAAGGCAGGTGGGACAACCCATCGCCTTGTACAGGGTGTGTCCGGCGATCCGGGCCCGCGTGATGCCCGCCTCCTTGAGCTCGGCGTCGGTGGGCACGTACGCCGCCTTGCAGTTGGGACAGAGCTTGCGGACGAGCCGCTGCGCCAGCACCGCGATGAGGGAAGACGTGACCAGGAAGGGCTCCACGCCCATGTCGATGAGACGGGTGAAGGCCGTGGCCGCGTCGTTGGTGTGCAGCGTCGAGAACACGAGGTGGCCGGTGAGCGAGGCCTGGACGGCGTTGTCGGCCGTTTCCCGGTCGCGGATCTCGCCCACCAGGATGACGTCGGGGTCTTGCCGCAAGTGTGCGCGAAGCGCAGAGGCGAAGGTCAGGTCGATCTTCGGGTTGACCTGGGTCTGTCCGATGCCCCTGAGCTCGTACTCGATGGGGTCTTCGATGGTGAGGATGTTCAGATCGGGCGCGTTGATCTCGGCCAGCGCCGAGTAGAGCGTGGTCGTCTTGCCCGAGCCCGTGGGACCGGTGACCAGCAAGATCCCGTGGGGCCGCTGGATGAGGTGGCGGAACCCGTCGATCGTGTCGCGACCCATACCCACGCCGTCGAGGGAGAAGACTGTTCCCTTCTCGAGAATACGCATCACGACCCGCTCGCCGTGCCGCACCGGCAGGGTGCTCACGCGAAGGTCGATCTCGCGTCCCGCGAAGCGCGTGCGGATGCGACCGTCCTGCGGGATGCGCTTCTCGGCGATGTTCAGGCCCGCCATGATCTTCACGCGCGAAACGATCGACGCCTGCAAGCGCGGCGGCGGCTTCACGATCTCGTAGAGCACGCCGTCGACGCGGAAGCGGACGACGAGCTCCTTCTCGAAGGGCTCGATGTGAATGTCGCTCGCCCGGTCTTTCACCGCCTGGGACAGGAGCGAGTTGACGAACTTGATGATTGGCGCCTGGTTGGGGTCGTCGACGATGTCGGCGGCGAGGTTGAGATCCCCGGCGTCGTCGTCGATGCCGTCTTCGACGATCTCGTCCATCACCGCGCTGGCCGAGCGGGAGGCGCGGTCGTAGGCCTTGTTGGTGGCATCGCGGAGCACGTCGGACGGCACGACGAAGGGCCGGACGGGGGCGCCGTACAAGAGACGCAGGTCTTCGAGGATGCCGAGGGCCCGCTCCTCCGCGATGGCGAGACGCACGAAGGCGCCCTCGCGCCAGAGCGGAAGGAAGCCCTCTTCTCGCGCCATGGCCAGCGAGATCAGTCGAACGAGATCGACCTCCACGCGGTCGATCTCGATGCTGTCGCGGAAAGGAAGGCCAAGCATCTGCGCGAGCGAGCGGGCCACCATGGCCGGCGGCGCCGCGTGCACACGCTCGATCCCCTCGATGAGGGTGATCCCGCCGCGCTCAGACTCACGACGGGCGTCGCGAATCTTCTGCGGATCGGCGCCCGACTCGACGAGCAGATCCTCGAGGCCGACCCTCCGAATCGCCATTACTCGCCGCCCTCCCTGGGCTCGCCGGGGATCGGGACGTCGGCACCGGGATCGCCCTCTTCGCTGGGCGCGGCGGGCGTCGTCGTGCCGGAGCTCCCGCCCGCGGTGCCGTCGGGCGGCAAGATGGTGGTCGTCGAGGAGGAGCCGCCGAGGTCGATGGTGGTGTTCTTCTCCACCGGCGCGGACTTGGTGCGGTACTGCGAGGGCTGGTCGATCACGTTCATCGAACCGGCGAGGATCGCCTGGATCTCCTTCTGCTGGTCGTCGCGTGACTTGCCGTAGAAACGGCGGATGAACTCCTGGCGCTGCGCCCACTTGATCCGGTAGACCTCCTCCAAGTCGCCCGCCTCGTTGATCACGTGGGGCGTCAGGAAGATGAGCAGGTTGGTCTTGCGCTCGGTGTCGCGCTGGCCACGGAAGAGAGCGCCAATGAGCGGAATATCACCGAGAATGGGGATTTTGGTCTCCACCTGGGTGGCGGTGCTGCCGATGAGGCCGCCGATCACGATGGTCTGGTTGTCTTGCACCACGACCACGTTCTCCATCTCGCGTTCCGAGGTGATGAAGCCGGCCTGCGTCACGTCGAGGCCGCTACTGTCTTCCTCGACCTCGGCCACGGTGAGCGCGAGCTCCATCGTGACATAGTTGGCCTCGTTGATCTGCGGGGTGACCGTGAGCTCGATGCCCACGTCTTCGCGGTCGTAGGACACCACCGACTGGCCGTTGTTGTAGGTGCCGCTCGACACCGGCATGGGCACGTTGCGTCCCACGTTGATCTTGGCTTCTTCGTTGTCGACGATGAGCAGCGAGGGATTGGAGATGATGTCGACGCCCGCGTTGGAGGCGAGCGCATTGATGGCGATGCCGAAGGCGGGCACGGACACCGTGCCGGAGGTGCCCGTGGTGGGGTCGGTGTAGCTCACGTCGAAGCTCTCGCCGAAGACGCCCATCGCGAGACCGGACAGCGAGTCCGCGAGACCGAGCCCATCGACCACGCTGAGCGACGAGCCGTTGAGACCCGCCGCCGCGACCGAGAGGGTGCCGTCGGCGTCGGGAATCCCCATGTGGTAGCCGATGCCGAAGTCGAACTCGTCCTCCGAGCCAATCTCGAGCACCACCGCCTCGACGAACACCTGCCGACGCATGATGTCGAGCTTCTCGATCACCGTGTTGATGATGCGGAAGTCCTCGTTGGAGGCGATGATTACCAGAGAGTTGGTGTTGTCGTCGGCGGTGATGCGCATCCCGCTGTCGAAGGCGGCCGTCACGCCGGTGCTGCCGCTGCCTCCGCCGCCGGGACCGCCAAAGCCGCCACCACCGCCCGGAGGACCGGCCTGCTGGCCGCCGGGCATGCCGCCGCGACTGGAACCGCCGCCGAAACCGGACGAGCCGCTCGAACTGCCGCTACTGCGTGAGCCCGACGACGACTTGCTCGACGAGGACTTGCTCGACGAGGACTTGCTCGACGAAGACGAGGAGCGCGAGCTGGTGCTGGTGCTGCTCGTGGACTGCGAGAGGTTCTGGAGCACGCTGGCCACGTCTTCGGCCTGGGCGTTCTCCAGGTACACCACGTGGATCTGCGAGCGGCTCGAGGGGTCCACGTCGACGTCGATCTTCGCCACCAGGCCCTTCAGGTCGGCCATGGCCTCGTCGTTCGCCATCACGATGATCGAGTTGGTGCGCTCGTCGCTGATGATCTTGCCGATGTAGGCGCCCTCGCTGCCCACGCTGGTGGCCGAGCCACCGGAGGACGCCGACGCCGTTTCCTTGTTTCGGCCGCGGCTACGCGAGTTGGACGACGACGAGGACGACGACGACGATGTGGCGCTGACCGCGTACACCTCCTCCAGGATCTTCTCGACGTCGGCCGCCGTGGCGTACTTCAGCGTCATCACCTCGATTTTCTGCTTCGGCGCAGCCACATCGAGCTGGGAGATGATCTTGTAGACACGACGGATGTTGTAGGCGGAGTCGGTGACGATCAGGGTGTTGGTGGGCGAGTAGGCCACCACCCGCACCTTGGCGCCGGCGAGCTCCTTCACCACCGACGCCATCTCGGACACCGGCACGTTCTCGAGCTGGATGATCTGGGTGACGAAGTTGTCGGTGGACGGGAGCTCGTCGTCGGACTGGTAGACCTTCAACGGCGCGTTGGCGGCCTCAGAGGTGGACACCACCTTGGTGGCCTTGCCCACGGTGACCGTGGTGTAGCCGGTGACCTCGAGCGCGCTGAGGAAGGCCTCGTAGGCCTCGGCCACAGATACCGAGGTGTGACTGATGATGGTGATCTTCCCGCTCAGATCATCCTTGATGATGAAGTTCTTGCAGGTGATCTCGGCCATGTACTTCACCACGTCGGCCACCGGGGCATCGACGTAGTCCATCGTGACCTTGCTCTTGCTCTCCACGCACGGCGCCCGCTGCGCGCTCACCGTCGTGGTGCCGCCCCCGTCGGGCGCCGCGCCGAGCTTGCCCTCGGGGCTGAGGTTGCCGCCCATGCCCGGGCCGCCGGGGCCGCCCCCATCCGGACCGCCCTCGCCTTCTTCCCCGCCCTCGGGGCCGCCATCCTGGCGTCCACCGGGGCCGCCTTGCCGACCGCCGGGGCCGCCTTGCCGACCGCCGGGACCGCCGGGACCGCCGCCGCCCCCGCCCCCGCCGCCAGGGCCAAAGTTGCCCTCGCCCTCGCCGCCCTCGCCGGCCGCCTTGCCCCGGGCACCGGGGAAAGGAATGTTGCGGCCGCCCGGCCCGATGCGCGGCGGGTTGCTCCCCTCGCCTTCCTCGGGCGGCGGTTCTTCCTCGCCGCCCTCGTCCTGGGCGTAGGCGAACGGCCCCATGAAGAGGCCCATCGCAATCAAACTGCTCGCAAACCAGCGGGGATTCATCAGCGAACCTCGTACTCGATCGTCATCTTTTGATTACGACGGGTGATCTCGAAATTGAAATTGCTCTCGCCGGACAGCGTCTGGTAGGCGCCGAGCGCGCCGTCGGCGCTGGTGAGCGCCTTGCCGTTGACGTTGTGGACGACGTCGCCGTTCTTGATGCCCAGCTTGTCGAAGGTGCTGCCCTTGCGCACCGACGACAGTCGGAAACCGACGATCTCGCCGTTCTCCGTCTTGGGGACGGCGCGGATCTGGGTGGCGAGGGTCTCGACGTTGCCGAGCTGCTTCTCCATGAAGGCCCGGTCGACGATGAACTTGGTGTCGGACACCTTGGTGACGCCGCCTTCCTCGGTGCCCTCGGCCCCAGCGGCCGCGAGGCCGCGGCCACGCGCGTCGGAGCCCATGCAGATGCAGCCGCCGCCGTCGAGGCACACCTTCTTCTGGTCGATGCTGAGGATGCGGCCTTCGCCGCCCACCTCGTCGCCCACCTTGTAGCCGAGGGCGCGCGAAGACTTGCCGCCGCTGGAGATGAGCGCGCTCGAATACTCGGCCAGGTCGGCCACCACCGTGGCCAGCAGGGTGACCTTCGAGTCCTTGCAGTCTTGCGAGGCGATGTCGGTGCCCTCGCTGCTGAAGGTGGCGGCGGAGTCGAAGATGTTGCGACGCACGATGGTGTCGACGTAGCTGCGCTTGCTCGGCGCGCGCCGCGAGCCGACGCCGCCCCCGTCGTCGGCATTCGCGAGGTCGCCGAGGCCGTCGCCGCCCGGCACCATCGATCCGATCTCGCCGGGCTCGGCCGCGCCAGGCTCCGTGGACCGGTCGCCTTTGGCCGAGGCCAAATCGGGCGCATCGGCGATCTCGGGCAGTTCCTCGCCCTCGGGTACCTCGAGGAAGGTACCGAGCACGACGCTGCCAAGGGCGCCCGTGGCGACGCCCGCTCCGAGAGACAAGCCCAGCGCGGTGACAACGCGGGCACGGGTGAGTTGAGGCAGCCGGGGCATGCGGTCGCCCACGTAGCAAGATCCGGGCCACGCGGGAAGTGCCGAGGGTAACGAAGTCGTCGCGGCCCGTCTCGCCATCTTGTCAACTTGGCAAGCCGCGGGCGGCAGCTCGTGACAGAGTGTCCGTCAGTGGCCGTCGCGTGCCGTCACGGGGCCTGAGAAGCACGGTGCGGGGCGACCGGTCCGTGGTTTCTTGATACGATGCCGCCCCGAGGAGACCGGTGCATACGCGAACCCGCACCCAGACGGTCGTGTTCACCGACATGGCCGACTACACCAAGTCGGTCGTCAACAGCGATCGGGAGGCCCTGCGCACGCTGCTGGCGCAGCACCAGGCGATGGTGGAGCCGGTGCTCACCCGCCGCGGCGGTCGCATCGTCAAGGGCCTGGGCGACAGCTTCATGGCGCTGTTCGACAGCGCCACCGAGGCGGTCCGTGCCTGTCTCGACCTCGTCGAGGCCCACGCGCCGGGCTCCGCAGGGGGCGTCACCTTCCGCGCGTCCTGCGCCACCGGCGACGTCGAGGAAACGAGCAACGACGCCTTCGGCGAGACCGTCAACCTCTCGTCGCGCATCAACGCCAAGACCCCGGCCGGTGAGGTCTGGATCTCCGCCAGCACCTGGTACTGCATGAACCAGGCCGAGATCCCGTGGGACAGCACGGGCAAACATACGCTCAAGGGCATCCCCGGCGAGGTCGAGGTCTTTCGCGCCGTGCCCCAGCACCAGTGCATCCTGCCCGACGTGCTCGCCGCCGGCGTGCGCACGGGCAAGCTCGTCACCTGGAAGATCGGCGACCCGGTCCCCGGCTTGCCGCCCGCGGGTCACGTCGTCCTTGTCGGCCATCGCGTGGGCACGCCAGCTCTCGCGCAGGCCGCCGACAGCGTGCCTATCGTCGACCCGTCTCACCTGTGGCTCCAGGCCTACGCCATCGGCCCTGCGGAACGCATCGAGTGGTCGCGACACGGTCGCGGGATGCTCATCAGCACCCCGGCCGCGCTCGAGGCGGCGATCGCTCGCCTCTCGGCCCCGGTCCACCGCCCGGTGGGCAGCGAGACCATCATCCTCGACGGCGGCGCCGTTTCGGTGGTCAACCTCGTGCTGGCGGGGCTGGGCCTCCCCGCCGTCCCCTACGCCGAGGTGGTGGCCGGCTACAGCTACGACCTGCTCTCCGACGGGCGCTGGGTGAACCACAGCGACCGCGCCGTGGTGCGCGTCGACGTGTCGAGCGCCGGCGCCACGCTCGCCGTGCTCGCCCCGGGCGCGGTGATCGACGGCCAGTCCACGCCGGTCAACAGCACGGCGGCGCTCAAAGACGGGATGGTGATCCACACCTCTGCGGGCAGCTTCAAGTACAGCGTGCTCAACGCCGAGGGCTACCTCGGCGTGCTGCTCGGCGACTCGCAGATCCGCCTGGGGGTCGCGAGCGGCCAGCGCGTGGAGCTCGGCCGCGAGCCGCAGCATCCGGGCCTCCTCTTGCCCGACCGCAACAGCCAGGACAACATCCGCTGGTGCCCTGGCCCGCGCGCCGCCCGCGCTCGCGAAAAGTACTTCACGATGGACAAGTCGCTGACCGGTCGCCGCCAGACGGTGGTGGCGGTGGAGGGCGACCGGGTGACGGTGGAGCCCATCCACCCGACCTGTCCCACGGTGCTGCTACCTCCCCGGGGACCGGCCGTCCGCGTGCCCGCTGCGCGCCTCGCCGGCGTCAACGACGCCCTCCTCCTCGGCACCACCGTCGTCGCCATCCGCGACGCGAGCCCAACCAGCTACTGATGGCGAGCTAACGAGATGCCCTTGCACGAACTCGCGCGCCTGCTCCGGCGGCTGCCCATCTTCAGCTCCCTCGGCCCCGATGAGGCCGTGGCCCTGGCCACGCGTTGCACCGGTCTCCGCTACAAGCCGGGAATGCGGATTTTCAGCGAGGGCGAGTACGCCGACAGCGTGATGGTGGTCGTGAGCGGCTCGGTGCAGATCAGCGTGGCCGTGGCCGACGGTCCCGACCTCGTGATCGCGATGGAGTCGCCGGGCTCCATCCTCGGCGAGATGGCCTTGATCGACCCGGCGCCCCGCGCCGCGAGCGCGGTCGCGGTCGAAGAAACGGTGGTGCTGGTGATCGACGCCCACGCCTTCGCCGACCTCCTCGCCGCCGGCCACCCGGCCGCCACGGGCATCCTGCGCACCGTGGCCCTCCAGGTGTGTTCGCGCCTGCGTTCGCTGGAGTCCAAGCTCGACCGGATGCTCACCAACCCCGGTGGCGACCTCCGCGCCGAGCTGGCCGACGTGAGCAAGAGGATCGCCCGATGAACGCCGCCGACTTGCGCCAGGTTGCCAGCCTCAGCGACTTTCCCGACCACGACCTCGACGTGCTGGGGAGCATCGGCCGCGCCCTGATCTTCCCGGCGGGCTCGGCGATCATCGAGCAGGGCGAGAAGGCTCGCGCCGCCTACATCCTCCTCAGCGGCGAGGTGGAAGTGATCCGGCGCCTTCCCGGCGGGCAGCGCACCCGTCTCGGCGTGCTGCAGCGCGGCGCCATCTTCGGCGCGGTGGCACTCATCGACGGCGGCCTGCGCGCCGCGAGCTGCCATGCGGCCAGCGAGGTGCGCGTCCTGGAACTCCTCGGCGACGACTTCCAGCGCTTGTCCAACGCGAGCACGCCGCTCGGCGCGCGCTTCCTGATGGCGATCTGCCGGCAGCTGGTGCGCGATCTGCGCGGCACCAACCAGCGCATGGCGGAGCTCGCCGGGCTCTCCACGCTCGCGCCCGAAGACATCGCGATCTCCCTGGGCGGGAGCCTGATCTAGCGCAGGCTCTGGGCGGCAAGCCCGTCGCTGACACGAATCTCGCGGGCGGCCGGGCGCCGGAGGTCGCGGATCACTGGGGGCAGGGCGCCGACCAGTCTCAAGCAGCGTTCGCGAAGCTCGTCAAGCGACGGCGGCGTCGCGACACGAGCGCCGGCCGAGAGCACGGTGGACATGAGCGGCACACCCCGGCGCTCGTAGATCGGCGACTCGGCGTCGAGGCACACCAGGTCGTGGTCCTCGAAGCGCACAACCTGCTTATTGCCGGGCCAGGTCGAGGAGCCTTGCCGCGTGACCGGCACCCGAGCCGGTCCGCGCTGCATCTCGGCGATCCGGAAGGCCATGCGCATGCCGGGCTCGCCTCCGTGCGCCAGCGCGCGACCCACCGCGAAGCAGTCGATCGGGGCGCGGTTGGCGCGGAGTTTCTCGACACGATGCTCGTCGAGGTGGCCCGAGCCGAGGATCTTCACCTCGCGCATGCCATGACGATCGAGCGCCTCCCGCACGGTGCGCGCGCTCCGGGCGAGATCGTCGTGATCGATGCGGACGATCGACACCCGCTCGCGAGCGCGTCCGAAACGGCGCACGCCGTCCACCGGATCGTCGTCGGGGAGCGTGTAGTGGCCCAAGGTGGGAAAGTGGAGCCGGAAGGCGTCGTAGGCGAGCTGGTCGTCGCCATAGGCGGCGAGGAAGGTGCTCGACATCGTGCCGAAGGCCGGCACCCCAAGTACCAGCGCCGCCGCCGCGTTGGTCGTTCCCGCCGCGCCGCCGATGTACGCGGCCCGAGCCGCGAGGAGGGCGCCCTCGCCGTTACTGTTACGTCGTGAACCAAAATCATAGATCGAGGCCTCGCCGGCCGCGTCGCAGAGGCGCGCGGCTCGCGTGGCCACCGCCGTGGACGCCCCCACGAGCTGCAGCAGGCGAGTTTCCAGCAAGGTGCAGGCGATCAGACTTCCCGTGAGTCTGAGCATCGGCTCGCCAGGGAACATCGGCGTGCCCTCCGGCACCGCCGCCACCTGGCCGTCGAATCGCAGCTCGGCGAGCATGTCGAAGAAATCTCCCGGCACCTTCGCGAAAACGGGGTGCTCACGGAGTGCCTTGATTTCATCAGCCGCGAAGGCGAGCGATTCCACAGTCTGCAGCGCGGGCTCGAGACCTGCGGCCACGAGGTAGCCCCAGCCCTCGGGCAGGGCGCGCGGGTAGAGGTCGAAGGTGGCCTCCCCCCAGAGGCCGTCGCCATGGTAGGCGGCGGCCAGCACCAGCTGGTAGAACTCGCCCACCAGCCCACGCGTCCCCGGGATGAAAAGCGGTCGTTCCATGCCCTCGCCGTCGCGTCCTCGCCCGGATCGTACCGCGGCCGGGGCGGTCACGGTCAATGCCTACTCGGCCTCTTGGCTGCGACGCGGCTTTTCCTGGGTGTACCCAGCGGAGGTACTGGGCGGCCGTCCCGCCCCCGGAGAGCGCGTCCGGGTGCGGGCCGAAGACGGTACGCCGCTGGGCCAGGGCATCGCCGACGACGGGTGGATCGCCGTCCGCCTTCTCGCCGAGGCCGATGGCGACTTCGAGACCGGCCTCACGCGGCGCGTGCAAGCGGCCCTGTCGCGACGCATCCCGGTCGACTCCACCGCCCGGCGCCTGGTGAACGCCGAGAACGACGACCTCCCGGGCATCCGGGTGGACGACTACGCGGGGCACGCGGTGATCACGCTCGACTCGCCGTCGCTCGACGCGGTGGTCCCGCTCGTCCAGAAGGTCCTCGACGCGCCGTCGCTAGTGGCGACCTACCGTCGTGACCCCCGCGACGCCGGCAAGACCCCCGTCACGCGGGCTGTCGCAGGCGACGACCCCGGTGAGATCGAGGTCGTTGAGCTGGGGCTTCGCTACGCCGTGCGCCCGGCCATGGGCAAGGACGCGGGCTTGTTCACCGACATGCGGGAGCTGCGCCGCTGGCTCGCCCCATGGTGGACGGGGCGGCGGGTGCTCAACCTGTTCGCGCACACCGGTGCCTTCTCGGTGTCGGCGGCGGCGCACGGCGCGCTCCGGGTGGACAGCGTCGATCTCTCCGGGCCTCACCTGGCGCGGGCGCGTCGCAACTTTGAGCTCAACAGTCTCGACGCCCTTGCCCACGGCTTCTGGACGGAGGATGGCTTCAAGGCCCTCGACCGCTTGCGCCGCACCGGGCAGCTCCACGACGTCGTGGTGGTCGACCCACCCGGGTACTCTCGCTCCGAGGAGGGCAGCTGGCAGGGTGAGAAAGACTGGCCCCGCCTGGCGGCCGCCTGCCTACGAGTGCTGTCGCCGGGTGGCTGGCTGGTGGCCTGCAGCAATCTCGGCACCCAGTCGCCTCGCCAGTTCGCGGGCGCCCTGTCCCAGGGGGCAGAGCGTGCCGGTCGTCGCCTGCGCGTCGTCCACGAGGCCTGTCCCCCGCCCGATCACCCCGCCGCCCTCCATTTCCCCGAGTCCCACTACCTCAAGGCGTGGGTGGTGGGGGTGGACTGATGCCACGAGCCGTCTCGCGCACCAGCATTCCGGGTCGCCCGGCGGAGATCGTCGTCATCACGGTGACCGCGCCCCAGGACCGACGTCGTCCGCAGCCGAGGGGACCGGTCGTCGTCGTGACCGCGAATGTGCATGGCGACGAGTGCACCGGCACCGGCGCGGTGATCCGCCTCGCGCAAGCCCTCGAGCCGCTGCTCTTGCGGGGCACGGTTCACCTGTACCCCTCGCTCAACCCCGAGGCCTTCGAACGTCGCCAGCGGCGAGTGCCGGAGGACGAGCAAGACCTCAACCGGCTTTTCCCGGGCGACCCTGAAGGCTCACCGAGCGAGCGCCTCGCCGCCGCGGCCTGGGGCGACATCGCCTCGCGGCGGCCCGACGCGCTGGTCGACCTGCATGCCGACGCACCTGGCGCGATCCCCTACGCGCTGGTGGATCGTGCCGTGGCGCTGCGCGGCGAGGCGCGAGCCAACCTGGAGTCGCTCGCCGAGTCGTATGCGGTCGCGACGGGTCTCACCGTGGTGCGCGAATACCCCGACGACCGCTACAGTCGATTCCGCCTCGATCGCTCGCTCACCGGCGCGGTGCTCAACCGCCTGCGCGTGCCGGCGGTCACCGTGGAGGCCGGTCCGCGGCTGGTGCTCGAGGAGCACGCGGTCGACACCGCGACGCGCGCGGTGGCCGGCGTCCTGCACAGCATGGGGCTGGTGGCCGAGCCCGCGTCGCGACACGCTTCGCACGTGAGTGGTGGCCCGTGGCGGCGCGAGTCGGGGCCACGCGCGTCGACCAGCGGCGTGCTCGTTCCCCGCGTGACCCCAGGCCACTTCGCTCGTCGGGGGACGGTAGTCGCCGAGGTGCGCTCCCTGGCGGGCGCGCTCCTCGAGGAGCTGTCCGCGGAGACCGACGGTTTTGTGCTCTCGCCCGCCGAGCGTGCGCACGTGGTGGCCGGGGTGCCCGCCTGCACCTGGGTGACGGCTGAGCGCGGCACGGCCGAGCGCGGCGCCGGCGAGCGCCCGTGAGCGGGACGCTGCACGTGGTGAGCGTGCCCATCGGCAACGCGGACGACATCACGCTGCGCGCGCTCCGCGTACTGCGCACGGCACACCTCGTGGCCGCAGAAGACACGCGCAGCACCTCCGCTCTCCTGGCCCATCATGGCCTATCGGTGCGGCTCGTGGCCTTGCACGATCACAACGAGCGTGAGCAGGTCGACCATCTCGTTTCGCGACTCCAGCGCGGGGAACTGATCGCGCTGGTGTCGGAAGCGGGCACCCCCCTGGTGAACGACCCGGGCTTTCGGCTCGTCCGCGCCTGCATCGACGCCGGGATCGACATCGACGTGGTTCCCGGCGCCTGCGCCGCCGTGGCCGCCCTCACCGGGGCGGGCCTCCCCGTGGACCGCTGGCTCTACGCCGGCTTCTTCCCCCGGGAGACGGGCGCGCGCGCGCGCCTGGCCGACGAACTCGGCGGGCTCCGCGCCACCCTCATCTTCTACGAGTCGCCGCAGCGACTCGGCGCCACGCTCGAGTGGCTCGCCACGGCCTGGCCCACGCGCGAGGTGTGCGTGGCGCGCAACCTCACCAAACAACACGAGCAGTGGCTCCGCGGCCCCGCGACCGAGGTCCGCGCTGCGCTCGGCGACGAGGACCGGGGCGAGGTGGTGATCCTGGTCGCGCCGCCGACCGAAGCGCCGCTGGTTCAGGACGCCGACGCGTTCGCGCGAGACCTGCTCGCACGGGGACTCGATCCCCGGGCGGCCCGCGACGCCCTCGCCGAGGCGACTGGGCTGTCGCGACGTGATGCCTACCGGAAAGTGCTCGACCTCCTCGGTCGCTAGCGACTCGATCCCGGTCGCTATTCTACGCGGGCCCCTATTCGACCCGGACCATCGCGCAGGTGAGGCCGATGCGCTCGGTCTTGCCATCGCATGTCTTGGAGCGGTCGAAGTACACCACGTGACGCCCCTTCTCAGAGAGCGGGATGCTCACGTCGAAGCGCGGGCCCCATTTCGGGTCGTCGGTCGACGCGATGCCGCCAGGACCCTTCACCCAGTCCACCCAGGTGTCGGCGGAGTAGGTGCAGCCGGGGCCGCCCTTCTCCTTCTTCTGGAGCATGGCGGAGAACTTGACCGTGCCAGGGGCCTGCACGGCCGAGTGGTTGTCGCTCGCGTCGGGCGCCCAGGCGCTGTCGGGGTCTTCGCAGCCCTCCCAGATGTACTCGGCCTCGGCCTTCTGGAACTTACCCGCGCCAATCGCGTTTTCCAGCTCGTTGAGCTTGCCGTCGACCATCGTCTGGTACTTGTCCTGCAGGGTGAGCTGGCAGCTGGCCTTGTCGACGGCCACCAGGAACTTCCCGCGGATCTTGTTGTTCGGACTGTTGTCGACCTTACGCTGCTGCTCCTTTTCTTTCGGCTTCAAGGCTTTGAGTTCCTTGTTGACCGCCTCCGCCGCCTTGGTGGCGTCCTCGATGGAAACCCCGGCGATCGGCGCGATGGCCGCGGGGTCGCAGACGCCGTCGTGTACCGAGGCGTAGGCCTTGCAGAAACCCTCGGTGTTTGGCTTCGTCTCGAGGCAAGTGGCGATACCGCTCGGAGCGACCGTGCAGGTGTAGTTGTAGACGGAGCCCTGCGAGCCCGCGGTGTAGTCGGCGAGGAGCTTCCCGCCGTCGTCGCGAAAACGAAGCCGCGCGGAGGCGTCGGGCTTGTTGGGACCGGCCGGCTGCGGCTTGCTGTACACCCAGCTCGTTCCCGCGAGCTTGTTGATATCCACATCGCAGGCGGGCTTTTCTGGCTTGGCCGCTTGCTGGGGAGGCTGGGGCATGTCGCAGGCGAAAAGAAGGGCGAAAAGCATGGCGACTCCGATGGGCGGGACGGGTGTAAAGCCGCGGTCGGGCCGATGTCAAGCGGTCGAAAGAAGGCCCTCGTTGACGAGGAATTGACCCCGGGCTTGTCACACTTGATGTCTGATCGCCGCGTTGCGAACGCCCGCCGACGGGGACCCTTTACGGACTCCTTGCGGCAAGACGTGGAAACCGCAGCGCGACTCTGCTACAAGGGCTGGCCCAACCCCACCACCGGCGCGAATGCGCCAGGAGTTCTCCGTGACGTTCATTTCGGAAGCTGTCGAGTTCTACAAGGAAGGCAAGTGGGGCATGCACCTCATCCTCGCCTGTCTCCTCGTTTCCTTTGGCATCATCATCGAGCGCGTCAAGGTGCTCTGGCTCGACTGCGCGGAGAACAAGCACGCGCTGCTAACCGGCCTCAACCAGCACATCATGCGTGGCGACACCCAGGCTGCGATCCGCTGGCTCTCCAGCCAGAAGCAGGGCCCCATCAGCCGCATCCTGCGCGCCGGCCTCATGAAGGCCCACCGCCCCGACAAGGAGATCCAGGCCGCTCTCGACCAGGCCTCGCTCTCTGAAGTGCCCCGCATCGAGGCCCGCACCGGCTACCTCGCGGTGCTCAGCAACGCGGCCACGCTCGCGGCGCTCCTCGGCACCATCTCCGGCCTGATCACCACCTTCGGCGCCGTTGCCGACGCCGATCCGGCCGCCCGCGCGATGCTCCTCTCTGCCGGTATCTCCGAGGCCATGCACTGCACCGCCTTCGGTCTCGGCAGCGCGGTGGTGGTCATCCTCATCTACGCGGTGATCCAGGCTCGCACGCAGCACATTCTCGAGGCGATCAACGAGTCCGTCGTGGCCGAGATCAACTTCGTCCTCTCCAACCGCGCGGCCAAGCAGGAAGGCGCGGCGGCGGCGGGCTAAACCATGGGCGTCCAGGTCGAAGGCGGCAAGGGCCGCGGCAAGGGACAGATGGTGGACCTCAACCTGGTCCCCTTCATCGATTTCTTGTCGTGTCTCATTGCCTTCTTGATGATCACGGCGGTCTGGACGGAGATCCACTCGCTCAACATCGAGCAGAGTGTCAACACCGATCCGCCTGATCCGAACATCACGCCGCCACCCGACGAGGTGCCGCCGCTCACCGTGCACGTCCGCAGCGACGGGCACTGGATCGGCCGCAAGGTGGAAGAGGGTACCAACATCCCCCGGCTTGGCGACGAGTACGACTACGCCAAGCTGGAAGAGATCATGGCCAAGGACCACGAGACTTATCCCGACAAAGACCAAGTCATCATCAACACCGATGACGGGGTCAAGTACGAGGAAATGGTCCTGGTCCTGGACATGTCCCGGAAGGTTGGCTACCCGAAGACGCTCCTCGCCGGCGGCGCCGCCCAGGCGGTCCCCCCCGAACTGGCCGTGCCGGCCGCGCCCGCAGGAGGCTAGTCCATGCCCGTTATCGCTCCAGGACGCCGCCCGGCCTACCCGCCGATCGGCCGACTCCGCACCAGCCCTCTCTCGGGCGGCAAGAAGAACGGCTTCGTCAGCCTCAACCTGACGGCGATGGTCGACATGTTCACCATCCTCGTCATCTTCCTCATCCAGATCTTCAAGGCCACGGGTGAGGTCGAGCTGTCGGAGCGCATCAAGGTGCCGCAGAGCATGGCCGGCGAGCCATTGGAAGACCAGACGGCGGTGGTGCAGGTGGCGGAAGCCGTCGATGCCGCCGGGCAGTATGCGATCCTGCTCCTCGACAACCAGCGCATCCCGGCCGAGGAGATGGGCGACCCTCTCGTCGACCAGGCGGGCGGTCCCATCCCGGGTCTGTCCAAGCGCCTCGAGGAAGCGCGGAATTTCCGCGAGAAGATCGAGGGTCGCGACCCGACACAGGCCTTCCAGGGCTCGCTCGTCATCCAGGCCGACATCAACACCGACTTCCGCCTCGTGCGCCGCGTCATCGGCAGCGCCAACGAGGGCGGTTGGGCGAAGATCAAGTTCGTCACCACCCCGGTCAAGTCGGACAAGCCGGAAGAGGGCGAGGCGGCCGCCGAGTAGGCGTCCGTTCCGCATGCCTAGGCGGCCCCCCGGGGCCGCCTTTTCGCTTTTGGTCTGTCGGCTGCGATAGACCGGCGCCCTTGTCCCACCTGGCCGCCCTTCGAGACGCCCTTGCGCGCGAACGTGCCGCGGTGGAAGACGAGCACGCACGGCTCGCCGCGCTCCCCCTGGCCGCGCGCGCCGCCGCGGGCTTCAGCGTGTACCCGCTGACCATCGAGGCCACTGAGCTGCGTTCGAAGGGGCGCGTCAACGTGGTGCTTCGCGGGAGAGTGCCCGCCGACTTGCTCACGGCCGGCGATCCAGTCTTGCTCGCCCCCCTCGGGCGCCCTGACGAGGGGCACGCCGGGCGCGTGGAGGGGCTCGACGAGCACACCCTGGAACTGCGCGTGGATGACCCTCCGCAGGGTGCAGGCCCCTGGGTCGTGTCGCGACGCCTCGACTTCTACGTGCACGGCCTCCAGGTGGCGGCCCTCGAGCGCGCCGAGCGACTCAACACGCCGCTGGCCAACCTGCTCCTCGGCTACGAGAAACCCTACCGCGCCGATCCCTACGAGCACCCCGCCTTCGAAGGGCTCGATCCCTCGCAACGTGCCGCGGCCGAGCTGGCACTCGGGGCCACGGAGGTGGGGCTGGTGCACGGGCCACCCGGCACCGGCAAGACGGTGACCCTCGTGGCCATCCTGCGCGCGCTCCGCGACCTCGGCGAGCGGCCCTGGGCGCTCGCCGACAGCAACGCCGCCGTCGATCACCTCGCGCAGAAGGCGCAGGCGGCCGGGCTCGACGTGGTGCGACTCGGCGCGAGTGCGCGCATCGAGAGCGCGGTGCAGCACCTCACCCTCGAATGGCGCATCCTCAACGGGCCCCGCTCCGCCGTGATCCGAGAGCTGCGTCGGCAGGCCGGGCGCACCACGGGTCCCGAGGGCATCGAGCTGCGCGACGCGATTCGATCCGAGTGGGCGGCCGCCAAGCGCGAGGTGCTTGCCTCGGCCGATGTGATCGCGATGACGCTCGGCACGCTCCACACACGCGGCACCGAGCTGGTGGCCCCGCGCACGGCGGTGGTCGACGAGGCCTCACAGGTACCCGAACCGGCGCTCTGGTTGCTCGCGGCGCGCGTGAAGCGATTCATTCTCGCGGGCGACCCGATGCAGCTCGGTCCCGTGGTGAAAAGCCGGGATCCGCGGATCGAGAAGTCGTTGCTCCAGCGGCTGGTAGAGGCCGGCTTCCCATTCCCGATGCTGACCACGCAGTACCGCTTCAACACCGAACTACAGGCCTTGTCTAAGGATACCTACGGAAAGAAACTCGCCGCCCACCCGAGCGTGGCCGAGCCGGTGGCGAGCCCGGCGGCGCAGTGGATCGACACCGCCGGCATGGGCCAGGACGAGGAGCGCGACGCACTCGACTCGCTCTACAACGTCGGCGAGCTGCGATTGCTCAAGCGCATCTGGGAGGAGCTCCTGGCCGCGGGCGTACGCCCCGCGCAAGTCGGCATCGTCACCCCCTACCGTGCGCAGCTGTCGCGACTGCGCGAGATGTTGCCCGGAGTCGACGCCGGCACCGTCAACGCCTTCCAGGGCCGCGAGAAAGACGTCATCATCGCCACCTTCGTGCGCAGCAATGCCGAGCAGGATCTCGGCTTCGTAGCCGACCCCCGGCGCCTCAACGTCGCGGTCACCCGCGCGCGCCAGCGCTTCGTCGGCATCGGCGACGTGGCCACGCTCGGGGCCTCCCCGCACTTCCAGCGTCTCGTCGACCGCATCGCCGCCCTTGGCGGTTACCGCTCCGGGTGGGAGTTCGAAAGCTAGATCCGGCGCAGCTTCATCTGCACGTCGCCCGACCAGTGCGCTGCGAAGCCCCGCACGCAAGTGTCGAGGTAACGCTCGTAGTCGTCGAACAGCGCGCCACCCCAGGTGTCGCGGATGTAGCTCTCGTGCTGGCGCATGCGGCGCAGCCACTCGGCGGTGGTGCGGCCGTAGTCCTCGCGGCGCATGTGCAACTCGCGGATCTCCCAGTTCGGGTTGACCGCCGCGACGAGCTCCTCGACGCGAGGGTTGCGCCCGCCCGGGAAGATCACGTCGGCGGTGAACTGGAGGTCGAGCAAGTCCTGGCGTTTGCGGGGGATCCGGTTGGTGAGGATGGCCTGGAAGCCGAAGTGGGCCCCGGGCTCCACCCATTCCGCCAGCTTGTTGAAGTACTGGCGGTAGATGTCGATCGCCTTGCCCTCGCGCGCCTGCGCGGGCGAGCACAGGTGGTCGATCATCTCGATGCTGACGAGCCCGTCGTACTTCTCGGCCGGCTTCCACTCGCGGTAGTCGCAGATGTGGATCTGCGTGCGAGGCAACTTCCGCGCGTAGCACCACTCCGCCTGCGCGGTGGACAGGGTGACGCCCTCGGCGCGCTTGATGCCGCGGCGCACGCAGTAGTCGAGCATCGAGCCCCAGCCGCAGCCGATGTCGAGCACGGTCTGGTCGGCGCCGAGCTCGGCGAAGTCGTAGAGGACCCGGGCCTTGTTCTCCTGGGCTTCTTCCAGCGACTGGTCGGGCCGCTCGTACACTGCAGAGGTGTAGTGCATGTTCTCGTCGAGCCACAGCTTGAAGAAGTCGTTGCTGACGCTGTAGCTGACGTCGATCTCGGCTTGCGTGGAGGTCATGGGCGCTCCGGAGTGGGCCGCCGGCTAACCTCCGGATGCGCAACTGCACGCCTCCCGACCGATCATTCCGGCCGGTCACTCTCCGCGAGCCCTCGCCGGATAGGTCGGCGCATGCGCGACCCGAGACTCAGCTTCGCCGTGGTGCGCGAAGATCCCCTCGTCGAGCTGGCCGAGCTCCAGCGTCTCGGCCGGGAAAACCCCGCCGTGATGTGCGTCGCGAGCGGGGGATGCACCGCGCTGGCGATCCAGCACGAACTTCCCGGCGCCCGGGTCCGACTGGTCGACCCAAACCCCGCGCAACACGCGCACGTCGAGGCCAAGGTGCGAGCGCTCTTCGACCGCGCCCCCCTCGCGCGCTTCAACGTGGGCAGCGACGACCCAGACGGCCTCAGCGAGAACGGTCGTTTCGAGGCGCTGTTCCGTCAGCTTCGCAGCTTCATCCGAGAGTTCGTCGCCCCGCGCGACACGCTGGAAGCCGCCGCGGCAGGCGACGCCCACGCGCGGCGCCAGCTCACCACGGCGCCGTACTGGCCCGTGGCCTTCGACCTCTTCTTCTCCGATTCGATGCTGGTGGCCACCTTCGGGCCGGCCGCCGTGCAGCACGGCACGCCGGGGAGCTACGCCCGGTACTTCCAGGAAGCCGTGGAGGACTTGCTCGAGAACCTCGGCCCCGAGCGCAACCCTTTCCTCGCGCAGCTCCTGACGGGTCGCTACCGCGAGCGCGCCCGCCCCCTGTTCCTGCGCCGCACCGACCCACCGCGTTGTCGTTTCGAACACGTGCTCGGTACCCTCGATGAGGTCGACGACTACGGCACATTCGACCTCGTGCACCTGAGCAACGTCTTCGACTGGACACCGCCGACCGACGTCAATCGGCTCGCGGCGCGCATCGCGGAGCAGCTCCGCCCCGGGGCGGTGGTGACGATCCGGCAGCTGAACAATGAGCGCCGCGTGGAGGACGAGTTCCCCGGCGTGGCGTTTGAGCCCGGGCGCGCCGAGCTCCTCGCCGCCGCCGAGACGAGTGGTTTCTACAACCGGGTGCTCGTCGGCGTGAAAGCGTGAGCGAAATCTACGAGCTGTCGCGACCTGCTGTACCTGGCGCCCAGCTGGCCCGCGTGCTCGCCCTGGTCGACTCGACGACGCGGCGTTTCGACTGGCGCCAGAACAGCTACATAGAGGGCCTCGCCACGATGTCGCGCGAGGACTTCGTGGAAACCCAGGTGCAGTTCTTCTGGGCCGTCACCTTCTTCTCGCGACCGATGTCGCTCTTGGTCGGCAAGATCCCGCGCACGGGGCAGCGCGTCGAGGTGCTGCGCAACGTGTGGGAGGAGCACGGCGAGGGCAACGCCGGGGGCTCCCACACCGCCACCTTCCGCGAGTTCTTGTCGCGCCTCGACGGCCTCGACGACGACGCGATCGAGGCACGCGTGCTCTGGCCGGAGCTGCGGGCCTTCAACACCACCCTGGTGGGCGCTTGCCTGCTCGACGAGTGGATCGTGGGCGCCGCCACCCTCGGCATGATCGAGCACATGTTCCAGGGCATCTCCGGCGCGATCGGGCGCGCCGTGCTCGCGCGGGGCTGGCTCCGACCCGAGCAGCTCATCCACTACGACGTGCACGAGAAGCTCGACGTGCGGCACTCCACCGATTTCTTCAAGGCCGTCGCGAGCGGCATTGGCAAGGCTACCGACGACTACTACGTGGAGCAGGGCCTGATGCAAGGCGCCGGTGTCTTTCTCGGGCTCTACGAGGGCCTGTACAGGGGGCGCACGCGCCGTTGGACGCGGGCGCACCGCGTGCCGCACGTGCGGGTGTGATGCGCGTCTTCCGGGTCGACGCCGAGCGCGAGGCCTGGCGTGGACCGGTCGCGGCGCTCGAGGCAAGCTCCCTCTACCCGCTCGGTAACGACCACTTCCGCATCGATCACGGTCGCGACTACTTTGCCTTCTTCGACCGGCTCGGGGAGCTGGCCTACTACGTGGCTGCGGAGGACGGCGAGGTGCTGGCCGTCGGCTGCGGGGTGATCCGCGAGCTGCCCGCCGTGGGACGCGCCTGGTACGTGGGCGACCTCAAGGTGCGCCCCGACCGGCGAGGCGAGCGCATCCCCCTCCGCATGCTCGGGTCGGCGTTCCCGCCCGAGTACCCGCGCTGTCCACGCGGCTTTGGCATCTCCATGAACCCGCCGCAAGGCGAGAACCGAGTGCTGAGGATCTTTAGGCGTTTTCCGCTTATCCCCATCGAACACGCCACCACACTCAGCTTCTTCTCCCTGTCCTGTGGCGAGGTGCAGCGGGTGGCCCCCGTGCTGCGTCGTCACCGAGGGCCCGTGACCTACATCTCGTTGCGGGGCGTCAAGGACCTGGTCATGGCGTCCACCGGCGCGCCCCTCCCCTTGCTCCACGTGCAGCACGGGCCGCTGGCCGATCGGGGACACGAGGAGCCGATCGACGGCGCTGTCCACATGCTCTGCGCGCCCGTTGACGACCCCCTGAGCCGCGAACTCCTTGCGCTCGGCTTACCGGCGACGGCCACCGCGACCGTCATCGCGCACCGCATGGAGGCCTACGATTGGCGCCAGGTGCTCACCAGCGAGATTTGATGCGGCAAAGTGACGCATCGTGAGTGTTTGCGCGTTCGGCCCCACGCGATAGCGACTCGCATGTACCCGGACCTCGATGCTCGTGTTCGCACCGATGCCGCCGTGGCCATCCGCGCCGACGGCTCTCTCCAGTTCGGCGTGGTGCGCGCACTCGAGCGTGATCGTGCGGTCGTGGAGCTGGATCATCCCCTTCCTCTCGGCGTGGCCGCCGAGCTGAAGGTGGAGCTGGGCCCCGTGCTCGGGCATGCTCTCTGCAGCGCCACCGCCGGCCGAACCCTGCTCACCGCCGACGACGAGGCCCCGCGCCAGCTGTTTCGGGTGGTGGAAGTCGCGGCGGCCGATCTCGACCACTGGCGTCACTGGCGGCAAGCCCTGGTCGATGGCGGCACCTTTACCGACCTGAGCGGCCTCACCGCCAGCAACGTGTCCGACCCGGAACCCAGTCGGCGCAGCGCCACGCGCGATGCCCTCGCGCGCGCAGCGAGGGCCGCGCTCCCGGGCCTCGCGGAGTCCGCCTCCGATGCCATCGAGGTCACGGTCGAGATTCCCGACTCGCGAAAGCGCCGCTAGGCGCCGAGCAGAAGCCGCTGCACCAACGTGACCAGCTCGCGCTCCCCCGGCGTGATCACCCCGTCTGCACGCGAGACCGAGGCCATGTCGTACAAGACCGCCTTGCGGTGATCGTCGCTGGTCAACCGGGTGCGGATCGTGCGCGTGTGCTTGTGGAGTGCCGTGAGCGTCGCCTCGTCCGACATGCCCTTCACCTGCGACAGGGCGCGCACCATGGCCGCGTCCAGGGGGCCGACGCTGGACGCGGGAGCACCCAGTGCGAGCCAACGCGTGAGCGTCTCCGCGATGCGAGCGCGCTCGTCGGGGGTGAGCCCCTGGTCGTCGCCGTGCTCGGCCACGAAGAAGTACACGAAGGCCAGGGCCTCCACCAGCGGGTCGTCAGGGTGTGGCGCGTGCTGCACGATCTCTCCGAATCGGGGCCCGGAACGTATCCTGCGGCCCCGCTGGGACTGAGCGTTAGTCCGTGGTCACCGACAGCGTGACCGTCTCGGCCGCGCCGGGCGCGAGGTCGGCCACCGTCCAGGTGATGACGCCGCCGGCGCTGGTGTAGCTGCCCGTGGCCGACTCGAGGCTCGTGCCGCTCGGCAGCGCGTCTTCCAGCGTCACCCCGCTCGCGGTCGCGGTGCCGGTGTTGGCCACCGAGAGGGTGTAGACGATGCGGGTCGACGTCGTCACCGTGCTCACCGCTGCCGAACTGGTCACCGCCGCCGCCTCGTTGCTCCAGGCGGAGAGGCTGTTGGCGAAGGTCTGGGTGATGGCGCTGGTGCTCGACACCGACTTGCTCGGCACCAGGATGGGCGCGGCGTCGACGTCCACCGTCTCGTCGTCGGACACCGGACCGTCTTCGTTCGACGAGAGCACGGCGACGTTGTCGACCGGCGTCACGCCGTCGGGGAAGACCCCGGCCGCCGCGAGCGTCACGACGTAGCTCACGCCGCCGGAGGCCCCTGGGGCTAGGGTGCCGAGGCTCCAGCTCAGCGTGTCGCCATCGTAGCTTCCGCCGCCGGTGATGCCGCTCACGCCATCCACCCAGGTCGCGTCGGGGTCGTCGGTGAGGAGCACGCCGCTCGCCGCCGCGTCGCCCGCGTTCTGGTAGTCGATCACGTAGCTCACGTCGTCGCCGGGCGAGAGCACGCCGTTTCCGTCGTTGTCGGCGAAGCCGGTGGCCGTCTTGGCCACCACGAGCGCCGCGTCGGCGGTGACGGTCACCGTCTCGTCGTCGGTCTCGGGGTCGGTCTCGTCGCTGTCGACCACCACCACGTTGTGCACGGCCGTGGTGCCGTCGGCGAAGGTGCCGGCGCTACCGAGGCTCACGTCGTACGTGAGCGTGTCGCCGCTGCCCGGGGTGACGGTACCGAGCGACCAGTCGATGGTGTTGCCGTTGTAGGCGCCACCGCCGCTGATGTTGCCGACGCTGGCGAGCGCCGTCTCGTCGGGATCGTCGCTCACGCTCACACCGTGGGCGCTGGCGTTGCCGGTGTTGGCGTAGGTCACGGCGTAGTGCACCGTGTCGCCGGGCGACAGGGCGCCGTTGCCGTCGTTGTCGGCGTAGCCGGTGCTCGACTTGGTGACCGCGAGGTCCGCGTAGGCCGTCACCACCGTGGCGGCGGCGTCGGACACCGGGGCGGTCTCGTTGCTGTCGAGCGTGGCGCCGTCGGTGACGCTGGTACTACCGGCCGGGAAGGTGCCGGCACCGGCGAGGGTGCCGGTCCACCCGACGCTGCCCGTCTCGCCCACGTCGAGCGTGCCGAGATCCCAGCTGATGTCGAGGCCCGAGAGGAGCCCGCCACCGGAGGCGCTGTCGACGGTCGCGACCCAGGGCGACTCGCCGCTGTCGACGAGCGTCGTTCCGGTGCTGGCGGCGTTGCCCACGTTCGCGTAGTCGAGCTGCCAGGTGACCGCGTCGCCGGGCGAGAGCACGCCGTTGCCATCGTTGTCGGTGTAGCCGGCCACGCTGGCCGTGAGGGTGAGCGAGGCGGCGGCGACCACGTCGATGCTGTCGGTGTCACTGGCCGGCGGCGTCTCGTTGCTGTCCACCACGACCGTGTTGCCCACCGGCGTGGTGCCGTCGGCAAAGGCGCCGGCGCCGGCGAGCGTCACGTCGTAGGTCACGGTGAAGGTACTGCCGGTGGGCACCGTGCCCACGCTCCAGTTGATCGTCGTCCCGTCGTAGCTGCCGCCGTGGCTGATGTTGCCGATGCTGGCGATGTACGCAGTCTCCGGGCTGTCGACGAAGGACACGCCGGTGGCGTCGGCGTTGGCCGGGTTGGCGATGGTGAGGCTGTAGTGCACCACGTCGCCCGGAGACAGGAGCCCGTCGCCATCGACGTCGGTCGTGCCGACCACCGCCTTGTCGACGGTGATCGCGGCGCCCGCGGTCACGGTCACCGTGTCGCTGTCGGTGGCTGGGCCGGTCTCGGCCGAGCTCAGCACCACGTAGTTGTCGACCGGCGTGTTGCCGTCGGCGAAGTACCCATTACCGAGAATCACGGCGGTGTAGCTCACGCTGCCAGTCTCGCCGGGGGCGAGGCTGCCGAGGTTCCAACTCACGGTGTCGCCGTCGTAGGCGCCGCCGCCGGTGATGTCTTCCACGCTCTGCACGCCGGCCTCGTCCGGGTCGTCGACCAGCGTGACACTATTGGCCGTCGCGTTGCCGGTGTTGGCGTAGCTCACCGAGTAGTTCACAAGGTCGCCCGGCGAGAGCACGCCGTTGCCGTCGACGTCACTGTAGCCGGTGGCCGACTTGGCGACGGCGAGCGAGGCTGCCGCCACCACGGTGACGCTCTCGTCATCGTAGCTGGGTCCGGTCTCCGGGGAGTTCACCACCGCGGTGTTGGCCACCGGCGTGCTGCCGTGAACGAAGGCGCCGGCCGCCGCCAGCACCAGGTCGTAGCTGACACTGCCGGAACCGGCGGCAGCCACGGTGCCGAGTGTCCAGCTGATGCTCGCGCCGTCGTAGCCGCCGCCGCCGGTGATGTTGGTGATGGCGCCGACCGCCGAGAGCTCGGGCGTGTCGGTGAGCGTGACACCCGTGGCCGAGGCATTGCCGGTGTTCTGGTAGCTCACGGTGTAGTGGACGGTGTCGCCCGGCGAGAGGACGCCGTTGCCATCGGTGTCGGTGTAGCCGGTGCTCACCTTGTCGATGTCGAGGGAAGCGCTGGCGCTTACCGTCACGAGCTCAGTGTCGGAGTCCGGCCCGGTCTCGTTGCTGTCAATCACGACGAGGTTCAGCACCTCGGTGTCGCCGTGCGCGAAGGCACCGGCGTCGGCCAGAGTGACGGTGTAGCTGACACTGCCGCTGGCCCCGGCCGCGAGCGTGCCCAGCGACCAGCTGACGGTGTCGCCGTCCCAGGCGCCATCGACACTATCGACGAAGCTGACATATGCCTCGTCCGGGTCGTCCACCAGCGTGACACCGGTGGCGGCGGCGTTGCCGCTGTTCTGGTAGCTCACCGTGTAGTTCACAAGGTCGCCCGGTGAGAGCACGCCGTCGGCGTCGAGGTCGTTCCAGCTGGTGGCCGACTTGGCCACGCTCAGCGAGGCGGCGGCACCCACGATGACGCTGGCGCTGTCGGACACGCCGCCGGTCTGGTCGCTATCGGCGGTGGCGGTGTTGTTGACGGCAGTGCTGCCGTGGAGGAAGGCGCCCGCCCCGCGGAGGGTGGCGGTGTAACTGACACTCGACGACGCGCCGGGGACCAGGGTGCCGAGGCTCCAGCTGATGCTGTCGCCGTTGTCGGTGCCGGTGCTGCTGGTCGACACGACGTAGGACTGGTCGTAGTCGTCGCCGAGGCTCACGCCGGTGGCGTCGGCGTTGCCGGTGTTGGTGACCGTGACCGAGTAGCTCACGAAATCGCCAGGCGAGAGGCTGCCGTCGCCGTCAGCGTCGGTGTAGCCGGTGACCACTTTGTCGATGGCCAGCGCCGCGTAGGCCTGGACCACGACCGTCTCGGTGTCGGACACGGGGCCGAGCTCGTGGCTCTCGATGCTGGCAATATTGACGAGGTCGGTGCTGCCGTCGGCGAAGGCGCCCGCTGCGGCCACGGTCACCTCGTAGGTGAGGATGCCCGAGTCGCCCGCGCCCACCGTGCCGAGGCTCCAGCCGAGCTGGTCGCCGTCCCACAGGCCGCCGTCGGAGATGGCGCCCACCGCGTCGACCAGGGTCTCGTCGATGTCGTCGTATACGAGGACCGTGGTGGCGTCGGCGTTGCCGGTGTTGGCGTAGGCGAGCTGGTAGTAAACGGTGTCGCCGGGGGACAAGACGCCGTTGCCGTCGGTGTCGGCGTAGCCGGTGGCGGACTTCTCGAGGGTGAGCGCCGTCGCGGCCGCCACCGCCACGGACTCGGCGTCGGTGAGCGTGCTGTGGTTGGTGGCGGTGAGCGTGGCGGTGTTCAGGACCGTCGTCGTGCCATGCCCGAAGGCGCCCGGGCCCTGGAGGCTCGCCGAGTAGCTGACACTGCCGCTGGCGCCGGCGGCGACGCTGCCCACGCTCCACGTGACGGTGTTGCCGTTGTAGCTGCCACCGGTCAGGCCCGAGATGTTGGCGACATAGGTCTCATCGGGATTGTCGCTGATCACGACGCCGCTGGCGGCGCCGGTGCCGGTGTTGCTGTAGCTGATGCTGTAGTACACCGTGTCGCCGGGCGAGAGCGTGCCGTTACCGTCGCTGTCGGTGTAGCCGGTGGCGGCTTTGTTCATCGAGAGCGTCGGGTAGGAGGGGTTCACCGGGATCGTGCAGGTTTCCGTAGTGGAGTCCGACACCGAGACCGTCGGGTCGATCTCCATGCCGCCCTCGACGGTCGCTCCGGCGTTGGTGTCGATGCTCGTGTCGAGCGCGTCCGGTGTCACGATGAGGTTCAGGTCGAAGGACTGGCAGGTGTCGGCGGCCATGGCACCGATACTCCACTCGACGGTGGAGGTGGCGGTGTCGAAAACGCCGCCGCCGGTCGACGAGGAGTAAACGACATTCGGGTCGAGCGGCAAGCTATCGACGAGCACCACGTCGACCGCGCCGCCGTTGCCCGTGTTGCAGACCTCCAGGGTCTCGGTGACCGTCTGCGTAGACCCGCCTGTGAGCGAGGGGACGCTGGCGTCGCAGGTCTTGTAGAGCTCCAGCACCGGGGGGTTGATCGGCGGCGGCTCGGAGTTCCACCCTTCGTAGCCGGAGTCGATCTTCCAGGTGCCGGTGGTGCCGGACTGTTGCGTCATGAAGTAGGGGATGAAGCGGCTGGAACCCTCGCCCACCACGGTGAAGCAGTACTCGGCCACCCAGTGGTCGCCGGTGGTCTGGGTGCTCGGCAACGCCGTTCCGGTGGGCGAGAAGTACACGGTGTCGTAGTACGACTGCGTGGGCGTGGTGCCGGTGGTGCTCACGCCGGGAACGCCGTCCTCGATGGAGCCCGGGTCGGAACCATCGGTGTTGTAGTAGTAGAGATCCACGCTGTCGAGCTGGATGCGGTCGGCGTGGTGGTAGATGTGCGCGGTGAGGTAGTCGACAGAGTTGGCGCTCGATTGCCGGTACTTGGTGCGGATGCAGAAGTTCTCACCGGGCTCGGCGAAATTCAGGGCGGGCTGGGTGTCGAGCCAATCGAGGTCGTTCTGGTCAATCGACGTGGAGGGCTCCGCCACGGTGTTGAGGCTCCCCGAGGTAACGGCCACGCCGTCGCGATGTAGGGCCACGGTGTACTTGTCGCGGTCGCCGGTGATCGAGTTGCCCGCGCAGTTGGCCAGCGTCTCTTGATTGTAGCCGGTCTTGTCAAGGTTGAAGTAGGTATAGTAGGTGCCGGGGGCGAGGTAGCCGTCGTCGGCGCCGTCGAGCATGTCGATGTCGCGCGTGCCGCCGGCCACGGCCGCGCCGTTGGTGGCAGAGAACTCGTCGAGCGTGAGATCGTCGCGAGTGCGCTTCTCCACGCCGCCCGGGTTGTTATCGTCGGCGAGCTGCACCGTGGGGTTGAGGATCGCGCTGGTGACCACGATCTTCGCCTGCAGCGTGAACTCCTCCGGGTCGGCGCTGCTATTGACCGGCGGGCAACCGTCCTTGTCGCCCGCCTTGCTCGAGTTCGGCTCGAGGAAGGCGCGCGAGGAGAGCACCGTCACGCTGTTTGCCTGGGCGGCCAGAGGCAGCGCCGCGCCACAGAGGAGCAAGAGCCCCCACCGGGTAGCGGACACACGACTAACGTTCGGGCTCGATGGGCGGCTCGACATGGCGACGACTCCGGGGCGGGAGATGTGTGAGGGGAGGCCCGGCGATGGTACGACAAACGCCAGGCCGGACAAGAGGGCCGCGCGTGGCCTTTCCCTACAAAAATGTGTGTCACCCCTCCCGAGGATGCCTCGTACGGGACGATTGACACGTCAAGGGAACTTTGTCGCGATAGGAATCCCCGATGCGCATCGCCCTCGTGTCAGATGAGCCCTACGCGGTCCACGCGGTCGTGGAGGCCGAGCTCCAGCGACGGGGCCACTCGGTGCGACGTTTTGGCACGTTCGTCGATGGCTCAGAACGCCCCTGGGCGCCGGCGGCGGAGGAAGCGGCGCTGGCAATTATCCTTGGCGAATGCGACGAAGGTATCTTTTTCTGCTGGACCGGCACCGGGATCAGCATCGCCGCCAACAAGGTCTTTGGCATCCGTGCCGCACTCTGCGGCGACGCCCCCACGGCCGCGGCCGCGCGGGTGTGGAACCACGCCAACGTGCTCTGCCTCAGCAACCGCACGCTCGCGCCCGACGTGGCCCGGGAGGTCCTCGCCGCCTGGTTCGACACGCCGCCCAGCGACAAGGGTGCCGAGGGTGTGCGGCTGTGCGACGAGGTCGACCGGCGCCACCGCGCCTAGCTTCGCGAGTTAGCGACGCCACCCTATGGACTCCACCCAGCTACGCGCTCGATTCCTCGCCTACTTCAACCGCCACGGCCACGAGATCGTGCGGTCGTCGGCGCTCATCCCGCAGAACGACCCCACGCTCTTCTTCGTGAACGCCGGCATGGTGCAGTTCAAAGACGTCTTCCTCGGCGCCGACCCGCGGCCCTACAAGCGTGCCACCACCGTGCAGAAGTGCCTGCGCGTGAGTGGCAAGCACAACGCCCTCGAGAACGTGGGCCACACCGCGCGGCACCACACCCTCTACCGCCGACCTCGAAACGGTCAGCGGTCGACGAGCACGAACATCAACTCGCATTCACAGGCGAGTTCACCGTTCACCGTGGCGGTTCCCGAGCCCTTGCCGGCACGCGCACTCATTC
>SXON01000212.1 GCA_005778355.1 Pseudomonadota bacterium | reverse complement strand
GCTGACCGACCTCGTGGAGGAGGCGGTGCTACGCGAGTTCGAGCGCATCGACAGCCGTGGCGGCGTTCTCGGCGCGATGGAAACCCAGTACCAGCGCGGCAAGATCCAGGACGAATCGCTGTACTACGAGGAGCAGAAGCACGACGGCAGCTTGCCGATCGTGGGGATCAACACCTTCCAAGATCCGACGACGCTGGGCGATGACTGGGAGCCGCCGCCGGTGGAGCTGCGGCGCTCGAGCGACGCGGAGAAGCGCGCCCAGATCGCGGCGCTGCGCGCGTTCCACGTGAAACATGCGATCGATAGTGGTCCTGCGCTGCGGTGTTTGCAGCAAGTCGCGCTCGAGGGCGGCAACGTGTTCGCGGAGCTGATGAACACGGTGCGCGTGGCCTCGCTCGGGCAGATCACCCACGCCCTCTACGCGGTGGGCGGGGAGTATCGACGGAGCGTGTAGCTTGGGACGGTCGGCCGAAGGCCGACGCAAGCGAGTCGGGCTCGCCCGCGGCGAGCCGCGCCGGCAAGGCGCGAGACGAGCGCGCCCGACCCCGGAGCCGGGCGACAAGCCCGGCGTGAGGGGTCGCGCCAGGCCCTTCGTCGCGACACGGGGGCCCGTTGTTGGATTTTCCATGCGCGCACTGGCTAGCGCGCGCTTCCTCCGGGCACCTCGATCACGTCGGCTCCACCCCGCTGCGAACGGGCCCGGCGCGACCTTGCTTCAGGCCCTCAGCTGGCTTCGCGCCACTTCGTCGCGTGCCAGTCGAGAGCCTCCCGAGACGGGTGGAGGGCAGGGTTCTCGGGGAGACGCAGAGGACGCCGGTCGTAGCCGTAGTAGCGGTGGCCGTTGTTCCAGGTGTCACGGATGCGCTGGGAGACGCGCACTTCGTAGTCGGGCGTGACCGTGACGAGACCGCGGTCGTAGAGCGCGTGCCACTCCTTGGTGAGAAGGAGCCCATTCTGCACGTGGTTCGACGCCGGACCGAGGTAGTCCTGGATGTGCGCGGCATCGAGCACCGGCTCGGTGTGCTCGCCGGTGACCGCGCAGGCGTTTCCGTAGGCATCGAGCAACGACAGGCGGAAAAGGCCCTGTCCCTCTCGATCCGCGACTCTCCGTTCACGGCGGGAACGCTCATCGAGATCCAGCAGGCGGAACACAGGTCGGGGAGCGAGGTCGCCAGGCACTGCGGCGGCGTCGAGCTTGACTTGTCGGAGCAGCACACTGGCGCGGGTCGCGTCGTTCTCAACCTTGCCCTTCTGGATGTTCGGCTTCCAGCCCTCGGCCGCACCCCAAGGAATCCACCGTGTCTCGGGCCAGAACCGCGCATCGCGAAGCAGGTTGCACCCGAGCAGCCGACCCACGTGCTCCGGCGCGGACACGTCGTGACCGCGATAGCCTGCGATATTCCTATAGAAATTCGTTGGTGCGTCGGCTCCGTTCTTCCAGCCGAACGTCTCCCAGGCAAGCTCTACGGGAATCACGGCGTATCGGGCGAAGAAGCCGTACCCCACGATATACGGTCGGCGGCGCTTGCCTCTGAAGAACACCGGCTCGCCGGGCTCCATGCGCTTCATGGGTACGAGGCCCTTGGGTTGCCAGAAGTTCACCTCGTCCACCACGCCGTCGCGAGCGCGCGTGCTCAGGAAGTCGAACCAACGGTCGTCGGTCAGGGCGATGAACGGGCTCACGGGTGAACCTCGTTCCAGGCGGGCACCGTGGGTCCGGGGAGCGAGGCAAGAATCACTCGGGGCGTGAGTCCGTCCGCGAAGCTCGCGGTGAAAGCCTCCGCAGGCTCGTCGGTCGACATGCGCACAGCCTAGGGTCGGCGCCCAGCGCAAGCAAGATAGAAAACCAAGATGGCACGCGCGCGCTGCCCCCAGTGTTCCGCACGGATCTCCCGGGTTGCGTTGAAGTGCAACGCCTGTGGCGCTGGCCTGCCGCATGTCGAGCGAAGTGGCGTGGGGGTGCAGCTCGTGCTCGGCTGGCTGGTCACCAGCGCGGTGGTGCTCGGTCCCCTGTACTTCCTGCGGGAGATCGACGTCAATCCCCTGCGTTATCTCGGGTTTCTCCTGGTCTACGTGATCGTGTGCAACCTCTTCACCCCCAGCTACGACACCGGCGACCTCGGCTGGGGCGGCGGCACCGTCGACAACCCCTTCTCCTATTCCGACGACCAGAATCGCTTCTGGCGCAACATCGCGATGTTGATGTACCCAGGCAAGCTCGTGTGGTGGACGCTGCGCCTCACCTGGCGAGCCATCGGCACGATGGGGAAACGCTAGCCGAGCCGAGACATCCCCGAGTGGAGATTATCGGCGTTGACCATCCCGAGGCGCTCGCTCAGCACCCGCAGCGCCTGCACCAGCACAAGAGGCGGATCGAGGTGCGGGTTCACGCGCTCGGCGTGCTGCGGGTCGCCGGGCGAACACCAGGCCGCCGGGGTGAGCGCCACGAAGGCGCGACACGCCACCGGGCGGGCAACGTAGGCCGAACAACGCCCATCTTTTAGCAGGGGACAGGGGATGCCCCGGGCGCGCCAGCGGGCCGGGTCGCCCCGCTGCGCCGCGAGCTGGGCGAAGCGCATCATCGTGGAGCCCGCGCCCGGTCGCGACAGGATCCAATCGTGCACGCGCTGCAGCTCCACGCCAGTGACACCGCGAGGGTTGTCGTAGCAGCACGCGGTGCAGCCCTCCGCGCAGCTCATCGGGTGCACCGACACCACGTGCGCGATGTAGCCGTCGTAGGCGGCGAACGCCCGGTCGACGTCGTCACGCACCTCGCTCCAGACCGGCGGCTTCCGGAGCGCGTCCTGCAAGGCGCGCAACATCGCGTCGAGGTGACGCTTGGCCTCGGGCGAGGCGGCGGCGTCGAGGGTGATGGTCGGCGGCACGCGCCAGCCTACCCCGGGGCCTCGTCCGGCTCGTCGAGACCGAAGAGCCGCCCCACGTAGATCCCCACCGCGCCGAAGGGCTCGGCGTGCACGGTGTCGGTTTCACCGCCGGTGAGCACCAGCGCGTAGCCGACCTCGGTCCACCGGTACACCAAGAGCACGCGGCTGTTGCGGTCGACCACCCAGTAATGGCCAACGCGCGCGCGATGGTAGGTATCGCGCTTCGTCCCGAGGTCGCGACGTGCCGTGCTCGCCGAGAGCACCTCGCACACCCAGTCCGGGGTGACCGTCGTGGGCCACTCGCGCGGCATCACCGCCACGCGGTCCCTACGCCAGCCGGCCACGTCGGGGCGAAGCACGTTCTCGGCGTCGAAGGCGATGTCGACCTCGTTCGCCAGCCACCAGCCACCCGGTCGTCCGCCGCCACCCCGGCGATTGAAGGGGTCGGCGAGGTACCCGGAGATCACGAACTTCACCCCACCGTGCTCGTGGTCGCTCATCGCCTTCTGCACGAGCTCGCCGTCCACGATCTCGCAGGCAACGCCCTCGCGCTCGGCCTCCAGGAGGTCGTCGAGCGTCGCGAGTCGCCGGGCGGGAGCGGCCATCGCCCGAGTATAGCCGGCGGGAGGCGCGCCGGGCCTGCCGCGGATTAGTCGCCTTGTCCCCATGACACCCCTCGTCCCCGGCCTCGCCACCGAGCCGATCGTCATCGACGGCCACCCCACGGAAGGCGCCTGGGCCCAGGCTGCCGTCGCCAGTGGATTCGTCGAGTTCGTGCCGTCGCCGGGTGGCGCCGACCCCGGCAAGACCGAGGTGCGCTTCCTCCAGGACGAGTCAAATCTCTACGTGGCCGTCAGCGTGCGCGTCGACCCCGCCACGCTCAACGCGCCGCTGGTGCCTCGCGACGAGATCCAGTTCAACGACTGGGTGGAGGTCATCCTCGACAGCTTCGCCGACGGGCAGCGCGGCTTCACCTTCCGCGTGACCCCGCGCGGCGTGCAAGGCGACGGCGTGTACACCGAGGGCGGCGACATCTGGATGCAGGACATGTCCTGGGACACCGTCTGGAAGTCGGCCGGCGCCATCAGCGAGGGCGGGTGGACGGCAGAGGTGGCCATCCCTTGGCGCTCGCTCCGCTACGTGTCAGGTTCAGACTGGCGAGTTGTCGCGCTGCGCTTCACGCCCAGCCCGTGGACGATGTACGCCTTTCCGACGCTCTCCGTCGAGGAAGCCACGATCCTCACCCAGGGCGCGCCCTTCCGCCCGGCCACGCCGCCCGCGAGGAAGCTGAGCTTCGAGGCCATCCCCACGCTGACTGCGGCCTACGACTTCTTCCCGTCAGCCAACGCCGCCGCTGGCCTCGGCACCTTCCCCCTCGGCGAGAACACCACGCTCCAGCCCGGCGTGTCGGCGCGCGTGGGGCTCTCCTCCAGCCTCTCCGCCGACATCGCGCTCAACCCGGACTTCTCGCAGATCGAGTCCGACGCGAACCAGGTGAGCGCGAACCTCAAGTACCCACTCGAGTTCAAGGAAAAGCGACCCTTCTTCCTGGAGAGCGCCGACCTCTTCGACACGCCCATCCGCGCCATCTACAGCCGCTCCGTCGTCGACCCGCTCGTGGGCTACAAGCTCAGCGGCCGCGCCGATCGGCTCGGCATCGGATTTCTCGGCGCCTACGACGAGGCGCCGTCGCCCAGCACCGTGTCGCTCGACTACGCCACCGGCGAGGCGCTGCCCACCTGGGACGAGGACACGATGGTGGGCACCGTGGCCCTCGACCACCTCGCCCGTGCCCGCTTCGACATGGGCGACGGCGGGAGCGTGGGCTTCCTCGCCACCGACAAGGAGCTCCTCGGCGTGAACCTCGGCGACGCGGAGGGCACGCTCGGCAACCACGTGGCCGGTCTCGACGCCGTGGTGCCCATCGGGGAGGCCTGGCAGGCGCAGGGCCAGGTGCTCTACAGCCTCACCGACCTGCGCAACGAGTCACCCATTCACGACCCCGCCTGGGCCCTCGACGTGGAGCGGGCCGACGAGAAACTATCGTGGACCTTCGGCACCTTCGGCATTGGCGAGGACTTTCGCGCTGAAAACGGCTTCATCGAGGAGGTGGGACGCCTCGGCGCCGAGACCAAGCTGCAAGGCCACGTGCGGGGCCTGTCGTGGTCGCGCAGCCTCGATCCCGACGTGCACGCCGAGATCGCGACCGACTTCGAAGGCACGCCGGTGTACGCCGAGGCCGGTCCGGGCTGGGCGGCCTTCGTGCTCGACCGGGGCTACACCGAGGGCGAGGTGAACTACGTGCGCGAGCGCATTTTCGGCAACGACTTCGACCGCTGGTCGGCCGAGGGTTTCTTTGCCTACAACCCCACCGCCACCAGCAACTTCTGGGCCGGCTGGGCGTTTGGTCCCCAGCCACACTACGACCCCGACGATCCCTTCCTCGGCTTCGGCTGGGCCGCCGTGGGCGGCGTGACCGTGGCCGCCTTCGGGCAGCTGTCTATCGACGAGGAGGCCACCTACTACCAGTTCCGCGATCCCGACGGTGCGGTGCTCTACGACGGCGTGGTCAACCGCGCGACGATCAACCTGTCGCTGTCGCGACAGTTCGCGATCCGCGTCGTCGAAGACGTCGACACCTTCGACGACACCCTCGATAGCTCCCTGCTCTTCGCCTACGTGGAGAACTACGGCACCGCCGCTTGGGTCGGCTACGGGGAAACCTACAGCTTCGAGGAGGGGTGGACGGCGCGCACCCTCTTCGCGAAGTTCAGCTACCTCTGGCGACCCTAGGTCGCCGTCGGATAACCGGCGCCTTCGCCCATGACTTTGCTCCTCGCCAGCCTCGCTCACGCCGCCTGCCCGGACGGCGAGCGTACGCGCGCCAGCACCCTCGCCTCGGCGATGGCCCGGGGCGAGGCCGCCTTCGCGGAGATGGACGAGGCCGCGTTCCTTCGCGCCCACGCCGAGGTGCGCGCGGTCTTCGAGTGCCTTGGCGAGCGCCTCGACGAGCGCGAGGTGGTGAGCCTACACGTGCACGAGGCCCTCGCCGCCTTTCTCGACGGCAACGAGACCGCCACCGTGGAGTCCTTGCAAGCCGCCACGCGTGTGTACGGCGGCGACGCGCTGCCGAGCCGGGTGGCGCCCGCCGGTACCGCGCTCCGCACGCTCTACGACGACGCCTGGCACGACACGCCGCGGGAACGCGAGCCCTTCTCGGTGGGCAGACGCATGGTGGCCTACGTCGATGGCAAGAAGGGCACCGAGCGCCCGGTGCGCACCGCCACCCTCCTGCAGATCGAGTCGCAAGGTGATCTCGTCTACACCGGCTACCTCCGCCCCGCCGACCCGCTCCCCAGCGAGCTCTCCGGCGAGGTTGCACGCGACGACGCGCAGCGCGAGGGCGTGCACTTCGGCGTGGAAGCCGGGCTCCCCCTGGGGGCCCGCGTCGAGTTTGCCCTGGCGAACAACTACCTCGAGTGCGTGGCCATCCGCGTGGGCGGCAACGTCAACGTGTCCGGTCCCGGGCTGATGATCGCCGGCGCCGTCGACGTGCCGATGGGGGAGAGCGACTGGGACTTCGAGGCCACGGGTGGCGCCTTCATTGGCAACGTCGGCCCCTACCTCCTCGGCGGTGCTGCGCAGTACGACCCCAGCGGCGCCTTCCAGCTCAACCTCGGCCTCATGATCACCGGGGTGTCCACCTTCGACCATCCCATGCTCGACATCAACGCGCAGTGGGTGTTCTAGGCACCCCGTGGGCCACCGATCCCGAAGCCAGGTGCCGCGATGCGCGCGCTGCCGTCTCCATCTCGATCGCTGTGCGTGCGCGGCCGCGCCCAGCCTCGACCTGCGAACGCGCGTCGCGCTGGTGATGCACGCCAGCGAGGTGCCGAAGCCGAGCGCCACCGGGCCCATCGCGCTCCTCGCGCTGTGCAACGCGCAGCTCTACGTGCATGGCCGTCGTGACGAGCGGGTGGACTTGTCGGCCGAGTTCAGCGCCGACCGCCGCGTGTACTGCCTGTACCCAAGCGACGACGCGCGACCCTTGAGCGAGGTGGTGGGCGACGACGATCCGCGGCCAATCACCCTGATCGTGCCTGATGGAAACTGGGGACAGGCCCGGCGCGCGGCGAGGCGCCTCCCCGGCATCGAGCAGGCGCCCAACGTGATCCTCACCTCGGGCGCACCCACGGAGTGGGGCATCCGGGAGGAAACCAAGGAGGGCGGCCTCGCCACCTGCGAGGCGATCGCGCAGGCGCTCGGCCTCGTGGAGGGGCCGGAGGTAGAAGCCTCCTTGATGGCCTTCTTTCGCCGGGTGGTCGCCGAGACCTGGGCGTCCCGAGGGCGATCGCCGCCACCGTCACCCACCGAGGCCCCCGCGCCCAGCCTGGACGCACCGCTCAAGCTCCTCTACGAAGACGCCCACGTCGTGGCCGTCGACAAGCCCCCGGGCGTGCTGGTTCACCGGGGCTGGGGGGTAGACGAGCTGCCACTCCTGCAGCGCCTGCGCGAGCAGATCGGCCAGCGTGTGCACCCGGCGCACCGTCTCGACCGGGCCACCAGCGGCGCGATCTTGTTCGCGAAGTCCTCAACGATGGCGGCGCGCCTCCAGGAGCAGTTCGCGGGCCGCGCCGTGGTGAAGAAGTACCTCGCGCTCTGTCGAGGCAACGATCCCGCGCTTCGGCGGGTCGACCACCCGCTCGCCCAGGAGAAGGGCGAGGAAAAAAAGCCCGCCGTCACCGAGTTTCGCCTGCTGGGGCATCACGGCCGCTACGGCCTGTACGAGGCGATCCCGCAGACGGGCCGGGTCCACCAGATCCGCCGGCACCTCAAGCACGCCAGCCACCCGATCATCGGCGACGTGCGCTACGGCAAGGGCGACCACAATCGCTATTTCCGGGACACCTACGACTTCCACAGGTTGGCACTGCACTGTTTCTTCCTGGGCCTCAAGCACCCCGCCACCGGCGAGCCGCTCGAGATCAGCGCCGAGCCACCGTCCGAGTTCGCCTCGCTGCTCGGGCGCCTCGCCATCCCGATGCCGCCCGGCTTGATAGCCTCCTAGACCGATGCTCGAAACGGGCGATACCGTCGATCGCTACCTCGTGGATCGCCTGCTGGGCGAGGGCGGGATGGCCGACGTGTACCGCGTTCGCCACCGCACGCTCGGCACGCCTGCGGCACTGAAGGTACTGAGGATGAACGGGCGACACGTGCAGGAGCGCCTCGTCTTGGAGGGGCAGGTGCAAGCCGGCCTGCGTCACCCCAACATCGTCGAAGTGCGCGACGTCTTGGAGGTGGCCGGCCACCCGGCGCTCCTGCTGGAGCTGGTGGAGGGCCCCTCTCTGGAAGGCCTGCTCCTGAAGGGACGCCTGCCCTTCGACGAGGCCGAGTCCATCTTCCGCGGCATCCTCGCCGCCGTGGAGCATGCGCACACGCAAGGGCTCGTGCACCGCGATCTGAAGCCGGGGAACGTGCTCCTCGCGCCTCGGCCCGGAGGTGGCTGGGTGCCGAAGGTGGCCGACTTCGGCCTGGCCCGCGTGGTGCAAGACGACGACGCCACCCTGCGCAAGACCCGCTCCGGCGTGGCGATGGGCACCCCCCGCTACATGTCGCCCGAGCAGATCCGGGACGCGAAAAACGTCGACCAGCGAACCGACATTTTCGCCCTGGGCGCGATCCTGTACGAGCTGGTGTGCGGGGAGGCGGCTTTCGAGCGGAGCGACATCGCCGCCATCTTCAACGCCACGCTCTCGGGCTCCTACAAGAGCCCCGCCTCGCTCGCACCCGGCGTGCCGGAGCGGGTGCTTCGCGCGATCGACGCGGCCCTCAAGACCCGCAAAGAAGCCCGCATCCCCGACTGTGCCACCTTCCGCGCCGCGCTCGACGGTGTGCCCTACGTCGCGACCGCGCTCCCCGACCCCGAGGGGGGCGAACGCCCAGCCGACGCGCCGCCGCCCTCGCGCAGCACCCTGGTGAGCGCCGAGACGATCGACCCCGGGCCGTCCGTGCCCCAGCCCGCGCGGAGCGCCGCGCCCTCGATCATCGGCGCCGCCGTGGTGGGCGGCAGCGTCGTGGCGGCGGCAATGGTGGCGCTGCTCCTGGTGGCGGGTGGCCTCGGCTGGTGGTTTCTCGGGCGGGCGCCCGCCCCCGCGATCACCGAGGCCGCGCCGAGCGCCGAGCCCGTCGAGGTCGCGACGACCGCAGGCGCCGTGTCCGATCCCGGCGTCGCGACGCCGGCCAGCCCCACCCACGCGCCCAGCCCGTCGCCGAGCACCTCGCCCGCGGAGAGCACCCCGCCGCCAATCAGCGCCGCTCCGGCGGGGACCACCCCCGAGAAGGCCGCGAGCACCGGCGCCGGGGGCGCACCGGCCGCGCCCATGCCCACCGTCACCGCGCACGCGGAGTCACCCGCCGCGACCACCGAGCCACCGGCCGCCGCGCCCCGCACCCCCGTTTCCACCGCCAGCACCCCCGCGCCGTCGCGACCCGTGGAGTACGACACGGTGCAAGAGAACGCGAGCACCGGCGCCCGGGTGAGCTACTCGGGCGACGCGGTGAAGGTGTGGCTGGTGAGCGCCGCCGGTCGACGCGTGGCCCGCGGCACCGTCCCCGCCGGCCGCTACGACATCGAGGCCGACTTCGGCGATGGCGTCCCCACGCCCGCCGGCGAGCTCGACCTGGGCGCTGGCGACGAGGCGGCGCTGAAGTGTTCCAAGGCCTTCAAGCGCTGTAAACGTTAGCTATCGACGGCGAAGCGAACCGGGTTGTGGTCGGACAAGAACCCGCAGTCCACCACCTCGGCCACCCGGATCGACAGGCCACGCGCCAGCCCATGGTCGATCCACCGACCCTCGTGTGACGGGCCCGAGAGCCGCGTGGGACGCCCCGCGTCGTGCGGCGCGAGCACGAGACCCTCGCACTCCGACGCCACGTCGTCGCCCCTGGCGTTGAAGTCACCGAGAACCACCGCCTGGTGAAAGCCCCGCGCATAGCGCGCGAGCCGATGCAGTTGCGTCTTGCCTTTTTCCCTCGGCGTCACGTGGGTGCACACGAGCACCGGGCCACCGTCGACGCGAGCGGCGAGGAAACCCTTGCCCGGGTCGTCGGCCGCGCTCTCGGCGTGGAGCCGCTCGAGCCGTCGCGACGAGGCGATGGCGAGGTGCTCGGAACGGTCGACCAGCGCTGTCGATCCCTGTCGGAGCTGTGGGACGCGCAAGTATGCATGCGTCACGACGTTGAGCCCGGCGCCACGCAGGGCGGCCAGTTGGTCGCCACTGACCTCCTGCAGGGCCACGGCGAGATCCCGCTCGCAGGCCTGCGCCACCCAGCGCGCGATCCGAGCCACCCGCACGCCCTCGTCGGGCCACGTCGCGACCACATGCTCCTCGTTCCAGTTCTCCGCGTGCACGCGGTGGAGCACATTCCAAGTCGCGAGCGTGAACATCAGAAGTGGATGCGAAGATCGAGCCCGTGCCAGAGTCGAAGCGGGTCGCTTCCCACCTCGCCGGTGAGCGCGTAGTCGAGGTCGGCCCTGTCGGAAACCAGCCCGATGCCGCCGCCGACGGTGTGCAGGCCGTCCTCGTGTTGCCAGCCGCCGCGCAGCGCGAGCCACTCGGTGGCGAAGAGGTCGATGCCCGCGTGTTCAGCGAGCGACTCCTCGAAGGGGTCGCCCATCCACTCGGTCTTCGCGCCCACTTCGACCGCGAGGTACTGCCCGGGCTGCCAGCGCACGCCGAGGTCGACGAGCCGCCGCGTGTCGGCGTAGTCGTAGTCGACGATGTTCTGAATGCCGGCCGCGAGAGTGACCGCGTCCGACGGGCGACCGGCTACGCTCACGCCCACGTTGAAGCCCGAGTCTTCGCCCTCGTTCTGCGCGACGCGCCAGTCGTAGCGGCCGGTGACCCCGAGGCCGAGGCGGTTGCCGAGGAAGGGGTAGGCGAGGCCCACGCTCACCGCCTGGTGGGAGGTGGGGTTGTCGACCTCGTCGCCCGCCTGCACCCAACCGGGCAGGGACGCGCCGATCGGCGGGACATTATCGAGCTTGTAAGTATAGGTTGCGCCCAGCGTGACCGCCGAGGTACGCGAGTCGACCGCCGCCACGCGGCCGAGCCAGGTGTCATCCGGGCCGCGAACGCCGCCCGCGACCATGTCGTAGCGAGGCGCCAGCGCCGTGGTCGCGAGATTGACCGACACGGCGCCGGCGTCCGCCCCGTCGGCGAGGCCAGTGCCGCCGCGCCCGGCGCTGCGGGCACCGAGCCAGTCGTCGGCGAGGACAGGCGACGACGCGAAACAAAGGATGGTGACGAAGCTCAGCTTGCGAAGCGCCATGGCCGAAAGTAAGTAAAGAACCCTTCAGGGGTGGGCAAGCATCCACCCCGTCATGTTTTCACCCCGTAGTCCTTGGCCGGGAGCAGTATGGAAGCCGACCGTCTCGATTTCTTCCGCAACCTCCTCAATGATCGCCTCCGTGCGCTCTTGTCGGAGGCGGGCGCCACGCTCGGCGACCTCACCGACGAGAAGGAAAACCTCGCCGACGCCATCGACCTCGCCTCGATGGAATCCAACCGCGACTTCCAGCTGCGCATCCGCGACCGCGAACGCGTGCTCATCCACAAGATCAAGGAAGCCATCGCCCGGATCGACAGCGGCGACTACGGCATCTGCGTGAGCTGCGGCAACGAGATCGCCGAGAAACGACTCATGGCCCGCCCCGTGGCCACGCACTGCATCGACTGCAAGACGGAGCTCGAGCAGCTCGAGCGCAGCAGCCGGGACCTCTAGGTCGTGGGGGTCGTGAAGGCGGTCCTGCCCGTCGCCGGGCTCGGCACGCGCTTCTTGCCGGTCACCAAGGCGATCCCCAAGGAGATGCTGCCGATCCTTGATCGGCCGTGCATCGAATACGTGGTGGCCGAGGCGGTCGCCAGCGGCATCGACGAGCTGGTCTTCGTCACCGCGCGAGGCAAGGGCGCCATCGAGGAGTATTTCGACCACGCCCCCGCGCTCGAGGCCACGCTGGAAGCGGCCGGCAAGCGCGAGCTGCTCCACGAGGTACGGCGGGTGGCGCAGCTCGCCAAGGTGGTGTCCGTCCGGCAGGCGGCGATGAAGGGACTCGGGCACGCGGTGCTCACGGCGGCGCCGGCGGTGGGCAACCACGATTTCGTCGTGATCTTGCCCGACGACATCGTCGACGCCGAGGTGCCGGTGGTTCGGCAGCTGCTCGACGTGCACGCCGAGACCGGCGGCGTGGTGGTGGCGCTGAAGGCAGTGCCTCGCGCCGACACGCGCCGCTACGGCATCTGCGCCGGCCCGATGGTGCGCACCGACCGGATGCGGATCGAGCACATGGTGGAAAAGCCTCGCCCGGAGGAGGCTCCGTCCACCCTGTCGATCGTCGGTCGCTACGTGCTGCCCGGCGCGATCTTCGAGGAACTTCGCCGCACGCTGCCTGGGGCCGGGGGCGAGATCCAGCTCACCGATGCCCTGGCGAAGATGCCCTTGGCGCACGGCCACGTGTTCACCGGCGCCCACTTCGACACCGGCAACCCGGTGGGCCTGCTCGGCGCGGCCCTGCACTACGGCGCGAAGCACCCGGAGATGGGCCCTGCCGTGCGCGCCCTCGCCGCGAGATTCGCGGGCTAGCCGCCGAGCATCCTCCGCGCGTTTCGCCTCGCGATGGCGAGCACGGTGCCCTGCGGGTTGACCGCAGGCGACCTCGGGAACAACGAGGCGTCGTTGATGTAGAGGTTGCTGAAGCCGTGCACGCGACCGAAGCTGTCGGTCGCCGTCACGCGGTCGTCGTCGCCCATGGGACACGACGAGAACAGGTGAATGGTCGACACGGCCATGCGCCCTTGCGGCAGCTTGCGCGCCGTGGCGTCGAGCGTCGCGGCGTCGCGGAAGGCGGCCTCGCCCGCGACAGGGTTGCTCACCTCCACCGCCCCCGCCGCGAAAAGCAGCTGACCGAGCTTCGAGAGGCCCTCGCCCACGCGGGCGAGATCGTCGGCGGTGAGCGGCAGGCGCACGAGCGGCTCGCCGAGCACGGGGAGGTCGCGGATCGAGCCCACGCCGGTGCCGACGACGGCGACGTAGAAGATCCCGGTGCGGCGGTAGTCGCGGAGCCGACTGCGCTTGCCGCCTTGCTCGGCGCCCATCCACAGCGCGAGGTGCGGAATGGAGCTGTAGCTGCAGCCGAGCGTGAGCTCAGGCTTGAACTGGTCGACCTGCTCGGTGGGAACGCCGAAGGCCGGGTCGTTGATCTCGTCCTTGAAGGTGGCCGTCACCCGGATCATCGGGTGCAGGCGCAGGCTATCGCCCACGTTGTGGGTGACCCCCGAGCGGCGCAAGATGCGCGGTGTCTGGACGGCGCCGGCGCAGACGACGACCTGCTTGGCGTCGATCTGTTCACGACGCCCGCCCCGCAGCACGTCGAGGCCCGTCACCCGGCCGCCCCGGTGACGCAGTCGCAAGACGCGCGTGTCGGCCGACAAGCGCGCACCGGCCCGGAGCGCCCGGGGAACCAGGGTCTCGCTCATCGACTGCCGCCGCCCGGTGAAGGTGCCGTCGGCGCCCTGGTCGTAGCGCCAGAAGCGGGCGATCTCACGGGTAGACCAGCCGAACTTGCCGGCCCCCATGCGCAAGAGCGCCGAAGCAGGGCCGTTGCCGCCTGGGAAGCTCGCCACCCCGCACTCGCGCTCCACCGCCTCGAAGTGTGGCCAGAGCTGGGCCGGCGCGAAGTCGGCGATGCGGGTGAGCTCGCGCCATTGCTCGAGTGTGGTCGCGAGCGGACGGTGGTAGAGGCCGGCGTTGATCTCGCTGCCGCCGCCCACGCAGCGGCCCTCGAGGTAGGTGATGTTGGTCTGGCCGAAGGTGACGTTGAGCCCGCCGTTGCGGTACTTCTGGTCCATCTCGGCGAGCGAGAAGCTGGGCGCGGAGTCGAGGCGGTAGTTCGAGCCCTCCTCCACGAGGAGCACGTCGCGACCCGCCTCGGCGGCGAGCGCCGCCGTCATCGCACCGCCTGGGCCGGAGCCCACCACCACGAGGTCGGCGCTCGTGCGCGTCATGCGCCCTCCCCGAGCACCGCGTCGATCACGTGGTTCTCCTCGAGGTGCGACCAGAAAGTGAAGCCGCCGAGCTTCCCGTAGAAGTCGGCGAAGCTGTTGGCCACGCCGAACTTGAGGCCGCGAACCCGGGCGAGCGCTCGCCGACGTTTGGCCAGGGGGAGCGCGTGGAAAGGCGCGCCGTCTGTCGCCCGCGTGCTCGCGTCGAACGCCAGGCTCATCATCATCAGCCCGCCACCGAGGTACCGTTGCATGCCGAGCAGGCGGCGCATCATCACCTCGGCCGTCTCCGCGACGAAGGGCACGCCGTGGAGATCGTCGCGGCCGAGCTCGTCGGCGATGGCCGTTTCCACGAGGGCGCACACCACCGAGTCGAGGCGCGCACGCAGGGGGTTCTTGGACACGGCCGGGTTCTACCTCTGCCGGCGGAGCACCGCCACGAACAGGGTATCGGCATCCTGGTCGGGCGCGCCGACGAGCGCTTGTCGCGACAGTACCCACTCCTTGCGCCGGTCGAGGAACGTGCTGACGACGGCCTCGTCTTCCTCAACCCAGGGGCTGCAGGTGGCGTAGGTGACACTGCCGCCCACCCGCGTCGCGCGCGAGGCCGCATCCAGCAGATCCACCTGTTGGCGCGCCCACTTCCGGTTCGCGGAGGGCTGCGTGCGTAGGCGCGCGTCGGGGCGGCGCCGGAATGTGCCCGACCCGGAGCAGGGGGCGTCAACCAGCACCGCGTCGTAGCCGCCCTTGCCCGCGACATCGGGCGGCAGGGGCGGGGTGACGCGACCGTCCCAGAAGCCCACGCGCACGTTGTGGGTGCCGGCGCGTTTGAGCCGCTTTCGGAGCTCCACAAGTCGTGGGGGCGCCGCGTCGGTGGCGTGGATCGTCCCCCGGCCCTCCATGCGCGACCAGAGCTGCAGGGTCTTGCCGCCGGTCCCGGCGCAGGCGTCCCAGGCGTGCTCGCCCGGCCGCACCGGCACCGACTCCCCGACGATCTGGCTGCCCAGGTCCTGGAGCTCCACGCGGCCTTCCTTCCACGCGCGCGTGCGCATCACCGGCGTGTCGCCTCGGAGCGCCATCGCCGCCCCGACCCGCTCCGTGGCCACGAGGCCCTCGCTCTCGAGCAGCCCGCGTACGGTGGGGAGCTTCCGCGGCTCCGCCACGCGCACCCAGGTGGGCGGGCGGGTGGACTGCCGCTCGATCCACCGGTGCACCCACCCCTCGCCGCTCGCGACCGCCCGGGCCTGCAGGCAGGGCGCGTGCCACGGCGGCACGCCGCCCTGGACCATCCTCGCCCACAGCCTCAGCTCCTCGTCCTCGTGCAAGCGGGCAATCTCGTCGAGCGCCGCGCGCAAGTCGAGGGGATCGGCGCCGCTGGCCCACCCGCGCACCCGGGCCGCGAACTCGGGACCGGCCGCGCGCCAGCTTTGGAGCAGCTCCCGGGGGCGGCGGTGTGCCGCACCGAAGGCCTGGAGCGCCGCGGGCAACTTGCCGCGACTCACCTCGGCGAAGGCCGCGAGTGTTCCCCAGGCCACGGCGTCGTCGAGGAAGCGCACGACGCTGGCGGCGCGCGCGGGCTCGCGCACCCAGCCTTGCTCGCGGATGTAGCCAGCGACGAAGCGATCGAGGGAGGGGGGCACTTCCCCGGCGCGCAGCCAGGCGCCAAAGGCGGAGTAGTCGAGGTCATCCACGCCGAGGGTCTACTCGGGAACGATGCCCAGCGCCGCTAGCTTCGCGGCAAGTGCAGCGGCACGGGCACGGGCGGCGTCGCGCTCGGCGGTGGCGGCGTCGCGCTCGGCGGTGGCGGCGTCGCGCTCGGCGGTGGCGGCGTCGCGCTCGGCGGTAGCGGC
>SXON01000211.1 GCA_005778355.1 Pseudomonadota bacterium | reverse complement strand
GGGGAAACGTGCGCGTCATCGTGATCGGGGGCCGGCGCGCGTGATTCGTGGCGCATCCGAGCACGAGTCACGGGCCTCGATTCTCGATCACGCCGACGATCACGCGCACGAGACCCGACTGGCCCAGGCGCCCCACGGGGGGAGTTCGAGCCCTTCGCCACGCGCGGGGGGAGAAACGCCGAACGCTCCTAGGATGCGCCGGACCCTCTTCACGGGTGCCGTGAGGCGGCACCTCAGCGAGTACTTCCCACGCCACGTGGTGGAGCAACTGCGCGTGGTGGCGGAGGCTCAGGATCGCCAGTACCTCGATGGGGGGCGTCTCCCACGGCTTTGTCGCGTTCCACCTGGCCGTCGGCCTCGGGATGGTGCCCGACGACGCGCGGGAGGCGGCGGAGATGCTCGACGTCATGCAGCCCTCGTGGGACTTGGCCGACAATCTCGTCGACGTGGAGCTCGACCGCGCCTTGGGACGCGACCCAGACGCGCGCTATCGGGGAATCCCTAGAGAATCGCTCCCCTTCCTTCCAGCGTTGCTGCTGGCCAGTGCCGTCAGCGGTCTGCACAGCCGCTACCCGGCCCCGACCTGGGATCCGGGCAACGCGTCGCGCCGACTCCTGGGCGCACTGGCGCGAATGAATGTGGCTCAGGGATTGCCTCTGGACCACCCGAACCGGAACGATGACCTCAGCGGAGAGTTCGGCCGGATCGTGTGCCTGCCGCTCTGGCTCCTGCCCCGGGCGCACACGCTGGCGCCGCGGGTCGACGCCTGCGAGCGGTGGGCCGTGCTGTGGGGGCGCACGCTTCAACTCAGGTGGGAGGCTCAGGAGTTTCCTGCCGATGCCCACCGAAGAGACCGATTGGAAAGGGCAATACAGGAGGCTCGGGTGGCCTGGCCCTCCTTCCCGCCCTTTGTCGCCGGCGGTTCGTTTGCTTGCGAAGCGGTGCTCGGGTGACTGCGCCCCAATCAGACATCTTCGACAACCAGGCACGGTTCAAGTTGGCGGTGGAGGGTTTTGCGCCCTCGCGCATCGTCCAGATGGTCATCGCGCACTCCGCCATTACCGGCCTCGCGATGGCCCTGGGTTGGCTACTGCCCGCGGCGGTTCCGGGGCACGGCGGTGAGTATCTGGGGCCATGGCTGCTGGTGGCGCTGCAGGCGCCCCTTGCGGTGACCGCGGCGAGGCTCTTCATCCGGCGAGAACGCATGGCGTTCTGGCGGCTTCACAACGCGCTCGGCGTGGCGAATTTCGTGTGGCTGGGCCTGCTGATGTGGGCGGCTCCATCGTTCTACTCGGCCTTGTTGCTCGTTCTTTTCGCAACGTGGGCGTACTACGACGCATGGATCACGGCCGGTCGCGATGTCGGTCGGCTGTACCTGCTGGCCGCCCCGGTCGTGGATCTCGCGTTGTTGCTCATCGATGCAGCGGGGGGGCGCGGGCTCATCTGGGCGTGGCGGGCGGAGCAGGGACCTGTCCTGGCCTTTCTGAGCCTCCAGGTGGTGCTGACCGCGATGTTTCAGATGCTGATCCGTTGGGTCGGCGATCAGGCCGCCGACGCTGACCGACGCCTCCTCGAGCAAGCCCAGCACGAGACCGAGCTGGCGCTGATGCGACGCGAGCGCGAGGTGATCCAGGCCAGCGCATCGGTACTCACGACGGGTCTCATGGCCTCGAAGTTCAGCCACGACCTCGCCACGCCCACCACCGTCTTGCGGCTCGACGCCGAGGAGTTGAAGCGACTGGTCGCTACGCTGCCCGACTCGCCCACTCGCGTGGCGCTGGCCGAGATCGCGGTCGAACTGGGCGATGTCGCGCGACAAGTGGGGGAGATGACTGGGGGGGTCGCGCGGGCGGTCCGCGAGCGTGAGCCACTGACCACGCTGCAGGTGGGCGCGCTCGTCGACGAGGCCGTCGCGGCGATGAGCACGACGCTCCACGCGCACCAGGCCGGCACCCCGCAGATCCAACGTTCGCTCGCCGAGGAAGGGGTCTGGGTGACCTCGGGCCACGCGTCGACGCTGGGCAACTTGCTCGTCAACGCCGCCCTGCACGCGCCAGCGCGTCCGATCAGCGTGGAGGGAGGGCCGGTCAACCCGTGGTTCTACCGACTCACGGTGCGCGACTTTGGCAGCGAGGGCGCCGAACGCGACGAGGCGCTGGCGCGCATCCGTCGCCTTCTCGCGCTCGACGCGGAGGGCACGCCGCGGGCGGCCAGCTACCGTGGTTACGGCGTGGGTCTCGCCCTGGCCCGATTGTTCGTCGTCCGGTACAACGGCTGGCTCGCGCCTCGCCAACCGGCTTCGGGCGCCGGGATCGCCTTCGACGTGGTGCTGCCTCGCGTCGATCCGAGCTGCATCCCAGGCGAGGAAAACCGGCCAGAGGAGTGCGTTCTCCACTCGAGCACGGAAGGGAGAGACCATGTTGCGTGATCTCGGTCCAGAGGCCATCGCTGAGTTTGAACGTCGAAACCAATTCGACATCGTCGCGTTCGCCCGGCGCTTGTGGGCGCGAGACCCCTCGGTGGGCTGCGTGGCCTACGGCCTCGGACCGGGCCCGGAAGGCGAGGGAACGGCCCCCTCGATCCTGATCTTCACGGGACGCCCGGTGGCGGAGGCGCTCCAGGACTACCCCGCCGAGGTGCTTGGCGTACCCGTCCATCTCGTGTTCACGGGCGAGGTGCGGGCCAGCATGCGCGACAGCTTCTACGCCCGTCCTACCAAGGGTGGTGTCTCGGCCGGCGTGCTCCCGGACGGCAAGACCGGGACCTTCGCCTGCGTGGTGTACCGGCGCGAGGGCTCGAAACGGAAGCGCTACATCCTCTCCTGCGCGCACGTCTTCGCGTGGGACGGCCCCTCGCCGGGCGACTGGGTCGTGCAACCGTCCTCTGGCGACGACCCTTCGGAGGCCGGGAACGAGATCGGGGAGTACGTCGAGATGGCGCCCTTCGATCCCGCGGGCGTCAACATCGCCGACGCTGCCATCGCCCGACCGTTCACCGGCAAGGTGAGGGCGGGCGTGGTAGGCCTGAAGACCATCCGCAACTGGCGCCTGCGCGACGCCGTACAACCGGGGTTGGAGGTCGTGAAGTCTGGCCGTAGCGACCCCGAGATTCGCGAGGGGCGCGTGATCGCGTACAATGGGGTGACGCGCTGGCAGATGCCGGGGAACGTGCTGACGATTTTCAGAGACGTGATCGTGACCGAGTTGATCTCGGACGCGGGAGACTCTGGCGCGCTGGTGGTCGCAAAGGATGCCGACAACAGCGCGGTCGGCATGGTGTGCGCCACGTCGGCGGGGCACAGCTACCTCGTGTCGATGGAGCGCCTCCGTGACGCGCTCGGGGTGACGGTTAGCGACCGTGTGTGGCCGAACTGAGCACCAACGCTCCGTCCCCCGCGTAGGGCGCTCCGAGTAGCAACTCCACGACGCCGTCCTCATCGAGATCCCCGTGCGCCATTCCGAGCCCCAGCCCAAGCTCGTCTTGCGACGCGGTGAGCGTGAGCTCCGCGCAGGAGGTGCCCATCACCCCCTCGATCGGCCCTTCAAAGAGCCAGACGGTACCATTCTCGTAGGGCCGGCCCGCGCTGTCGCTCGCGATGGCGAACGAGGCGGCGCCGTCACCGTCGAGGTCGCCGAGGGATTCCGCCAGGTAGGCCCGCGCGTTGGTGCTCTCGCCCGACACCAGCGCCGTGTCGACCCCGGGGGACGGCCCGTGGAGCACCATCACGCCGCCCCCGCCGTTGACGCCGGTCGCGACGCCCGCGAGCAGGTCGCCGAGACCGTCGCCGTTCACGTCGCCGCCCGGCACCATCGAGACCGCGGGGTCTCCAAGGGCGCCGAGCCAGCTGGCGCCGGCGAGATCTGGGTCGATCGCATACACGCCGCCGTCGGTCGACGAGGCCGCGTAGACCTCGTCGAGCCCGTCTCCGTCGAGGTCGGCGACCGTCGCCGCGAGCAACGACGAGGTGAGGTCGAGGCGGGCGGTGACCGTCCAGGTGGCGTCCACGCGAGCCAGCGTCCCGGCGGAGGGCTGGACGAGAACTCCCTCGTCAAGGGCGCTCGGGGGACCGTCAGAGGCGTCGCCCGTGCAGGCCACGGGCTCGCTAGCGACGAGATCGTAGAGGCAGGCGAGGTCTTCCCCGGCGTGCTCCAAGACGAGGCCCTCGTCGCGACCGAGGAACGCGCTGCCCACGGCCGCGCCCACGGGGATCTGGTCGGCCGACTCGTCGAACCAGCCGGAGCGGGTCCAGAGGGCCGTCGTGACCCCCGCCCGCAGGTCGGCACCACTGGCCACCATCGCATGGCCGGCGTTGCCGCTGAAGAGCGGCGAGCCGACCGCCACCTCGCTCACCCCGTCACCGTCGAGGTCGTGGAGCACGAGCAGTCGCGAGGCCCAGGTGTCGATGCCCTCGGGCGCGGGGGCCCAGGTGCCATCGACCGCCGCCGTGGGCGGGTCGCAGCAGTCGAGGGCGAGGCCGTCGCAGTCCTGGTCGATCCCGTCGCCGCAGCTCTCGTCGGCGCCGGGGAAGACGGCGCGATCGTTGTCGTCGCAATCACCCCCGATGGGCGCACCCGTCACCGTGCAGCGAGGCGTCGGCGTCCCGCTGCCGTGCCCATCGCCATCCGCGTCGGCGTAGTCGTCCACGCGGTCGATGGCCTCCTCGTCCACCTCGCCATCGCAGTCATTGTCGAGGCCGTCACACACCTCGTCGGCACCCGCGTAGGTGGCGATGTCGTCGTCGTCGCAGTCGCCGGCGAACTCGGTCTGTCCGTCGCCATCGCCGTCGTCGAGGCGGCCGGGGTCGGCGCAGGCGAGGAGCCACATCACCCCTTCACTCCACCCGCGGTGAGCCCCTCCACGAGCTGCTTCTGGAGCACGAAGAACAGCGCCACCACGGGCACGCTCACGATGATCGACCCGGCGGCGAACTTGCCCCATTCCGCGCCGAACTCGCCCACGTAGCCGTTGAGCACCACGGGGAGCGTGTACGCGCGCTCGTCGCCCATGAGCGTGGCGGCGAGGATGAACTCGTTCCACGCCGTCATGAACGCGAAGAGCGCGGTGACCGCGATCGCGGGGCGGGCGAGGGGGAGGATCACCTGCGTGAAGGTGGTCCAGCGGCTGGCGCCGTCCATCGTGGCGGCCTCTTCCAGCTCGCGCGGGATGGTGTCGAAGTAGCCCTTGAGGTTCCAGGTGGCGAAGGGCACCGAGGTGGTGGCGTACACCAGCACCAGGCCCGCGAGCGAGTCGAGCAGGTGGAGCGCGTCGAGCAGCATGTAGAGCGGCACGCTCATCACCACGGCGGGGAACATCTGCATCACGAGGAAGGTGCCCATCAGCCGCTCGCGACCCGGGAAACTCCATCGTGAGAGCGCGTAGCCGGCGGTGCAGGCGAGCACCACGCCGAGGGCGGCGGTGGCGGCGCTCACCACGAGGCTGTTGACGAGCTGGCGCACAAAAAGCGCCTCGCCAGTGGAGGTGGTGGTGCCGAGCACGCTGCGGAAATTGTCGAGCGTGATGTCGGTGAGCGTGAGGCCGAGCGAGAAGCCCTGGGAGGGCGACAACGCCATGCGGACCACCCACAAGAGCGGCAGCATCGTCGCGACGGTGAGCAGCACCAGCGCCGCGTGGGTGGCGATGACGCGGGGAGGGGAGGGCGCGCGCATCAGACCACCTTCTTCCCGGCCAGCCGGTTCGCCACGCGCCCGTAGAGCAAGAGCACGCCGAAGATGAGGATCGCGTAGGCGGCGGCGTAGCCGTAGCGATGTCCGCGGGTGAAGGCCCAGCGGTAGGCCTGCGACACCAGGATGTCGGTCGAGCCATCGGGCTCGCCGCCCGATACCAGGTAGATCACGTTGAACTGGTTGAAGGTCCACACGCTGCCCAGGATCACGGCGGGGAGAAGCGCGGGACGCAACAGCGGCAGCGTCACGTGGCGGAAACGTTCGAGCCAGCTGGCACCGTCCACCTCCGCGGCCTCCTCCAGGTCGCGCGGGATGCTGGCGAGCGCGCCGAGCGTGACCACCATCATGAAGGGGAAACCGAGCCACGTGTTGGTCGTCACATTGGCGGCGAAGGCCGTGGCGAAGCTACCGAACCAGGACACGGGTTCGGCACCAACAGCGGTAAGAATGGCGTTGATCGCACCGAACTGGCGGTGGAACATTCCCTTCCAGGTGAGCGCCGTGATGTAGGAGGGGACGGCCCAGGGGAGTACCAGGAGCGCACGGAAGACGCCGCGCATCCGCACCCAGGGCTCCCGAAGCAAGAGCGCGAGGGCCACGCCGAGCGTCACGTGCGCGGCCACGTTGGCCACCGTCCAGAGCACGGTAACCACCAGCGTAGACCAGAAGGAAAGGGGCGACGAGAGCGGGAAGTCGCGCGCCAGGAGGATGTCGAGGAAGTGCGCGAGCCCGACGAAGCTGAACTCGCGACCGTCCGTCTCGAAGAAGGCCACCCCGGCGCCCACCACGAAGGGGCAGAGGACCAGGAGCACCATCGCCGCGAAAGCCGGGAACAACCACGGGACGACGTAGATCCAGGGCCGCCAGCGCACCTGCCGGGCGCGGTGGACGGCGAGGCCCAGGCTCCCCACCATCGCGAGAGCGAGCGCCGCGATCCAGGGCGTGGGGTTGGCCTCGGGCGGTGGCGGTCGCGACACGATGGCGTAGTCGGTCTGGGCCTCGGCGGCGGCCTGGGCCGGGGTGGCCGCGCCCCGCACGAGGCGACGGAGCGAGCGGGCGAGGGGTTCCCAGTGCAGCGCGAAAGCCTCCGAGGTGGGCATCGCCACGGCGGTTTGTAGCTGCGCGCGGAAGGCGCCCAGCACCGGGTCGGGTTCGGGCACCCCGAGCGCCGCGACGACCTGCCGACCCTGCGACTGTCGCACCGCTGCCGCCTCGGGCCCGGCCAGCCAGGCGCCGAAGGCCCGGGGCTCGGGGGCGTCGCGTGTGAGCAGCAAGGTTTCCACGGTGACGTAGGGCGCCGCAGGCTTCCCGCTCGCGCTGACGACGGGTAGCGGCGACACGGCGTAGTCGATGGCCGGGTTCACCTCGCCGAGGAACCAGGGGCCGTTGAGCACCATGGCGGCGCGACCCTCGTTGAACAGCTGAGTAACCAGGGCGCCGGAAGGGTCGGGCGGTACCAGCGGCAACAGCCGGAGGATCAGCTCGAAGCCGGCCACGTTCTCGGGTCGGTCGAGCTGCACCGCGCCCTCGTTGAGCACCCCGCCGCCCATGCCGTGCAGCCAGGGGGCGCCCTGGTAGGCGCTGGCTACCTCCCAGGCGAGGCCGTAGCGGTCGGGCCCGGCGGCTGCCTCGGCCGCAGCCACCATCGCGTCGGTGCTCTCGGGGGCCTCGGCCACCAGGGTGCGGTTCCGGAACAGCGCCAGCGACTTGCAGGCAAGCGGCCAGCCGTAGGTCTGCGTGCCGACGCGCAGGGCCTCCACCGACACCGGGAGGAAGCCCCCGCCCGGGTCGACCGGGAGCACGATGCCACGCTCCGCCCATGCGGCCACGCGGTCGTGACCGAAGACCAAGAGGTCGGGGCCGTTGCCGTGGGGGATCGCCGCCTCGGCCTTCGTGGCTAGAGACTCGTGGGGGACGAACACCGCCTGCACCGGGTCGGCGGGGTGTGCGGCGTTCCACTGGTCGACGAGCACATCGAGGGCGGCGCGCTCGTCGCCGCGCCAGGCGTGCCAGAGGGTGATCTCCCCGGCGAAGGCGGCGGCGCCGAGGAGGATCACACCCGGGCCCCAGTGGCGCGGTCGAAGCGGTAGCTCCGCGCGAAGTCGACGCGCACGTCGCCGCCGCTCGGGACGGCGCCCTCGACCCGCGCCACGAGCGCTTCGCTGCCGAGGCGTAGGTGAACGTGCGACTCGAAGCCGAGGCGCTCGACCACCTCGATGGCGGCGACGTGCGGCCCCTCGCCAACCCGCACGTCTTCGGGGCGCACACCGAGCACGTGGTCGCCGAGCTTGTCGAGGAAGTTCATCGAAGGCGAGCCGATGAAGCCCGCCACGAAGCGGTTCTTTGGCTCGTAGTAGAGCTCGTCGGGCGTGCCCACCTGCTGCACCACCCCCTGGTTGAGCACCACGATCCGATCGGCGAGGGTGAGCGCCTCGGTCTGGTCGTGGGTGAGGTAGACCGTGGTGGTGCGAAGCTGGGCGTGCAGCTTCTTCAGTTCCACGCGCACCTGCGTGCGCAGCGACGCGTCG
>SXON01000210.1 GCA_005778355.1 Pseudomonadota bacterium | reverse complement strand
GCTGCGACGGCGCGCCGAACTCGGGCGTCATCACGTACACGCTCACGTCGCTCACCTCCACGATCCCAGCGTCGGACTGGCCGATGCCGCTCGTCTCCACCAAGATGATATCGGCGCCGCCGGCCTTGCACACCATGATGGCGTCCTTCACGGCGGGTGACAGCTCGCCCTTCTCCCCGCGCGTGGCGAGGGAGCGCATGAAGACCCGCTCGCCGCGAATCGCGTTCATGCGGATGCGGTCGCCGAGCAAGGCGCCACCGGTCTTCTTGCGGGTGGGGTCGATGCTCACGATCGCGATGCGGTCGGCGGGAAAGTCCATCGCGTAGCGGCGCACCAGCTCGTCGCAGAAGCTCGACTTGCCCGCGCCCCCGGTGCCCGTGAGACCCACCACCGGAACGGGGCGTTGAGCCATGGTCCCGAGCACCTCCCGCTCGGTGGCCGACAATCGACCGGCCTCGGCGAGCGAGATCGCGCGTGCCACCGCACCGGGTTTGCCTGCCTGCACCCCGGCAAGGTCGGCGCCGGCGTCGAGCGGGTCGAAGTCGGCGCGTCGCAAGAGGTCGCCGATCATCCCGGCGAGGCCCATCCGGCGCCCGTCTTCCGGCGAGTAGATGCGCTCGATCCCGTGCTCGTGCAGCGCCCGAATCTCCTCGGGCACGATCACGACGCCGCCGCCGCCGAAGATCTTCACGTGCCCGGCGCCGCGCTCCACCAGCAGGTCGCGCATGTAACGGAAGTACTCGTTGTGGCCGCCCTGGTACGACGACACGGCGATCGCCTGCGCGTCCTCCGCGATCGCGGCGGTCACGATGTCGTCTACCGACCGGGTGTGGCCGAGGTGGATCACCGCGGCGCCGAGCTGCTGGAGCAGCCGTCGCATGATGTTGATGCTGGCATCGTGGCCGTCGAACAGCGACGCCGCGGTGACGACGCGGATCTTGTGGCTCGGGTGGTAGCGCTCGGCTGACATGCCCGGCTCCTGCGATGCGCCGGGGCTATCCGGCCGGCGGCGCGCCGACCGGCGGCGCGGGCGTGAGCTCCACCTTGACGACCCCCGCGGGGCGCAGCTCCAGGACCACGCGATCCGCATTAACCGCCAGCTTCGCGAGCTCCGCCTCGAAGATGAAACGCCCCACGCGGAAACTCTGGCCGGGCGTGAAGGTGAGCGTGAAATGATCGAAGCCGCGCTCGATCGTCCCCGTGAGCGGCGAGGCGATCTCGAGGTCGGCCGGCATGCCACGCAGGCGCACCTCGCGCCGAATTGTCGGCCCCTGGTTGCTGAACTGCTCACCCGAGAAGTGCAGGTCGCCCCGCTCGTCGATCAGGGCCTGGAGCTCTGGGGTCACGTTGACCCCGAACATGCGCACCAGCTGTCCCACGGGCAGCATGAGCTGGCCATCGACGTGCCCGTGGCAGACCATGCCGATGAGCTTGCACACCTCGGGCCGGAGCTGCGGGCGACGGACTTCGAGGGGACCGAGCGGGAGCAAGGGTTCGACTCGACCGCGGGGCTATCCCAGCGGCGGCTACTCGGGCGCGCCGGTGTCGGGGGCACCGGTGTCTTCCGGCGCGGCGGGGGGCGGCGAACAACCCCAGAGTCCGCGAACGTCGGCGCCGATGGTGGCGGTGCTCTGCGTGGCGCCGTCGGGGCCGTAGGCGACCACCTTGCTGCTGGCGCCGTTGCCCTCGGCCGAGAGGAAGGAGGTCGACAAGACCGCCAGCCCGTTGGTGATGGTGTTGGCCGGCACGGTGTTGATCGCGCCGCCCGAGCGGTCGTAGCGGATGATGTTGATGGCGCCCGCGTCGTCCTTCACCGCGGCGACCACGGTGTTGTCGGTCGTCGACATCGTGGTGGCGACGCGCTCCACGCCGGTGAAGTCCATGATCGTGCCCGTGGAGGCCCAGGTCGACACGCTGAAGCCCTCGACGCCGCCGTCCTCGTTGGTGACGCCGTCGGTCTTGGTGGGGTCGAGGATCACGGTGACGCCGTCGGGACCGTAGGCCATGCTGCGACCCGCGTTGACGCCGTTGAGCAGGCCGTTGCCGACGATGGTGCCGTCGATGGAGTCGAACACGACCACCGCAGACTGGTCGTAGCCGCTCGACGACACGCGACCGAGCACCGCGATGACGCCGTCCGGGGAGTCCGCGAGCGCCATCACCTCGGGCGTGCCGTCGCTATCGGCGTAGGCGCTCAGGTCGACGGTCGAGGCGAGCACGCCGTCCTGGCCGAATGTGGCCACGCTGCTCAGCCCGCCGACCGCGTAGGCGTTGCCCCGCGAGACGAAGGCCTGCGGGCCGAAAAGGGGGCCGAGGTCGATGGTAACGGTGAGCGTGCCGGTCGTGGCGTCGACGCCGTAGGCGTAGTCGCTCTCGCTCGCGCTGTTGTTGGACTCGAGCACCCACACGAAGGAGGCGCCGCAGGAGCCCACGCTGTCGGCACGCACCGTGAGGTCGGCGACGGTGGTGGTGCTGCCGTCGGAGGGGTTGATCACCCACACCGCCACCTCGTCGCTGTTGCCGCTCACGCGGTCGCCCACCAGCGCGAAGCCGGCGGGTGGGCCGTAGTAGGGGCCGCTGGGCGGCGGGTTGCCGGTGTCGCCGCTGTCGGGCGGCCCGGTGTCGGGGCCGCTGTCGGTGTCGGTGTCGCCGCTGTCGGTGTCGCCGGTGTCGGTGTCGGCGTCCGAATCGGAGTCGGTGTCGGTGTCGGTGTCGGTGTCCGCGTCGGCGCTGCTGTCGCCGGGGTTCTTCGCGGCGCCATCGTCACAGCCTGGGACAGCCAGGAGCATAAGGAAGTGCAGGGTCACGAGTCCTCCTCGGGGGGCCGCATCCTAACCGTCGTTGTTCGGCACCCGCTTCGCCCGCCGCCCGTCGTGTCGCTCGCGGAAACGGTCGACCCCCTCCATGGACTGCGCCGCCCGGCGTAGATCACCGAGGATGTCGGCGATCTGCTCGCTGGCCCGCTGGATGGCGGCCACGGCCCGATCTCGGTGTTCTGGCGCGTCGGTGACGGCCAGGATCTCACAGTAGCCTTGCAACACGTTCGCAGGCTGGCTCAGCGCGTGCGCGGCGAGGGGGACAATCTGCGCCAGCGCCTTCTCGTGGGCGGACAGCGCCTCGGGCTCTTCGGCGGCGTTGCCCGGATCGGGGGAAGGAAGCACAGTGGGCGAGGATCCTGTCATTCGTGGTGGATTGTACGCGATTCCAGGCTCTCGCGACACTTCGTCGCGGTGGAGTTGACGGGCCCTTGGCTCAGGGTCGGTCCATAGGGCCGGTGACGCTTGGCGCGTCGCGCTGCGGGAGGGTAGGGACGGCACCCCGGGAGGGTCGATGGTCGGCAACCGTCCGGAGTGGCTGCGTGTCCGGATGCCCGGGGGCGAGCGCTATTCCCGCATCAAGGCTCGGGCACGCACGCTCAAGCTCCACACGGTGTGCGAGGAAGCGCACTGCCCGAACATGGGCGAGTGCTGGGGCGGGGGCACGGCCACCTTCATGGTGCTGGGCGACACCTGCACCCGGGGTTGCCGCTTCTGCGCGGTCGACACCTCGCGCAAACCGGCGCCGCCCGACGCGGATGAGCCCCTGAACGTGGCCCAGGCCATCCGCGAGCTTGAGCTCGACTACGTGGTCATCACCAGCGTGAATCGCGACGACCTGCCCGACGAGGGGGCCGGTCACTTCGCCGCCTGCATCGAGGCCTGCCGGGCCACGAGCCCCGCCACGCTGGTGGAGACGCTGATCCCCGACTTCCACGGCCGCGAGGCCCTGCTCGACGTGCTCCTGGTGGCGTGCCCCGACGTGCTCTCGCACAACGTGGAGACGGTCCCCCGGCTGCAAACGCCGGTGCGCGACCCGCGGGCGAACTGGGACCAGAGCCTGGCCGTGCTCGCGCACGCCAAGCGCCGCGGTTTCTTGACGAAGACCTCGATCCAGCTCGGTCACGGGGAAACGATCGAGGAGGTTCGCGGGGCGATGGCAGCACTGCGGGCCATCGACGTGGACTTCCTCACCCTGGGACAGTACCTGCGCCCCAGCGAGAACCACCTGCCGGTGCAGCATTTCGTCCCTCCCGCCGACTTCGATGCGCTCGCCGCGGACGGCCGCGCCATGGGATTCGCCTTCGTCGCGAGCGGGCCGCTCGTTCGGTCGTCCTACAAGGCGGGCGAATACTTCATCCGCGACTACCTACGGGCCCGGCGCCCGGGAGCTGAAGCATGAGTAGTGGTCACGACGCGTTGCTGAAACGTCTCGCCGCGCACGCGGCGAGCGAGGTCGTGGTGGGCGAGGCCGTCGGCGCAGCCGGGCTGTGTGCCAAGGTGGGCGGCAACCAGGTCCGCACGCCCCTCTCCGAGGCGGCGGCGGTGGGCGTGGCCTCCGGGCTCGCGCTGGCCGGGAAGCGCCCCGTGGTGGAGCTCATCGACCTGCGCGGCCTCGAGCGGGCCGCCGAGGCGCTCGCCGACGCTGCCGGGCGCCCCTCGGCCTTCGCGGGCACCCTCGTGGTGCTCGCAGCCCTGCCGGTCGACGCCGACCTCCCGCGCCTGCCCGCCGGCCTGCGCTGCCGCGTGGCCGGTGTCCCCGGCGATGCGGTGGCCCTCTTCGATGCCGCGCTGGCTGTGCCCGGAGTTTCCGTGCTCTTGGTGACGGCCTCGGCGCTCGATGGGCGCGTGGGCGGCGCCGACCCGGGCGACGCGCCCGTCACCCGTCGCGCCGGGCGCGGGGCCACCCTCCTGGCCGAGGGCGAGGGCGTGGCGCTGGCGCTCGACACCCCGGGCGACGCCGAGGTCGTCGACCTGCGGGGCTGTCGTGACGCGGCGGTCATCGGCGCCCATGTCGCCCGCACTGGGCGCGTGGTCCTCGTTGGCCACGGCGACGCCACGCCCCTTCACGCCGCGCTTGGCTCCGCCTTCTGGCGCCTCGAGGCACAACCGCTCGCAGTGCACGCGCGCGACGGTGCCGAGGCGCTGTCCCGGGCCCTCTCCGAAACCCTGTCCGCCTAGGTGATCTGATGTACGTGTTCGAGTTGCCCGAGATCGGCGAGGGCGTCGTCGAGGGCGAGATGGTGCGCTGGCTGGTCAATGTCGGCGATAATGTGGCCACCGACCAGCCCATCTGCGAGATCATGACCGACAAGGCCACGGTGGAGATCAGCTCGCCGAAGTCCGGCAAGGTGCTGAGCCTCAGCGGCAAGCCAGGCGACGTGATCAAGGTGCACTCGCCGTTGATGCAGCTCGACCTGGGTGGTGGCGGCTCCTTGCCGGTGGCCGCGCCGGTGAAGGCGGCGACGCCTGCGCCCTCCGCCCCCGTACTCGTGGTCGCGCCCGTGAGCGTCGCCGCCGCCGCGCCGACCGCCAGCGCCCCCTCGGCCTTGCACCCGGCGGTGGCGGCGAAGATGCCGCGTCCGCCCGGGGAGAAGGCGCTCGCATCCCCGGCCGTTCGCCACGACGCGAAGGCGCGGGGCCTCGACATCGACGCCGTCCCGGGGAGCGGCAAGGACGGGCGTGTCACCCGTGCCGACCTCGAGGCCTTCAACGCGGCTCCCGTCGCGGTCGAGCCCAAGGCGCCGCCCGCCCTCGTGGCCCCGTCCCCCGTCCAGGGCGACGAGCGCGTCAAGATTATTGGCCTGCGCCGCAAGATCAGCGAGAAGATGGTGCAGGCCTGGCGCACCGCGCCGCACTTCACCTACGTCGACGAGGTCGACGCCAGCAAGCTCATGGAGATGCGCAAGTCGCTCCTCCCGCTGGCCGAGTCGCGCGGGGTGCGCCTGTCGTACCTGCCCTTCGTGATGAAGGCCCTGTGCATGGTCTTCCGCGAGTTCCCCACGCTCAACGCGGTGATGGACGAGGAGGCCTTCGAGCTCGTCGTCCGTCGCGACGTGAACATCGGCATCGCGACCGACACCCCGGCGGGGCTCTTCGTGCCGGTGATCAAGCGGGTACAGGAGAAGAATGTCATCGAGATCGCCCGGGAGATCGCGGAGATCACCGAGCGCACCCGCAACGGCAAGGGCAAGATCGACGACTTCAGCGGCGGCAGCTTCACGATCACCAGCGTGGGCAACATCGGCGGCCGATTCGCCACCCCGATCCTGAATCACCCCGAGGTGGCCATCCTCGGTGTGAACCAGATTCACGACCGCCCGGTGGCGCTCAACGGCCAGGTCGTGGTGCGGCCGATGATGTACCTGTCGCCGAGCTTCGACCACCGCGTGATCGACGGCGCCGTGGCCGCGCGCTTCGTGAGCGCGCTCAAGGCCGCGCTCGAGAACCCCTGGTCGCTCGTCCTGGAGCTCCGGTGAACGGCGGCGAGGGCGATACCACCTCGGCCTTCCGGGCCTGGTGCGCGGCGCAGCCGGTGTCGGCCGGTACCCGCGGCGTGGAGTCGATCGTCGAGGGGGTCGTCGCCGCGACGCCACGCAAGACCTGGCTGCTGCCCGGTCGGCGGGAGCGGGGCGCGGCCATCCTCAGGGGCGCCGAGGCCTCGCGACTTGACGAGGCCCGGCCCTACAAGGTGTTGCCGCCTGGCGAATCGCCCTCGGCCCGCGCGCTCACCGCCGTGGGGCTCGGGCTCGCCGGCGAGGCGAGCGTGGTGTTCCTCGGGAGCGGTAGCCTCTCCTACGGGCATTTCCACGAGGCGCTGCAGCTCGCGGCGGCGCATCGGGCGCCGGTGGTGTTCGTGGTGAGCTGGTACCTGGGCGCCGGTCCCTTCGCGCCGCAGCTCGCGGTGGCCCCCGATGTGCTGGCCGACGCGCTTGGCCTGGTGACCGCCACCTGCGACGGCCGCAGCGCCGACGCCGTCGCGAGCGCCTTGCGTCCGATCCTGCCCGGGCCATCGTTGCTTCGCTGCGATCTGCGGGGCGCCTAGGTCAAGAACTTCCGCTTCCCGGCCACGTCTTTCCAGGTGTCGGCATCGGACAAGGGTGGCTTCTGGGCGCGGATGCTCGGCCACTGTTTGGCGAGGCGCGCGTTGATGGCGACGAACGCGGACTGGTCGGCCGGCAGGTCGGTGTCGGCGAAGATCGCCTTCGCCGGGCAGGCGGGGATGCACGCCTGGCAGTCGATGCACTCGTCGGGGTCGATGACGAGCATGTTCTCGCCCTCGCGAAAACAATCGACGGGGCAGGTGGCGACGCAGTCCGTGTACTTGCAGCGGATGCACGACTCGGTGACGACGTGGGCCAAGGGGACGCTCCTTCGCCCATGGTACCGCGGCGACCAGGGCTGCCTACTGGCAGACGACGTCGCCGCCCTGTTGCTTGGCGATGCCGGTCATCCCGCAGGTGACCGTGCAGCTCTCGCCCTGGGTGCAGTTCTCCACGGTGCCGTTGGTGTCGGGCAGGGTGACCGTGCAGGTGCCGACGTCCTTGCAGTTGACGGTACAGGCCGAGGACTGGCTGCACTCCACCTGGCAGCTCTCGGAGCCTGAGCAGTTGACGGTCACCTCATCGCTGCCGCCCTGGACGTCGCAATCGGGGCTGTCGGTGCACTCCACGTTGCAGGCCGCGTCGGCGCAGACCACCTCGCACGTTTCGCTCGCCTCGCAGCTCACGTCGCACTCCTCGGGACACACGCACTCGTTGCCGGTGCACGCGCCTTCCTTGAGCGCATCCTCCGTCAAAGAGCCGAGGTCGCAGGCAACGAGGATGAAGCACAAGAAAGGGGCCAGGCGCAAGGGGACTCCGTGATGTCCCTGTCTATCGCGCGAGGCTCCATTTTCCTTCAGTTCTGGCGACCCTCGATCGCGAGCAGCAGCACCACGAGGCCGACGGCGAGCTTGCTGTCGATCACGCCCGCCTTGTCCATCTCGAAGTCCACGTCGTAGGTGAGGCGGAAGGGGTTGAAGCGCTGCTTCACGATGCCCACGGTGTCGCCGGCGCTCGACTTCACCGTGAAGCTCTGCGGGATCCAGCCCTTGAGGAACACGCGACGGATCATCGCCATCAGCATGCTGTCTTCCTCGAGCTTGGCGATCTGCTCGTCGTCCTTGCCGAGCACCAGCCAGCTGTCGCGCAGCATCGACTTGAAGCCCTCGCGCTTGGCGGCGCCGAGCTTGCTGCCGTCGATGTCGTTGACATCGTAGGTGCCGCCGAAGTCGCCCCAGCTACGCGCCTTGATGTTGAGCTTGAGGTCGGACTGGTTCTCGTCGGCGAAGACGTTGATGTCTTCCTTCAGCTTGAAGGCCTTCTGCTTGACGAAGAAGCGGAGGTTGCCCTCGGGGCCGTAGATGCGAAAAGCGTTGCCGAGGAACGAGAAGATGGCCTTGTTCGCGGTGAACTTGCGGCCCCAGGTGACGATTTCGGTTGACATGACGCTCCGGTGTGGGGCGGGCATGTATCGCGCGACGGCGGAGTTAGAACGCGCGGGATGATTACTCGCCTCGACCACGTGGCGATCGCCGTCCCCGACCTGGAGCGCGCGATCCGCCGCCTCGCCGACGACCTCGGCCTCGCCTACGCGGGCCGCGAGGATGTGCCGACGCAGTCCACGTCCACCGCGTTCTTCCCGGTCCCAGGCACCCGAATCGAGCTGGTTCACCCGATCGACGGGAAGGGGCCGATCGCGAAGTTCCTCGAGAAGCGGCCCGGCGGCCTGCATCATCTCTGTTTCGCCAGCGACAACCTCGACGCCGACGTGGCACGTCTCCGCGAGAAGGGCTGGGAGTTCCTCAGTCCCGCGCCCACCGCGGGCGCCCACGGTTCGCGCGTGATCTTCGCGCATCCGCGCTGCAACGACGGGGTGCTGGTGGAGCTGGCAGAGTACCCCGGGGAGCACCAGTGAACGTTGTCGGACTCACCACCACCACGGCCGACCGCAAGCGCCGCGCCGGTCAGCGCCTCGTCATCGGCCTCGCCGGTCCCTCGCTCAACGCCGACGAGCGGGCGTTCATCCGCGACGCGCGCCCGGGCGGATTCATCTTGTTCGCCCGCAACGTGGAGGAGCCCCGGCAGGTCCTGGAGCTCAACCGCGAGCTGAAGTCGCTGCTGCCGGGCGAGCTGCCCCCGATCCGCTGCGTCGACCAGGAGGGCGGGCTGGTGCAGCGGGTGAAGGCGCCGGCCACGGTGTGGCCGCCGATGCGCTTCGTCGGCAACGTGGGCAAGCTCGAGTTCACCCGGGCCGTCGGTCGCGCCCTGGCTCGCGAGGTGCGCGCCGTGGGCTTCGACCTCGACTTCGCGCCGGTGGCCGACGTCGATAGCAACCCCAGGAACCCCATCATCGGGCGCCGGGCCTTCGCCGCTACGCCCGAGGGCGTGTCGCGACACGTGGCGGCCTTCATCGAGGGCATGCAAGACGAGGGTTGCATCGCCTGCGCCAAGCACTTCCCTGGGCACGGCGACACCGCCACCGACAGCCACCTCGAGCTACCCGTGGTGGAGAAAGATCCCGACGAGATCGAGCACGTGGAGCTGCCCCCCTTCCAGGCGGCGGTGGCCGTCGGCGTGGGCACGGTGATGACCGCGCACGTGCTCTACCCGGCGCTCGACGAAGAGGCCCCGGCCACGATGTCGCGACGCATCCTCGACGGCATCCTGCGTCGCCGCATGGGCTACGACGGGGTGATCGTGTCGGACGATCTCGAGATGAAGGCGGTGCGTGGCCGCTACCCGCTGGAGCACCAGCTCGCGAAGGCCTCGGAGGCCACCGTCGATGTGTTCCTCGTGTGCAAGGAGCTGCAACTGGCACACGACGCCTGGGAGGGGCTGATTCGCCTCTCGGAAACCGACAAGCTGGAAGACGACCGCGCCGTGGCCGCCAACCGTCGTTGGCACGCGCTGCGTGAACGTTTCCTGCGCAACCTCTCGCCCACCCCAGGTCTCGACGAGCTCGGCTGTGCCCGCCATGCCGAGCTTGCCTTGCGCGCGGCGGCCGAGGGCGCGCAGTCGTGATCCTGGCGCTCCTGGGCCTCGCGCTGGCCTGTGAGCCCCTGCAGCCCGTGCCCGAGCAGCTCCAGGTGGCCTGGGTGAGCAAGCTCCCGGCCGCCGCTGGCAACGAGACCTGGCTGCAAGTGGTCCCGCTGGATTCGCTTCGGGCGCTGGTCCAGGGCGGCAATCGTGACAGCGCGCGTGTGTTGCGCGGGCTCGGCCTGCTGGGCCGCACCCAGAAGCTCCTGAGCGTGCCCTACAAGGTGACGGTCTTCGAGGTGGAACGACCCCAGTTGTGCCGCCCCCTCGACGGGGAGCCCGGCGCCGATGCGACCGGCGTCGTCACCTGTGACACCCCTGAGCAGCGCGCCGGCGCGGGCACGAAGGCCGCCTCCTACACCGGCTGCGGCTACCTCACCGACCAGGGCAAGGGCACTCGCGGTCCCGACGTTTTCCGCGTGCGCTGGGCCGACGCGGTGCGGAAGGGCTTCTGCGTGTTGCCTTGGGACCGGTTTCTGGCTGAGAGCTAGGCTCTAGGCTTTGGACTTCAGCTCGGAGCGGCGGCCGCATCGCCGAAACCCCCCCTCCGGCCTCCGCCCTCCAGCCTGCAGCCTCCAGCCTCACCGATACGTCGGCCCGAAGCTCGCCCCCGCTTGCACGAGGAAGCCCCAGGTCTGGATGTCGCCCGGGTCGCCGCCGCCCTCCTCGAGGAAGTTCACGCCGAAGCCCTCGTAGCGGCTCGCCTCTACCGCCAGGAGCCCCCGCGTGGCGCTGTCGAGCACCGGCCGCCACGAGAGGCCCCCGCCGTACTGGATCCACGGGTAGGGCTTGCCTTGCACGAAGACGGGGTTGATCTTCCCCCCGAGAAAGGGGTGGAGGTCGCCGGGGAGGCGTCGCGACAGGAACAGGCCGAGGTGGGTGCCGAGCGCCACGCTGGGCGTGCTGTCGGGCTCGCCGAGCACGTAGCCGTCGACGCCGACCGTCACCTGGAGGTCGACGGGCTCCTCGGCGATGGCCTGCACCTGGAGCTCGAGGTCGCCCGCGCCCCACACCGCCTCGTCGAGCATCGACGGGACGGCGCCGAAGGAGGTTGAGAAGGCCACGCGGTTCGACAGCCGCTGCCGCGCCTGGACCCCGGCCACGCTGGCCTCGGCGAGCGTGTAGTCGTCGTCTTCTGTGAACTCGGGGAAGGCGCCCCAGGCGGCCGACAGCTCCGAGGTGAGCGGCATCGTGGCGTCGGAGCGAAGGCCGATGACCGACGGCGGCACGCAAGCGGCGAGGAGGAGGAGCACGTGCGCGACCATCGTAGCCGAGGGGGCGCTAGGGAGCCCGCCCGGGCTGCGCGATCAGCGTCCAGTCGTAGGGGATGATGGCCACTTCCTTGCCGGTCGGCACGCTGCCGCCGTGCGCGTTGATGAACGCGACCGGTCCCCCGGCCGACTTGAAATCATCGGCGTACCACTCGAAGATCTGGGAGACGTGCACCTTGCCGTCGTCACGAAGCTCGACCTTTGCGGTGGTGGTGACGAACTCCTTGGTCATGGTCTCGAGCTGCGCGTCGAGTGCCTTCGGGTCGAAGATTTCGGCCGGGAGACGGGGACAGCCGCCCGACTGGCAGTTGAGCGCGAAGTGCACGCGGGCGTCGTTGTAGCGCTTGCGCACGACCTTGTTCTCGAGGTCGTACAAGCTGATCTTCTTGCCGCCCATCCGGTACTTGGTGAAGTAGAAGAAGTCGGCGATGTTGTCGTTGACCCCCGTGAGGCCGGGCCGGTCGATGACACCGGAGATGGCGAAGGCGTTGTAGGCGTTGATGTAGTAGGCGAGCTGATCGTCGCGAGTTGGGAACAGTTCGGGGTGCTTGTCCGGCGAGGTGGCGGCGAGGTAGGCGACGTAGAGGTCGAGGTCGGCGCGCTCGGCGGCGATGGCCTTGTAGTCGACCTTGCCCTCGGCGTTGACGTGCTTGGCGAGCACCCGCCCCAGGATCTCGTGGGGGAAGGCCCCGGCGGCCGGGAGCTCCTCGATCTTGACCTTCGACGCCGGAGCGGCGTGACAGGCGAAGGACAGGAAGAAACTCAACATCGTGGCGACGAGGGTGCGAAACATGGGACGGACGCTCGGGGTGCGGGTCGGTTGTATTACCTACGCGTCAGGGTTCCCAGCGGCCCAGGCCAACCGCTGCCCTGAGGTCATCGACCGCGTGGCGAATGACCGCGTCGGGGACGATGCCCCTCGGGTGTTCCCGGAACCACTGCGCGGCGCGCACGTCGATTTCCGTCTTGCGGGTGCCATCACCGAAGGACCACAAGTCACAAAGCCGACGTTTGCTGACGGCTCGCCGGGCCAACTTGTCGCGTCGAAGTTCGTCTACGCTCAGTCGCTGTTTCCGCGTCAACCCCACCCCTTCCCCGATGACGGTGCAGAGATCCTCAAAGTGGAGGAGCGCGCCCTCGGATGTCGGGTTCAGAAGCCAGATGCAGACGGGAGTTCGAGCGAATTCGCTCTGCAGAGCATCGCGGAATGCCGTCGCGCGTGCTTTCGCCCGGCTCCAGTCATCCTCGGTCTGGCACTCCGCATCCCGGGCGAGGAGCACGGCGCAAGGTGAGGACTCAGTGACGTGGCGGTGCAGCTGGTGGTAGACCTGCCGCGAGCAGGCCGGGATGAACTTCCTGAGTTCGACGGGCTCAATGCGCAGCTGGACCGCAGTCTCGGGTCCGGTGCAGGCCCCGAGGAAGGCCATGAGCGCCTTGTGATTTTTCGACTGGTCTGTCGCGATGATGATGCGTGGCGGCATCTACTCGTCCACACATAGCGGCATCGATGAGAGGCGGTCGAAGGCTGCAATGCCGACACCAAGGTCGCTCACCGCTGCCTCGATGCCGATGTCTGCAGCAACCGGGGTGAGGCGGGCTGACTGCCCCGGCCGCCGTCGCAACATCCAGACGTCGCCAAGCGTCGCCACCTCATCGACCAGAGCAGGCGATTGGGTGGTGATGATGAGTCGTCCTTGCGTGGCCATTTTCCGCAGGTTGTCCGCGAGCAGCGAGCCAGATCGCGGCAGGTGATGTCCTGCCACCTCGTCGAGCAAGTACAGCGATGGGGGCGGCTCCGGCGGTGACCACCCCAGAATGCCGGTGTAGAGTTGGAGGATAGAGGCGTCGGAGGCCTGCGCGAGCGAGATCCAGCGGCCGAGGGCGTGCTCCTGGAACTCGACCCGTCGCCCGCGCTCGACGTCGATACGGACATCGTCCCAGCCGACGTGGTCGCGCATCGTGTTGTCGAGCCAGGCCTCCACCTTCTTGGGCTGCGTCGAGATCATCCGATCGACGCGCGCGGCGAGGTCACGACCGTAGCGATCAGGTCGGCGGCCGATCCCGAGTGGTTGCCTCATCAGCGCCGGAATTGGACGAAGGAGTGTGATCCCGCAGAGCCACTCGACGGCCGGTCGGATGTGCCGGTAGAGTTTTTTGTCCGTCAACCGCCCCACGAGGAGTTCGAACAGGTTCGGTGACTCGGGAACCAGGGTCTCGGCGTCCTTTGTGGTTCTCAACGCTCGCGCCCCTTCCCGGTCGTGTTCCAGGACGACCCGGGCTGTGGGCATCACTTCGTCAAGCGCCTCGCGGTTCACCGCCCAGCGTTCATACTCGCAACCCAACTCCACAGAATACCGCCATCGAGCGCCACCCGCCTCGAACTCCAGCACGACGCGCACCGGCTGCTCCGGGTCGCGAGCGACGTCTCGGGGGGCCACCGTGGGAACACCGATTGCGCCTCGCGCCTCGCCCTGATTGGCGCTCTGGGCCTCGGTGATCAGGTCCGCGACGAGCCCGACGCCGTCGAGGAAAGCGGTCTTGCCGCTGCCGTTGGCACCGATGAGGACCGTGATGTCCCCCGAGGGCTCGAGCGTTGCCGACTCGATGCATCGGTAGTTCGCGACGGTGACGCTGAGAAGTCGGCCGTTCATGAGGTCCCATTATCCCTGAGGGGTTCCGCGGCGTCCAGAACCGGGAGCCACAGCGGATCGTCCTCGTGGGCCGTCCGTGCGCTCCGCCACTGCTGATGCGGCAGCGAGGCCAGCACTTTTGCGGCGATCCAGCACCATGGCGCTTCCGCGAGAGACGAGGGAAAGTGGTCCTCCAACGCGGCGAGCACCGCCAACGCGACGTCGACGCCAATCTGGTCGCCGTGGGTGGGCTCCAGAGCGCGGGCGCCGGAGGGCGTCGCGGCCACGCCGAGCAGGCGGACCCACTCCGCAGGTTGAACGTGCAGCAGTCGTTGAATGACGTCGCCGCGTTGCGATGGGTAGCACCGCCACGCGTGTTCGCCATCCTCCGCGAGCCGACGTCCGACCGCGAGGAGGAGACCTGGCGTCGTCTCGCCCAGCCAGCCCGTGTCGCGAGCGAACAGCCACTCCGCAACCCGTGGTGCCGCGCTCGCCCCGGCGGCGTCGCCCAGCGCCGCGAGGATCACGGCCGCGATGTCGGACGGGCGTGGCGGCGGCGTTGCCCAGCGCAGGTCTTCGAGCAGCATGAGCGCGCGATCGCGAACGCCGCCATCGGGATGCTTCGCGAGCTCGTACAGGAAGGAAACCCGCTGGTTCGGTGCGAGTAGTTCCCAGAGCGCGGGCAGGTACTCGTAAACCTCCTCGCCCGGTCTCTCTGCCGGGGTCCCGCGGAGCTGGCTCAGCGGTCGCAGAGCATTGAACAGGCGATTTTCCTCGATCTTGGCCTCGGGCCGTTGCAACGCGGATGGGTCGCGACCTGACCGGGAAATGGCGAGCGCGAGCATCCCGCGGGCTCGCGCCGGCACCTGTGCCCAGCCATCATCCGTGAGGAGGGGGTCGCAGAGAGACGGTTCGAGGCGAAGCCACTCGACAAGTACCCTGGGGTCCCGGTCGGGCGGCACCTCGGGGCCAGTGGCTCGCACCAGCACGTCAAGGAACGAGGTGGTGTCGAGACGGAGCGCGGCAGCCCGCGCGGCGATGGTCGCCGGCGCGCCGCTGAAGCGAGAGAAGATGGCGGCACCCATCCACGGAGAGTCCTGCCCATTGGAGGCGCGCAGAGCGGCTGCCAGGGCGGGCGGGTCGAGAACAACGTGCGGACTGCCGATGAGCGTGCGCCACACCTGGTAGCGGGGGTCGGTGGGGATCCGCTCGATCGCGTGGGCCGCGACCTCACAGAACGCGACGCTATGGCGGTGCGTGATCGCGCGCAGGCAGGCCTCGACGGCGCCCCACTCTTCCCACGCTCCTTCCGTCGCGAATGTGGCCGATGCGCGGTGCGCGATCTGCTCGGCGGCGACCTTCACCTGCGACGGGACGTAGCCGGGATCGGCGGTCAAACTGCGACCGGTCCAGAGTTCACCCGCGAGGGCCCAGCCGCGAGCACGCGTCGCGTCGTCGTCGTGGTCGAGCAAGGACATGAGCAGCCTGACGGCCGCGTCGCGCGCTTCTCGCACTCGTGGACTGTTCTCGTTCCAAGCAGCCTCGCCGAGGGAGAGCGTGGCGCCTCGGCTGTACCGAAAGGACACCGTGCACAGGAGCCAAGGTCGCGCACTGGCGGCCGCAAGCTCGGCGTCGAGGGACGACTCCACGCTGCGCAGCACGGCGGCGGGATCGGCGCACGACCAGGGATCGAGGACCTGTGCAGCCAGTTCCGCGCGTTCCCGGGGCGGGAGCGCCGGTGAGGCCTTTGTCATCAGCGGCCAGAGGCACGTCGCGTTCGCCCGTCGCCAGGCCAGCCGCGCGACCACCTGCAATACCGCGCGCGCCTCAGCCACCGGGATTTGCGGTATCGCCGCGATGCGCGCCGCCAGGATCGCGTCAGCGTCGTCGTCGAGACCGGCAAGCAAGAGGCCGGCGCCGACGCACCTTCGGAGATCGGCCGCCGCAGCCACTCGGGCCCGCTCGCGTAGGAGACCCGTGCAAAATCCATACGCGCCGAGGCGCGCGATCACCGTGTCAGGCACGCCCTCGTCATGGGCCAGTCCGCGGTCGAAGCTGTCGCGCCTGGAGGGGTGGCAAAGGACCGGAAGCAGGGCGGCCGCAAGGGCGTCCGGCGCGACCATCGTGTCACTCGCCCGGTCCCACGTGAAACGGTCTCGCGTGTGGAGGAGGCGGTCGATGGCGGCCTGCGCCCGGCCCGTGAGCCGGGCGACGTGGGCCCGCGCCGACACGTCGAGGGTGAGCCAGCCCAGCGCCAGGGCGAGCGCGTCCCCCTCCCACCCGTCGCGGTCGATGTCCACAAGGGCGGCTGTGGCCGCGCTGCGTCCCCGGCTACCGAGGAGCCAGTCGCGCAGCAAGCCAGGTCGACCGTCGCATTCGCCAGCCAGGGCGTTCATCTCGCGGGCGGGCGAGGTCCGCCTTGAGATCTCCGCCTCGTAGTGGTCTAGGCGCCCCGTGTTGACCTTGCCGAGCTCGATCACCAGAGCATCGGCGAGCATGCTGGTCACCGGGTGGGCGAGGTCGGGCGTGGTGAGGAGGGCCACCGGCCCTCGCCGCGCAAGGGAAACCAACGCGCCCGCGTCTATGTCCCGCTCCAGTCGGTAGGCCACCACGGCGACGTCGGGAGGCAGGCGCTCCCGCGCGTCCAGCACCTCGCGCAGAGGGGCGGTTTCGTCCGCCACAACCCCAGGGCGGCCCTGAAGCAACGCGAGGGCGAGTTCGTCAGCGAGACAGGGGTGAATCACCCCGGCGACGCCAGTGAGCACCACGAGGCCGCCACCGCCCGCGAGCCGGTCCGCGGCAACACGAAGGGCATCGACCGGCTCCGTCGGCAACGGCCCGGCGACTGCCTCTGGGACCCGGAGCGGCCACCGGGCCCCGTCGTTGTGCAGCTCCGTCGCGACATGCCAGTAATCGTGCGCCCAGGCCAGCACCTCGGCGCCGTCGTGGAGCCGGTGGGCGGGATCGGCAGCGCGCAGCTCCTCCCTGAGACCCTCCAACTTCTTTGCGAGACCGAACGCGTGGCGACACACGAAAATGAAGCGCGCCTCCGAATGGGTTCCCAGGACGGCGCGCACCTCGTCCCGGACCTTGTCCCCCGTTCCCGCAGCCTTGGCGTCCACGCGCCATGTTCCCGTCACCCCGCCGAGCGTGCCCACGAAGTGGGCATCCGCGCCTCCGTCCGGGTGACCGTGTGGCGTTGGGTTGGCATGGATGACCCCCTGTCGCCGCAGGTGCCAGCCGAGGAGGCGCACCGCGAGCTGTTCGAATGACTCGGGCGCGAGGGTGCCCAGGCGGCGCCTGACCTCGTCGAGCGGTGGCACGGTAACGTTCACGCCCCTCCTCGATAATCCCCGCCAAGCCAGTCAGCGACGCGGGCCCCGGTACACCCCTACGAGCCAGGCCTCGGAGAGGCCCACTCTGAAGCCCGCGCGCACCGCCCACATGCGCAGCATCGTGAGCGTTTGACCGTTGGCCTCCCAGCGCCGTGCACTTGTCCCCAGCCGCAGCGGGATCACCGCCCAGGGGTACCGGCGTCGTAAGCGGTCTGTAAACTGAATGTCCTCGCAGATCACGCTCTTGCCGAAACCGCCCGCCTCCTCGAAGGCGCCACGCCGCGCCCAGATGCCCATGTCGCCGGTGGCGCTCCCGGTGCGCCGGGCGCGGAGCGTCATGTACCGGCCACACCAGCGCAGGCGGGGGTCGTCGCTCTCCACCCGCACGGCGAAACAACCCCAGTCGTGCGTGGCGGCGGCGTGGCGCAAGGCGGCCCCCGCGCCGGCCGGGACGGTGGTGTCGGCGTGGACGAACCAGAGCACGTCGCCCGTCGCGACCTGCGCGCCCAGATCGAGCTGTGGGCCGCGTCCCCGGGGGGCCGAGATCACGACGGCACCGGCCGCAGCGGCGAGACCGGGCGTACCGTCGCTGCTGCCGCCGTCGGCCACCACCACCTCGTCCACCTCCAGCCGGAGTCGCGACACCAGGCGCTCGATGCCCGGGGCCTCGTTCAACGCGGGCACGACAGCGGAGACCTTCAACTACTCACCGATGAACTCGGGGTTCTCGATGGCCTCGGGCGAGCACTCGCTGGGGGCGGTCACCGGGTTGCAGCCGCTCGGAGTGCCGCCGGGCACGGCCACGACGTAGCCGGTGTCCTCGTGGGGCACGGGGAAGTCGGACGACACGAAGTGCGCGCCCACGGCGAAGGCCTGGTCGCGGTCGCTCATGTCGTTGGCGCGGGCTTGATCGCCGTCGCTGTCGGCACGGGTGCGCACGAGGTGGCCGGCCGCGAGGGCGGAGGCGATGCCCTCGGTGTCCCAGGGGTCGTTCATCGAGGAGGTGGCGGCGATGGGGAGCGAGGTGTCGCCGTAGGCGTCGGGGAAGAGCACGCGACCCTCGGTCGTCGTGTCGCCGTCGGTGTAGAGCTGCCGGTAGTCGTCGCCCGCGTGGAGAACGAAAAGGGCTTGTCCCCGGAGCGCCCCCAGCGTGGGCCATCCCTCGGCCACCGCCTCGGCGAGCGTGGCGTGGTCGCCCTGCACGTCGCTCGGCGACACCCGTCGATCCTCCGGCCAAGAAGCGTCCACCTCGGTCTCCAGCGCGTCGAGCAGATCACCGGGATCGGCGGCGTCGAACTCGTCCTTCACTTCGAGCAGCGTGTAGAGCGGGTGGTGCGCGGGGTTGTCGTCGCTCCACTGGCGCATCGTGTCGAGGCAGTCGCGGAGCGTGGCGCAGGTGCTCGTGGCGTCGACCGCCGGGACGTGGAACACGTCGAAGCCGCCGTTGCCGTCGTACCAGATGTCGAGCTCGAACTGGCGCACGCCTTGCGAACCGAGCTGCTCGTCGAGCGGGGCGTGCTCGTAGTCCCAGGCGTCGACCTCGAGCCCGGGGGTGCGCATGTGGTAGCTATTGTGCGTGCCGACGGCTTGCAGGTGGTTGAAACGAAGCACGTCGTCGAGCGGGTAGTCGAAGGACACGCCGGTGTCGGCGTTATCGACGGCACAGGCCACGACGAGTGACAGGATCACGACGAGAGTGTAACGGCCTCGCGTGAGCCTGATCGTCGACTGCGACCCCGCGCTTGGCCTGCCGATGAGCGATGTCGACGACGCACTCGCGCTCTGGGCCCTGCGCGCTCTTGGCATCGAGATCGACGCGATCACCAGTGTTTTCGGCAATAGCAGCCTGCCGCGGGTACACGCGGTGGCCACCGATCTCGGCGCGCGCTGGTCGATCCCCGTGTTCCGCGGGGCGGCTCGGCCGGGCGACATCGACACGCCCGCCGTGGAGCGTCTCCTCGCCCATCGCGGCGACGTGCTCGCCATTGGCCCGCAGACCAACATCGCCGCCGCGTTGGCGAGGGGGGCGAGCTGGTCGAGGCTGGTGCTCCTCGGCGGGACGAACCGGCGGCTGCTCAACTTCCGGCCGGTCCACACCACCGAGCTGAACTTCGCGCTCGACGAGGTGGCGGCGAGCCGGGCGCTGTCCGCGTGCACTGATCTGGTGCCGATGGAGCCCTGTCGCGAGCTCCTCTTCCGTCGTGAACACTTCCGTGTGTTGCCGCCGTGGATGGAGTCGCTCTGCCTCGGTTGGCTCCGGCTGGGTCCCGTGCTCACCGGTCGCATGGGCGTCGTGCCCTGGGACGTGGTGGCGGCCCTCTACTGCGCTGGCGCCGACGGCTTCTCCACCGATTGTCGCGGGGTGACTCTCGACAGCGCCCCCTTACGACGAGGCTATGTGCGCTACGGCCCGGGGACGGTGCGCGTACTCTCCCGCGTCGACCCGGTCGCCTTCGACGGCGCATGGGCAGCGCTGCGCGATCCCTCGCGGTAGTCTTCGGCATGCTCCCCGTCCTTCTCGGCTGCCTCGCCCAGCGCCCTGGTCTCGAAGTCCCCGCCGCGGCGCCGTCGCCGGCCTGGGCCCTCGCCAGTCGCCACCCCGGCGCCCCCTGGGTGGTCGCGCATCGCGGGGCCAGCGCCTACGCCCCGGAGAACACGCTGGCGGCCTACCGGGAGGCCATGGCGCGAGGTGCGGTCGCGGCCGAGACCGACGTGCACGTGGCCGCCACCGGCGAGGTGGTGGTGAGTCACGACGAGAACACGCTGCGCACCACGGGGGTCAACCGGGTGATCGCCGACACGCCCTGGGACGAGCTGCGCGCGCTCGACGCCGGGCGTTGGTTTGGCGAGGCGTTCGCGGGGGAGCGCCTGCCCGAGCTGCCGGAGCTCCTCGCGCTCATCAAAGGGCGCATGATCCTCTGCCTCGAGCTCAAGGCCGGGGTCGGCCTCGTGGAACGCTCGGTGGCGGCCATCGATGCGGCCGGCCAGCGCCCGGAGATCGTGATTTTTTCCTTCGACGCGGCGATGGTGGCCGAGGCTCGGCAGCGCATGCCGGACGTGCCCGCCGTGCACCTCCTGGTGCCCCTGGCCCCCGATCTGCCCTCGGGGGAGCGCGCACCCTACGCCCCTGGCGACATCGAGCCCGCGCGCGCCTCCGGGGCGACGGCGGTGGGTTTTTCCTTCAAGTACCTGTCGCCGGAGGTCGTCGAGGCCGCCCACGCCCTTGGCTTCCCCGTCTTCGCGTGGACGGTCAACGACGAGGCCGACGCGGTGCGGGTGCGCGATCTCGGGGTCGACGTGATCATCAGCAACCGTCCCGACGCCATCGAGCGGGCGCTGCGCCCGGAGTAGGCGGCCTGTGGGCCATCTCGCCCAGCCGGTCGTACCACCGATGATAGCCTAGCTGCGACCCGGAGCCCCGCCATGTACGCCTACGACCACGAGGAGATCGCGCACCTGCGCCAGCGCCTGGACTGGACCCGCCAGCGCATCTCCCCCGAGTTCCGCCTGCCCAACCAGGTGCTCGGCACCAAGCGCACCATCGGCTGCGTGGCTCTCGAAGTAACACAGCGCTGCAACCTCGATTGTTCCATCTGTTACCTGTCGGCGAACTCGGAGAGCACGCCCGACATCCCGCTGGAAACGATCATGCATCGCGCCCAGCTCATCCGCGAGCACTACGGCGTGGGCACCAACGTGCAGATCACCGGGGGCGACCCGACCCTGCGCAACCACGACGAGCTGGTGCGCATCGTCAAGCGCGTGGCCGAGATGAAGATGGTGCCGTCGTTGTTTACCAACGGCATCCACGCCACCCGGGAGCTGCTCCTCCGGCTCAAGGAGGTGGGCCTCGTCGACGTGGCCTTCCACGTCGACCTCACCGAGAAGCGCAAGGGCTTCACCTCGGAGGCCCAGCTCTGCGAGGTGCGCAGCGAGTACATCGAGCGGGCGCGCGGCGTGGGTCTCAACGTGATCTTCAACCAGACGGTTTTCGCGCGGAACTTCGAGGAGGTGCCGACGCTGGTGAAGTTCTACACCGAGAACGCCGACGTGGTGGGCATGGCGAGCTTCCAGCTGCAGGCCGACACCGGGCGCGGACTCACCCGGGCCCGCAAGCAAACGATCTCGCTCGACACCGTGGGCGCCACGGTCGACGAGGCCCTGGGCGTGAAGCTCTCCTGGGAGAACGTGCTCTTCGGTCACCCGAAGTGTCACCGCATCGGCTACGCCGGGGTGATTGGCAAGGGGGAGGAGGTGGTCGACCTCTTCGACGACCCGGCCGTGCTCCAGGACATGCTCAAGGTCTTCGACGACATCTACCTCGACCGGACGCGCCCCCGCCGCGCCGTGGGACAAGTGTTGGAAGCCGCGGTGAAGCGCGGTTACCTCGCGCCGGGCCTCAAGTACTGGGGCAAGCGCGTGGCCGAGAACCTGCCCGCGATTGTCAGGGCACGCGGCAAGGTGCGGAAGCTCAGCTTCTTCATGCAGAACTTCCAGGACCGCGAGCGCCTCGACCACGACCGGGTCGACAACTGTTCATTCCACACCGTCAACGACGCGGGCGCGATCTCGATGTGTGTGCACAACGCCTACCGCGACTACTACATCCAGGGCGGCACGGGGTATCCCGAGGAGTACCAGGCGTGGCGGCTCAGGGACGGGTATCACCCGACGGAGGCGGGGAAGATCCAGGCGGAGGCGAAGTAGTCGCGGTCCGCAGCGGCCCCCCTGATCTCGTGGCCTCTACGACTTCGGCGCCTCGCCGGGCAACCCTAGGCGCTTCCAGTCTGCGGCGAGCGCTGCCTGCTGCTCGAGCGTCAGTTCGAGTTTCACGATGTCGATGGAGGAGCTCGGTCCCTCGATCCACCGGCCGCGACCGATTCGGTGGTCGACCCGGAAGGTGAGGACCTCGGGACGGGTGAGGCGTAGGAAGCGGAAATTGGTCGCGACCCTGGCGCGTCGTGTCCCGGCGGGCCAGGCTCCGTTGAAGGTCACGAGGACCTCGGGCGCGGCCGACACGGAGAGCCTCACCAACCGGTATGAGGCCTCGACATCGTGCGGTGGTGGCTCGCCGACGCATCGATAGCGGGCAGCCACGGCGAAGCCCTGGTGGTGGGAGGGGAAGGAGGGCGTCGCGATCTGCTCGATGCAAGACACGAGCGTGAGATTCTGCGTGAGCGAGTCGTTGATCACCCGCTCCGAGAGGACAAGCCACTCCCCCAGGATCTTCATGCTGCCGACTCCTCGCTGATCAGGCTCGGCGACCCGCCGCCGACGCCGCCATGCTCGCCGGAGGGGGCAGGCACGAGGATGCTGACGCTGGCGGCGCGGGAGACGGTGTCTACGCCAAGTGCCCCAGCCAGCACGTCGTTGACCAGGTCGCCGAGCGAGGCGCGGCCGTGGAATCCCTGGCTCTCGGCGGCGCTGGCGAGCGATCGCGCTACGCGGACCCACGGCGCGCGGCCATCCTCCTCGCCGACCTCCGCCACGAGCAAGCCCGCAGGAATTCCCAGTGCGCCCGCGAGCTGGCGAACCATCCGCAGGGTGAGCGGCCTCCGCCCCGAGAGCACCTCGGACACGCGCCCGCTGCCCCAACCTAGCTTCCGCGCTAGGTGTCGCTGGCTCCACCCGAGCTCCCGCAGCTTGAATGCGATGAGTTTCCGCGGATCCGGGGGAGGGAGAGCCCGGTGCGCGCGCTCGTGGGCCTCGACCAGCGCGGCCATGATCTCCAGTGTGTTGGCCTCGGGCGTGCCAGACGGGACGTCGAGAAGCCGGGCCACCAGCTCCACGGCGCGTTCATAGTCGGCATCGTTGCGAATGGGGAAAGGAGTGAGCATGGGGGGTCGAACGTCCACTAGGCGGAGTATTCCACTGTCTCGGCGTCGATGTCGTCGTACTGGGCATGCGTGCCGACGAACTTCACGAGCACCACGCCGTTGAGGTCGCGGGTGATGTCGGCGTAGCGCACGGCGCAGATGATTCGATAGCTATTACCTTTGATATTGAAGACCACGCGCTTGCCGCCGATCGGCCGCGCGGGGAACTGCGATGTGGTCTGGAGGTGCAACGCGTCGGTCCACCGCGCGGCCTCGACCATCGCACACCAGTCGGCGAGCGCCTGGGCGGCATCCTCATGCGACTCCGCGAAGGCCTCGATTGTGCGGCGGGTGATCAGTCTCATGGAGCAGCAGGTTCGGGTTCATCGTCGCTCCCATGGTGGGAGCAGTGTAGTGTCTCCCGCGCCCAAGGTCAAGGGTCCCCCGGGCGACGGCGACCGGCATCTTCTAATCTGACCGCATGTTCAGTGCGACACTTTTCCCTCGCGACTTGGTATCTTCATGGTGTGGACGTTCGACGGCTCCAGCGATGCCTGCGTCTCTACGACCGCCTGCAGCGGAGCGGCCGTATCAGCACGTCCGAGGCGGTGTCCCTGCTCGGTGTGCGACGCGAGGCTGCGATGCGCGATTTGAAGCTGCTGGCCGAGGCCCACCCGGCGATCAAGCGCGACGAGGCCGGTCGCGCTTCCTGCTATCGCCTCCCGCGTGGGGAGGGCCCTCGGGTCACGTTCGGCGAGCGGGTGGCCCTGCATGTGGGGCAGCAGGTGATGTCGTTCCTGGAGGGGACACTGCTCCCTGGCTGGCTGGGCGAACTCGCCGAGAAGCTCGATGACTTCGACGTGCCGGGGGCGTCGGCGACAGCGTCGCGACTGGTGCCGCGGCTCACCTTCGTGAGCGAGCCTTCCCGCAGCTATGGCGCCCGCGATGAGGTGATCGCCACCCTGTTCAAGGCGCTGCTCGAGGATCGCGTGGTGACGGTGGACTATGCGCGGGATGGCACACTCGAACTGCACCCCTACGCCCTCGCGATCTATCGCCGGGCGCTGTACCTGCTCGCCTGGAACCCTTCTGATCATCGCAAGCAGACGCTCGCCGTCGACCGGATGGCCACCTGCGTGCTCGGGACCGGCACCTTCCGGCGGCGCGAGGAGCACGATCCCGCTCGCGATGTGGACGGCTACTTTGGGATCTGGCGCGAACCGGCGCCAGAGCGGGTGGTGCTGCGTTTCCACCCCGACAAGCGCGCGCTGCTTGAGGCTCGGCACTGGCATGGCACGGCGAGACTCGAACCGGCGGCGGATGGTCGTGTCGACCTGGTGATGCACGCCGGGGGTCGGGAGCTGGTGAGCTTCGCGCTGGAGTGGGGCAAGGCCTGCGAGGTGATCGAACCGGCGTGGCTCCGGGACGAGGTGCAGGCGGAGTTGAGGGGGGCTTTGGCGGGATACGTTGCGGCTGGGCAGGAACGGGAGGACCAATAATGACGTTCGAAGGTATGTTTCAACGCGCAGCCAGCCGCGACCCGTATCCCTACCAGGTCCGACTCGCGACCGCGCCCGTGCTCCCCGATTTGCTCACGGTTCCCACTGGCTGCGGCAAGACCGCGGCGATCGTGCTCGGATGGTTGTGGCGACGGCGCTTCGCGGGTGACGAGCTGCGCGCCGCCACGCCACGGCGCCTGATCTACACGCTCCCGGTCCGCACCCTTGTGGAGCAGACCGCGGGGGAAGCACGTCGATGGCTCGACGCCGCCGGTGCTACCGACGTCTCGATCCACGCGATGCTCGGCGGCGCAATCGACGAGTCCTGGCAGGGCCGCCCAGAGGTCGACAGCGTGATCATCGGTACGCAAGACCAGCTGCTCTCGCGCGCGCTGATGCGCGGGTACGCGATGAGCCCGTTCCGGTGGCCCATACACTTCGCCCTGCTTCACAACGACGCTTGGTGGGTGTACGACGAGACGCAGCTGATGGGCCCCGGCTTGTCGACGTCGGCGCAGCTCGAGGGGCTGCGTCGAGCCCTCGGGACGGCGCTGCCGTGCCGGTCTACCTGGATGAGCGCAACCAACGCCCGGGGTCGCCTCACGACGGTGGATCTCCGGGCCCATCCCCTTCAGGAACTCGGGCTCGAAGACGCTGATCGCCAACACCCGGAGCTGCTGCGCCGTCTCGCCTCGTCGAAATCACTGGTTCAGCTTGCCGATCCCGACGCTCTCGCCGGGGAAGTGGCAGCGAGGCACAGGGAGGGCACGAGAACCTTGGTGGTGGTAAACCGCGTCGCTCGCGCCATCGCGGTGTTTCAGGACATCGAGAAGTACTTCAAGAAGCTCGGCAGGGCGGTGCCCGTGCGCCTCGTCCACAGCCGGTTCCGACCGGGCGACCGTGCCCAGCAGCAATCCGACGCGCTGGCCCCTGCCTTCTCCGGGGTCGTGGTCGCCACCCAGGCGATCGAGGCGGGCGTAGACATCACCTCCGCCACGCTGATCACAGAGATGGCGCCGTGGTCGAGCCTGGTTCAGCGATTCGGCCGAAACAACCGGGGCGGCGAACTCCCCCCGGGGGGCGCCACGGTCGTGGTTGTCGACGTGCCCGACAAGATGGCAAGCCCGTACGATCCCGGACAACTCGCCGACTCGCGGCGTCGTTTGGCGGCGCTGACCGACGTTGGCTTGCGCGCTATCGGCAGCCTGCCCGACCCTCCCGCGGAGCCAGCCTTGCCCGTGCTCCGGCGGCGCGACCTGCTTGAGCTCTTTGACACGGAGCCCGATATCGCCGGGCGGCACCTCGACATCGCGCATTTCGTCCGTGACACCAGCGACCGTGACGTTCAGCTTGCGTGGCGCGACATCGGGGACGCGCCTCCGGCGGCCGACTCGCCTGCGCTCGCGCGAGACGAGTTGTGCCGCGTCCGCATCGAGGACGCGCAGGCGCTCTTGAGGGAACGCAAGGCGTGGCGATGGGACCCCCATCTTGGCGCATGGGAGGCGGTGCCGACGCGCTTCGGGAAGCTCGACATTGTCCCGGGGCAAGCGCTCCTCGTGGACGTGGCAGTCGGCGGATACGACCCGAAGCTCGGGTTCACGCGTGATCCGAAGCATCGCCCAGCGCCAATCCCATCGGTCGCCCCGAGAGACGACGACGAGGATGACCGGAAGGCGGTCGAATTCGGGCAGTTTGTGAGCCTTTCCGAGCATAGTTCGGATGTCGCCGAGGAGATGGCCGCCCTGGCTGCAGCACTGGGGCCGGGACCGTGGCCGCTGCTCGCCACCGCCGCGCGTTGGCACGACCTCGGCAAGGCACACGCCGCTTTCCAGGCAGTGCTGGTCGCGTCGCTGGCGCCTGACGACCCTCGTCGGGGGCGCGGCCCATGGGCGAAGTCGGATGGCAAGCGAGGGGCGCGGCCCGAAGGTGCTCGCAGGTTTTTCCGCCACGAGCTCGCGTCCGCGCTCGGCCTCCTCTCACAGGGCGGCGACGACCTCACCGCGTACCTCGTCGCCGCGCACCACGGAAAGGTGCGAGTGAGACTTCGTAGCCGCCCCGGCGAGAGGGCACCGGCCGACCGACCGGGTGCTCGCCCAATCCTGGGGATCTGCGACGGTGACGTGCTCCCGGCGGCGGTGCTCGGGGGTGGCGTGACGTCGGTCGAAGTGTCCCTCTCCACCGAGGTCGCGGCTCTCGGCGCCCCAGGAGGCTCGTGGTCGGATCGCGTTCTTCGCCTGCTCGAGCAGCACGGTCCGTTCAAACTCGCCTGGTGGGAGGCGCTGGTTCGCATCGCCGACTGGCGCGGCTCGGCGCGGCGCAACCCAACCCTCAAGGAGTCTTCGTGAATAGGCACGATGTGCTGCTCGCGGGATGTAGCCCGCGTCCGCTTGCCGGCTACCTCAAGGCACTGGGCCTTCACCGAGTCGTCGCGGAGCAGGTCGATCCCGACTGCTCTAGCTGGTGGACGGCGGAAGGTTTCTGGTTGCGTTCCACTCGATCCTCCGACGAACTGGCAGCGTTCTTGCTTGATCAGTATCAACCGACGCCCGTGGTGTCGCCCTGGAACGGAGGGAGTGGCTTCTTCCCGAAGGACAACAAGCGGGGGATCGAGCGCATGGCAGGCGGGTCGAACGTCCGGTTCGCGGCCTACGCAGATGCCATTCGCGTCGCACGCGCAGTTCATGGCCGGCTCGTGGGCGCCGACGACGACTTCGATAAGGCCACCTTGCTGGCGGCGCTCCGCGCGGAACTGCCCGACAATGCGCTCGCGTGGCTTGATGCCGCCGTGGTGCTGACCTCGGCGGGGCCACAGTACCCTCCGCTCCTGGGCACGGGCGGTAACGACGGAAGGCTCGACTTCTCGAACAACTTCATGCAACGCCTGGTCGAACTTGTCGACGCGTCGCCCCGCGTCGTGATCGCGTGGGTGGCCGCCTCCCTCCACGGTCGACCGGTCCCCGGCCTACTCGATAGCGCGGTCGGTCAGTTCTCGCCGGCGCAGGCGGGTGGGTACAACACTGGCTTCGGTTTCAACTCCGGTTCGCGTAGCAACCCGTTGGATTTCGTGCTGATGGTCGAAGGCGCGTTGGCGTTTGCGGCGGCGGCGGTGAGAAAGCTCGAGGGTGGCGTGCGGGAGGACCTGGCGTTCCCCTTCATGGTGCGCGGCGTCGGCGCTGGGTATCCGAGCGCGGCTCCCGCCGACGAGGCAGCCGGTCGAGACGAGCTCTGGCTGCCCGTGTGGCACGCGAACGCCACGTGGCGCGAACTGCGGCAGCTTCTCGGGGAGGGACGAGCGCTCGTGCGCGGAGATGGACGAACCCGCAACGCAGTCACGGGGCTTGACTTCGCCCGGTCACTTGCCGCGTTCGGCGCAGACCGTGGAATCGGGGCCTTCGAGCGGTTCGGCTTCCACTGCCGAAATGGGCTCGCCTACCTCGCCGTGCCACTCGGCAGCTGGGAGGTGCCGACTCGGGCCTGGGGCGATCCGCTCGCGCCGCTCGACCGCTGGCTCGCCCGATTCAGAGCGGCCGCTATGGGCGACCGGGCGCCCGCGCGGTTTCGGCGCATTTCTCGGGAGCTCGACGAGGCGACGTTCGCCCTGTGCGCGTCGGACTCGGTGGCGTCGCGTGAGCGCGTGCTGCGCGCGCTAGGGCAGGCCGAGCTTGCCCTGTCGCGGAGTCCGGGCTTTCAGCAGGACAAGGGGCTCGGCCCCGTGCCCATGCTCGGCGGAGACTGGCTACCCGGCGACGAGAGCGACGTTACCCGGCGGCTCGCCCTCGCACTTGCAGCGGGCGGCCTTCGCCTTCGTTTTTCCCGGCTCGAGGAGGCGGCTTACCGGCGAGGTCGGCTCGCGTGGACGGCGGAGCGAACACCGAGCGCCGTTTGGCGCGGGGTGTCGCTCGACAGCGATCTCGCCGCGCTGGCGACGCGCATCGAGATGGAGCGGGCGCTCGACTCGAACGCCGCCGAGGAGGGCGCGGCGGGCATCGACGACGTGCAGTGCTTCATCGACGGCCGGGTGGACGAACGCGAGCTTGCGTGCCTGGCGCTCGCATACTCGCTCGTTCGCCCCGCAGAGCTGACCGCATCGGCTCCATCGGCCCGGGGGGCGGACCCGGGGTACGCCCTGCTCGCGCTGTGCTCCGCGCCCCGCTTGTGGCTTCCTGGACGCGAACCGGATTCTGTCTGTCTCCCTCGCACGCCGGGGCTGGTGCGTCGGGCGCTCGCGGGCCAAGGCGACGCCGCGACTGTGCTCGCCTCGCGGAGGCTGCGCATCAGCGGCCTACAGCCTCGGCACGGTCGGTACCGCGACCCGGCGGCTCGCGACGTTGGCCTGCGGGCGTCGCCTGCGACGTCTCGGCGATGGGGGCTCGCCCTCGCCTTCCAGCTCTCTCGCGGCTCCCTCGTGAGCTTGCTCCGGCATTTCGTCTACCCCAACCCCGATCAGGAGTCATCGTGACCGCATTCGACCTGCCCTCTGCCGCCCGGTTTCTCGTGGAGGCCGACCTTCGCCCCGTGCAGGGCTCCCGCTTCCAGCCCACCGGTTTCCCGGACCTCGGCCCGGCGCGCTTCACTTTGCCCAGCGGCACAGAGATGCTGCTCGTCGAGTCCGCGCAATCCATGGCGAACCGCCTGGAGCGCTCGATCTGGGACGACGTCGCCAAAGACGTCGTGCCGGCTGCGCGTGGCCTGAGCTGGGTGCGCGTGGAGCGCCCCGATGGGAGCTACCTGACCAGCACGATCGAGGAGGCGCACCGACTCAACTCTCCGTATGTGCTCCAGGCGTCCGAGAAGCGCGTGTTCGAGGTGCTCCGCAACGAGTTCGCCGCGCTCGATCTCGCCGGAGTCGACATCCGCGCCGTGGCGAGGGTGGTGGCTCGACTCGACATCAACTCGCTGCTTCACGGCCTGTTCCTCGCGCAGGACAAGCTCGCCGGCGGCCGGATCCGCGTGCCGCGCGCTCTCTCCGCCTTCGTGGAGGCGGCGGACGTGAGCGTGGCGGCGAGCGGCGGGGTGAAGAACGATATCTTGAGCGCGAAGGGCGCCGGAGAGGGGAAGAAGGCCGCCGAAGGCTACGGGAACGTCCCCTTCCCGCGCGAGGAGTTCGTCGCCGGAGGTATCGTCGCCTACTTCAACCTGGACCTGCAGCAGCTCCGCGCCTACGGCCTCCCGGAGCCGGTGACGCGACTGCTGTTCGGGCTGGCGCTCTACAAGATTCGTGCCCTCCTCGACCGCGGTTTGCGCTTCCGGACTGCGTGCGACCTCGTCGTCGTGGGTCTACCCCGCGTCACCTCGCCTGTCGGCGGCACCCTTCCCGAGTTGGCAGCCATGGAGGAAGCGCTCCCGCGGCTGATCCAGTCGGCCGTCGCCACCGGCGCGCTGCCGACCGATTCGGTTGTCCGCGTCACCTACGCTTGAGGTCGTCCGTGGTCACCCTTCGTTTCGAACTACTCGCCGGGCGACTTCATGCCACGCCGTGGACGGCGCACGTGAACGAGGGCCAGGTCGAGTGGCCGCCCTCGCCGTGGAGGCTGCTTCGCGCGCTGTTGGCTGCCTCCTTCCGCCTTCCCGGGCGCGATGACCGGGTCGTGCGGGCACTACTACTTCGCCTGGGCGACACGTTCCCGAGCTACGCCTTGCCGCCGGCCACCTTCTCGCACACCCGCGCCTACCTGTCACAGGAGACGGGTCGCGACGGCAAGATGGTATTCGACGCCTTTGCCGCGTTCGACAGACCCAACGGCGAAACGCCCGCCTTCGAGGTGGACTGGCCGGTGGCTCTCGATGCGTCAGAGCGGGATCTGCTCGGACGGCTCCTCGCCGAGGTCGGCTACCTGGGGCGAGCCGAGTCGTGGGTTCGAGCTTCGGTGGTCCAGCCGGGTCCCCGTCCGCAGGCCTGGCACCGCGTACAGCCATCGTCCGAAGGGGACGTCGAGATCTGGACTCTCGTGTCCGAGCAGGCCTTTGAACTCTGGCGATCAGCGATGTTGCGCGAGGGGTGGCGGGAGAAGGACCTGCCGCGCGACCGATTCGACGCCCTGGCCATGGAGCCGTTGGTTCTACAAAAGGCGAGGTGGTCGGCTCCCCCCGGAGCTGTCGCCCGGCGGTATGTCTGGCATGGCGGTGGCCCCGCTCCGCGCCACCTTCGGCCACACGGTCGGGCTCGACCGGAACTGGCTCGTTTCGCGCTCACCGGGCGGGTCTTGCCGAGGCTTGAGCGCGCCTTGTCGCTGGGTGACAGGCTCCGGCGCGCGCTGATGAGCTGCGCACGCAACGAGGGGGACGGGTCCACGCATGAGGCGTTCAGCGGCAAGGAGGCGGGGGAAGCCATGCGAGGCGGGCGGCACGCCTACTTCGTCGCTGCGGACGACGACGGCGACGGGGCGATCGATCACTTGTATGCCTGGCACCCCACCGGGTTCGATGACGAGGCGGTGAGCGCGATTCGCAGGCTCCGCTCGCTATGGAGCGCCGAGGGCGCGGTGGGAGAATCGACCTACGAAATCACCCTCGTCCACCTGGGTTCGCCCGAGGTGTTGGCCGGCCTCGACGCGATCGGGGGACGTCGCAACCCTGCCCGATCCGCGCTTTTCGGTGCCTCTCGCGTCTGGAAGAGCGAGACGCCATTCGTCCTCTTTCGGCATCCGAAGCCCCGGAAGGGGCGTGATCTGCCTCCCGACCAGGCTCGAATGGCGATCGAGCACCACGAACACCTCGCCGGGGCCAAGCTCATCGACGTGCGAGGCTGGATGCGGGGTGAGACCGAGCACCCGCGATCGAGTTGGGAGGCCCACCGATTCCTCAGGGCGCGGCGAGAGGGCGGGGGTTCGCGTGGAGGCGAAGGGGCTTTTGGCTTCACACTGGAGTTCGCGACGCCGGTCCGGGGGCCGATATTCCTGGGCTACGGCGCCCACTTCGGCCTGGGCAGTTTCCGCGCCGTGGAGGAGCCATGAGCGGGGAACACCTCCCCGCCCGCATGCTGAACGAGCTGGCGTACTGCCCGCGCCTCTTCGCCCTCGAGTGGATCCACGGCGAGTGGGCCGACAGCGCCGACACGGTGGAGGGGCGTACCGTCCACCGCCGGGTCGACAAGCCGAGCAGGGAGGGCCTCCCCGACCCCGGCGCGGCGGGGGCGCCCGTCGCCGTGCGCAGCGTGTACCTGTCCGACGACGTCCTGCGGATCGTCGCGAAGATCGACCTGGTAGAGGCCGACGCCGATCGCGTGGTCCCCATCGACTACAAGAAGGGCGCGGCCCCCGACGTGCCCGAGGGTGCCTGGGAGCCGGAGCGCGTGCAGGTGTGCGCGCAGGCCCTTCTCTTGCGCGCGCATGGCTACCGTTGCGACGAGGGCGCGCTGTGGTTCGCCGCGTCGCGCCGGCGGGTGCCGGTGCCGATCACCGACGCGCTGGTGGCCCGCACGCTCGAACTCCGCGACCAGGCGCTCGCGCTGTCCACCACTCGCTCCTTGCCGCCTCCACTGGTCGACAGCCCGAAGTGCAACGGCTGCTCGCTGGTGGGCATCTGCCTGCCCGACGAGGAGAACATGCTGGCGGGACGCGGCGACGAGGTGCGCCCGCTCGTGGCTGCCCGTGACGACGGCCTGCCCCTCTACGTGCGCCTGCAGGGCGGGAGCGTGGGGAAAGACCACGACGAGATCGTGGTGCGCGACAAGGGCCAGGAAGTGGGCCGGGCACGCATTGCCGAGACCTCGCGGGTGGTGGTTCTGGGCAACGCCGCAGTGTCGACCCCGCTGCTCCACGCGCTCGCGGAGGCAGACGTCCCGCTCGCCGTCCATAGCCACGGCGGCTGGTTCCGAGGCATTTTCACCCCGGCGAGCGGCGCGGGCGTCGTGGCCCGCATGGCGCAGCACGCGGCGGCGAGCAACGCGGCGCGGTCGCTGGACATCGCACGGGCGCTCGTCCGCTCGAAGATCCACAATCAGCGCGTGTACCTGCGGCGGAACGGCGAGGACGTTCCGGGCGATGTGCTGTCGCGACTCAAGGAGATCCACGACGACGCGGCGCGCGCGCCCGACCCGCAGGCGCTGATGGGCTTCGAGGGACTGGCCGCGCGCTACTACTTCGATCACTTCTCGTCCATGATCAAGGGCGACCTTCGCGACAAGTTCCGGGTGGACAGTCGAAACCGACGTCCACCCCGCGACCCGGTGAACGCACTCTTGTCCTTCGCGTACGCCTGCCTGGTGCGCGAGTACACCGTGGTCCTGCATCACGTCGGCCTCGATCCCTACGTCGGCTTCCTCCACCAGCCCCGGCCCGGTCGCCCGGCGCTGGCGCTGGACATGATGGAGGAGATGCGTCCTGTCATCGCGGACTCGGTGGTGCTCAATGCCATCAACAACGGCGTCGTGGCGGTGGGCGACTTCGAGGAACGCGCCACCGGCGTGGCCATCGCCGACGCGGCGCGGAGCCGTTTCATCACCGTTTTCGAGCGCCGCATGGACGAGCTGGCCACCCACCCGGTCTTCGGCTCGCGGCTCTCCTACCGCCGCATCCTGGAGGTGCAGGCTCGCCTCTTGGCGCGTCACCTCACCGGCGAGGTGGCGAAGTACGCGGAGTACAGGGTTCGATGAGCGCGCACCTCACCGTGTGGCTTGTCTGCTACGACATCCGAGATGACGCACGCCTGCGGCGGGTTCACAAGGTGATGCGCGGCTACGGCGACGCGCTCCAGTACTCGGTCTTTCGCTGCGTCATCTCCGCCCTGCAACTGGCCACCCTCAAGGCCAAGCTGCTCGACGCCATCGACCACGAGGCCGACCAGGTGCTCTTCGTGCCCCTGGGCTCCGCCGACGCGGAGCGCACGTGGAAACACTGGACCCTGGGGCAGCCTCTTTCTCCCATCGAGCGCGTGGTCAGGATATTCTAGCCGCGCGTTCCTTCTCATCCTGGCGCGAGCGGTTCGGTGCCGCGTGGCACACGGCCGCCGCTCGCGAGCGTGATGGTGACTGCGTCGTAGGCGGGTGGCATCACGAAACCGACCCCGCAGACCGCCCGCCACGACGCCCCCTTTCGGGCCACCGCTCGCAAGTCGCGCCGCCTGGAGGCGCGGGTACAGCATCCTGGAACGGTGCCCCACTCCCGGCTCACGAAGCCGGGCCCCATTGAAGCAAAGCCTCCTGCTTGATCGCGCTAGCACCTTTTAACCCACTCCCGGCTCACGAAGCCGGGCCCCATTGAAGCCCGGCGGTCACCTCGGCCTCCCACTGGACGATGACCCACTCCCGGCTCACGAAGCCGGGCCCCATTGAAGCGAGGGGCGGCTGGCGCTCCAGCCCGCGCGCGATCTCCCCCACTCCCGGCTCACGAAGCCGGGCCCCATTGAAGCCTGCGCTGCGCCGCCGCGTGGGCGCGCCAGCGCCGCCCACTCCCGGCTCACGAAGCCGGGCCCCATTGAAGCGACTTCACCGACGTGCTGCAGCAGCGCGTCCACCTGCCCACTCCCGGCTCACGAAGCCGGGCCCCATTGAAGCTTCGCCTGGAACGCGAGGTTGGCGGACGAGTCGCCCGCCCACTCCCGGCTCACGAAGCCGGGCCCCATTGAAGCCAGTGCATCCGGCAGGCCCTGTCGAAGCTGGCGATGCCCACTCCCGGCTCACGAAGCCGGGCCCCATTGAAGCAAGACGATGACGCCGCCGTTGCCGGTACTCCCGGGCATCCCACTCCCGGCTCACGAAGCCGGGCCCCATTGAAGCGCCGCCGACTCGGGCTTGCCGTGCCTGTTCCCGCCGGCCCACTCCCGGCTCACGAAGCCGGGCCCCATTGAAGCCATTGGCCGCTACCCGCCACAAGCCCGTCACCGTCACCCACTCCCGGCTCACGAAGCCGGGCCCCATTGAAGCGCGAACGAGGTGGGCGCTGGACACGCTGGCGTTGACGCCCACTCCCGGCTCACGAAGCCGGGCCCCATTGAAGCGCTCCGCAAGCTTGGCCCGGATGAGGCCCGAGAGGTAGTCCCACTCCCGGCTCACGAAGCCGGGCCCCATTGAAGCTACGACAATCTGGACGGGCGGCTCGACGCCCCGGCCCTCCCACTCCCGGCTCACGAAGCCGGGCCCCATTGAAGCGGCCGCACGTCCGGGCCGGGGGGCACGGTGTCGTCGGCCCCACTCCCGGCTCACGAAGCCGGGCCCCATTGAAGCTACGTGACGACGAGCGGCACGCCGCAGTAGGCGCGGGCCCACTCCCGGCTCACGAAGCCGGGCCCCATTGAAGCGCGGCCTGCCGGTCGGTGGTGAGGTCGTCGTGGAGGCCCACTCCCGGCTCACGAAGCCGGGCCCCATTGAAGCGACGTCAAGCCCTGCGACGGCACCGAGTACGGCTTCACCCCACTCCCGGCTCACGAAGCCGGGCCCCATTGAAGCTTCGCGCGGCGCGCGGCGGCCTCGGCCCGCTCGGCGCCCACTCCCGGCTCACGAAGCCGGGCCCCATTGAAGCTGGTCCTCCGACCAGAACGCGGCCTCGTCCTGCCACCCACTCCCGGCTCACGAAGCCGGGCCCCATTGAAGCGCGCTGGCCCTCGCCGCTGGCGTGTCTCCACCGCCGCTGCCCACTCCCGGCTCACGAAGCCGGGCCCCATTGAAGCTCCGCGAGGGCGTCGGCAATGACCTCGCCGTCGCACCCACTCCCGGCTCACGAAGCCGGGCCCCATTGAAGCGATACCTCCAGCTTGAACCGCGTCCACTCGTCGGCGAGCCCACTCCCGGCTCACGAAGCCGGGCCCCATTGAAGCTCGCGCCAGGTGATGTTGTCGCCCATGGGGATCAGCCTCCCCCACTCCCGGCTCACGAAGCCGGGCCCCATTGAAGCGTCATGCCCGAAGTCGCCGCCGAGGCCGCCTAGCGGCCCACTCCCGGCTCACGAAGCCGGGCCCCATTGAAGCGAGCTTCTCGGGGACGTCCGTGCTCGCCTCGGCTCGCCCACTCCCGGCTCACGCAGCCGGGCCCCATTGAAGCGCGCCAGACGGCTCGTCGGACGTCGCCAACTGGAAGACCCCACTCCCGGCTCACGAAGCCGGGCCCCATTGAAGCCGCACACCGGCGCGGCGCCGACGACAGAGGCGGTCCCCACTCCCGGCTCACGAAGCCGGGCCCCATTGAAGCTGGAAGGCGACCTCCGACGTCCCTCCGAATATCATGCCCCACTCCCGGCTCACGAAGCCGGGCCCCATTGAAGCTCCTCGACGACTCGCTCACCGCGTGCTCGACGGCCCCACTCCCGGCTCACGAAGCCGGGCCCCATTGAAGCCAGGAGCTCCCCGCCCCCGGCACCGATGCCGTAGGCCCCACTCCCGGCTCACGAAGCCGGGCCCCATTGAAGCGCGCTCGCGGGACGCTGGCCGAGCAGAAGCTCGTCGACCCACTCCCGGCTCACGAAGCCGGGCCCCATTGAAGCCAGAGCACGTCGTAGCGCTCGCGCCACTCCGCCTCCCCACTCCCGGCTCACGAAGCCGGGCCCCATTGAAGCCAGCTCAGCGAGGACCTGGTGAAGGACCTGCACGCGGCCCACTCCCGGCTCACGAAGCCGGGCCCCATTGAAGCCACGTAGTCTGCACCATCAAGCCTGTCGGCGATTCGTTCCCCACTCCCGGCTCACGAAGCCGGGCCCCATTGAAGCAACCAGGACGGGGAGACCCTGTTCGGGCGGTGGACCCACTCCCGGCTCACGAAGCCGGGCCCCATTGAAGCATCTTCTCGGCGTATGACGAGGCCCGGGTCTCTTGCCCCACTCCCGGCTCACGAAGCCGGGCCCCATTGAAGCCTAGCCGCCGGGTGCGCGCCCGTCGCGCTCGATAGCCCACTCCCGGCTCACGAAGCCGGGCCCCATTGAAGCACGCCCTGGTAGGCGAGGGCGGCGAGCGCGTTCACGGCCCACTCCCGGCTCACGAAGCCGGGCCCCATTGAAGCCCGACGACGATCGGCAGGCGGCGAAGTTCGATCTCCCCACTCCCGGCTCACGAAGCCGGGCCCCATTGAAGCTTCGCCCGTCGCCGGGCTGTCTTGGGGGGTAGCGTCCCCACTCCCGGCTCACGAAGCCGGGCCCCATTGAAGCCCGTGGATCTTCAGGTGCCGCGCGAGGGCGACAGCGGCCCGCCCACTCCCGGCTCACGAAGCCGGGCCCCATTGAAGCAGCATGCGCTCGGCCGGGCCGTCCACCCGCGACACGCCCACTCCCGGCTCACGAAGCCGGGCCCCATTGAAGCCAACCTTCTTAAGCGTGCTCAGGCGGTGAGCTTGAACCCACTCCCGGCTCACGAAGCCGGGCCCCATTGAAGCTGGTCGCCCCACTGCTCGGCCGAGCCGCGCTTCTGCACCCACTCCCGGCTCACGAAGCCGGGCCCCATTGAAGCGACCCGGCGCAGGTGCGCTTCGAGGACCATAACGGCTACCCCACTCCCGGCTCACGAAGCCGGGCCCCATTGAAGCGAGCGCTTGCTGTGGGCGTGGATCTGCGAGCGCGCCGACCCACTCCCGGCTCACGAAGCCGGGCCCCATTGAAGCCCACCGGGCGCTAGGCGCCCCGCGATCCCGGCCCCGCCCACTCCCGGCTCACGAAGCCGGGCCCCATTGAAGCACCGCGCCGGCGTGGGTGAACAGCGGGTAACTGCCGGCCCACTCCCGGCTCACGAAGCCGGGCCCCATTGAAGCCAGAGCAGCACGGGGTTGCCGAGCAGGCGCTTCGTCTTCCCACTCCCGGCTCACGAAGCCGGGCCCCATTGAAGCCTGTTCTCCTTGATCTCCCTGAGCACGGGTGCCGGGCACCCACTCCCGGCTCACGAAGCCGGGCCCCATTGAAGCTCAGACACCGCGCAGGCGAAGGCGAAGGCGGAAGCCCCAGTCCCGGCTCACGAAGCCGGGCCCCATTGAAGCACCACATACCCTTCGGGGTCCGGGTAGAAGTTGACCCACTCCCGGCTCACGAAGCCGGGCCCCATTGAAGCTGCAATCGCGCGACGTAGCGGATGGTGTCCATCGCCCCACTCCCGGCTCACGAAGCCGGGCCCCATTGAAGCAGGTCACCACCTGAACAGCGCCGGGCCCCGAGCCCCGACCCACTCCCGGCTCACGAAGCCGGGCCCCATTGAAGCATGGGGGCGACCAAGCGACTGCTTGTCGAGCGGTTCGCCCACTCCCGGCTCACGAAGCCGGGCCCCATTGAAGCATCCCGTCGCGAGAGCCGGGCGACACCATGTGGCCCCACTCCCGGCTCACGAAGCCGGGCCCCATTGAAGCAACGAGCGAGGCGGCAAGGGCGGGGCCGTCCTCGTCCCCACTCCCGGCTCACGAAGCCGGGCCTGTCAGCGTCGACCAGAAATCGCGTGATTCCGGCGAGCAGCGCCTGGCACCGCCGCCGGGGGCGGTGATCGACTCGTCGCGGTAGCCGGGCTCCGCCCCGGTGGTGGCGTGCGGGTGTACCACCACCCGCACGCCTGGGGCGGCCTCCCGCGTTCAGGCGGCGCGTCCCCGCGCTCCTGTTGCCCGGCGAGGGCGCCTCGTCCAGCCGCCGCGGGTGGACTCCCGCGTTCGCCTCCCCGCTCCGCCTCTACTCCTGCGCTGCCTGTGGCATCCTCGTGGAGATCTGCCCGCGCTGCGACCGGGGGAACATCTACTGCCTCGCGTGCGCGCCGGGGCGTCGCGTCGCGTCGCGCCGGCGCGCCCGGCGGGCGCACCCGCGGGCAAAGGGGTCGACAACCCCGGGG